>NZ_JAMZGH010000009.1:0-151073 GCF_024158805.1 Chromobacterium sp. S0633 | reverse complement strand
GAGCCCGATAGAATTTGAGCAGCGCCAGGCGCTGCTCAGAGCTTAACCAACCGTCCACCGAGCTCGGGACAGACCAGGGCTTGTCCAGCTATACGAAATAAAAGCCTTTGGATGTTCAGTTGTTGCGCTCATTTGTGTTCCTGCCTTCTTGATCAAGCCCCGCGCCATATGTCAGAAGCAGGGTGTGTTGAAGAAGGACGGTCAGCACAATCGCGGTTACTCAAGGAGTGGGAACGAACATCCCGGAGCAGTGCATATCATTCTGCCAGCGCCTATCCTTGAAGCCCACTCTTAGCTGGCAGTAGTCATGCTAGCACAAATGCAGGATTGGCCACTTAAGAACGAACTGGTGATGGAGTATTCATGTCAATCTGATTGTTATTCGCTATCTGAAGTAGAAATGCCAGACACCTTAGCAAAGGGGAGTGCCCCAAGTTTCTCTAACTCGATCCGTGACTCACGATAGTTGGCAAAGAACTGAGCCCATCTGCTAAATCCGCCCAATTCACCGACAGCCCGTATCATTGCTACATGTGAAGCCGTTAGCAATGCAACCTGCCTTTCGAGCTCTGCGATGCGTAGATCCTTGTCCGCAAGTGCGGCAGAAACCACGTCCTTCGATTGCTTGGAAACACGGCCGCTCCAGCGGCGATACTGCGCCTGTCGTTCCTGGTAGTGCACTAACAACTTAGTCCGCTCAGGGTGTCGAGTGATGGATGACGCCGCATTGATCTTGGGGTGGAGGCGGGCCACAGCTCGTGCCGAAATGGGCTCATCCTTGGCCAGCAGATCTTCCAAGATGCGACGCATTTCAGGATCATCGAAAGCCGCCATACTGTTTTCGCTAGACATCCATCGCTCCACGTTTTCGGGGTGCTGACAAATCTGACCCATCTGGAAACGGGTTTTCTCCTTGCTGGGTCGCCAGTATCTTCCGCACACTGTCCAAACGCGACACTGCATGAGAAATCTGGTTGGTTCGGCCGATACTCTTCGAAGGGCGGGCCTGAGCAAGCTCCAGCGCTGAGGCCAGCTTTCCCTCAAGCCTGACCAATGCTGCATGTTGCTCAGGCAAGTTGGTGGCCGAGAGATGGCGGCAGCCGGCAAAGCACTCCAGGTGCTTGGGGCACGGGTCAACCGTAAAGCTATTCAGGCAATGCCCATAGGGAGTGGCATGAAAACCATCGGCCTCGACATTAAGATACTCGAATGCGGCCGCATCCGCCTCTGTTGCCTGGATCCGCTCGAATGCATCCACAATGGGACCGCGAGCCTTTCCTGACGCAATCATCTTGGCGACGGTGGTGGCTTTTTCGCCCAGGGCAAACTCAACTTCCATTGAGATTTCCATCGTATCGAGTTCTTCGGCCAGGCTGCGGTGGTCATACTCGTAGCTTTGTGCGACGCTCCTACGGTTAAAGCGCTTGGAGATAATGGTATCTGCGATGCCGAGTCGGAACAGCTCCGTATTCTGCAAGTGGCGCAATGAGTGCGAGTTCAGTGTCAGACTACGGTCTTCGTCGGTCTGTCCATACCGGGAGAACAGTGTCCCTGCGCTACTTTTGGGTGTTAATGAAAGAGAAATAAAAGTTGGGTCCGGAACGTTGATGGCCATAAATCGTGTGACGTCACAGAGACCGGCGTTGCGTTCTTCCGTGAGAGATCTCTTGGGGTGTAGTAGCAAGACTTCCCAGGCTTGCATCGTGCCGTTAGCCAGTCGGAATGGCTCCGTGTCTGACAGCTTTGTGGGCGTATTTTCTCGCAAATAACTCTCTAGCTCCCGGACATGCAGGAACGCCTGGGCCCAATTTATTCGCGTCCCTATGGGGATGGCACTTCCATCACTCCGGCGATAACGGATGCTACTGCTGCCCATGGCTTTTCTAAGGCGGTTAAAGTACTGGTAGGCCACCATATCTAGACGAATTCCGCCTGCGGCGAAATATTCATGGGCTTGGATATCTCGAAGTTCATCAAAAACCCGAGGGTCGAAGTCCTTTTGGTAACGTTCGATCCACCTGGCGCGGCTTTCCTTGGAGAGATCCGTCCCGAAAGGGTTGCCAGTTAGATAAGGGTACAGCTGTGTGATGGGTGCAATGCTGTCCGCTTCAAACCAGGGCAAAAGTCGACCGGATTCAACCTGTCGACGGAGCGTGGCTCGCAACGGTGCAGTGAGCTCGGCTGCGCGTCCCAGTGCACTGGCAATCAGGTCCTCAAACATTTGAGGGACGTGCTGAGTGGATTCGAACAGTACATGGCTATCACTGCCCTCAATCTGCTGTTTCTCAGCAAAATGACGTATCATCGATGAGCTAGAAATGCCTCCTAGCTCACCCGCTGGTCGGCCATGCCGGTCTGTATATTCACGCTTGCGCTCCCAATCCAGTGGCAACAGAACGTTTTCACCGATTCGAAAACCTGTTGCGATCATCGTTTTCAATCCAATAAACCGTAACTCGTCAATGAACGTTTGTGGTCGCTCTGTCATGACAATCCGGATGAGTTCCCAAAATGCCCTTCGCTCCGGGAGACGCTCGGCCCGTTTGCGCTCGTCCAGATCGTGACGCAGCTCATCTTCGGATTTAATGTGCTTGGCTTTTCGGGGTTGGCTACCCTTCAAGCGCTGATTGGCCAAAGCAGGGTAGAGCGGCCCAGCATCAGTAAGGCGGTAGGCGTCGAGAATCGTTTTTACCACTCCGGCCACCAGATCTCCCAACTTGCCTGAAGGCTGAATGGCCATGCCGACTTGCATCGCAAGCTGGACATCGTCGCTCACCAGATCCCACGGTGCCTTGCTTGGTGTGCATGTTGCGATGACGCGCAGCAGGCGGATAATATTTTGAGCCACATGGGCGACCGTATTGCGCTTGGAAAACAGCTGAATGCAAACCGCTGCCTTGATCAGATCCTGCCAGAATTCCGAGATAACAAAAGACGCTGTCAGCGGATCACCCATGCTTGTACGTTGTGCTTCGAATATTCGCAACGACTTCGCATCACAGCCAAAATCACGTAGGTAGAAGTAGGGCGGATGATCGTTCTTGACCAGCTTGTTGAGGTTCCAGCACGCCCCAGAAGAGACCATTCCATCGTCACCTACGGGCAATTGCCATGGAATGTCGCGGTCTTCTGCCAGCTGTTGCCCGAGCTGAATGAATGACAGGTAGTGCTGGTTCATTGGGCGCCCTCACGAAGTTCTTCGATGATCGCCTCAACGGATGAAATCGTGCGTTGCAGCTGCAGATACGCAGGAGAATTTTTGTCCCCACGTGAAGAATCATAAAAGAACCGCACAATATTCCTGAAGTCGGAAAGCACCTGTTCATGAATGCCGATCTCGTGGATCGGCATGAATTTGTGACAGCCATAGCAGGCCAGGATGGGATTCGATGGGCAGAGTGGTTGGCCGCTAGCACACCCCCCAATCCCTGCAATTGGGATGCCATGCGGAACGCCTGCAATCTGTTGATCCTCCTTCAGCGAGGCCAACTCAGCAGAACTAATGAACTTTTCATGGGCTATCTTGGCGACTCGGGAATAGATGCTAGACAAGCCAAGTGCCTTATTGACCCGCTCGGCCTGGTTGGCCGAAGTCGCGTAATACACCAGACCGGTCGTTATGTCTGAGTGCCCAAGGAATTCCGCTAGCTCCTCCTGGCTCGCGCCAGCATCCACAAGGCGTTGGGCTGCAGTATGACGCAAATCTGTCGCCGTCGCTCCACCAGGGATAAGCTTTGCCAGTAACTCAGAAATGCGGCGACTAGCCTCGTGGCCGGAGTCCATGGAAAACAATCGATCATTGCCGCCCGCACCGCTTTCATGGCGCTTTGAATAGAGCTCCCGAATCAAAATTGACCACTCATGTTTTACCTTTCGCGTTAGCGGTCTCGAGTTGGTAATGGTTTTTTGTTTGATCATCGAAAAGGTAATGTGAACCGCCTGGATATCGGCAGAGTCGCCATTCCAAATTCGGATATCACGATGGCGAACAGAGGCAATCTGAAGTGGTCGCATTCCAAATTGGTATGAACACATCAGCATGGCCGTGTCATTTAGCTCTGCTAAGGTGAGGCTGTTCGGTTTTCGGGTGACACGGTCGGCGATTTCATCCAAGAACCGTACAATTTCAGCCTCTTCATCGATGCGCAAGAACACCTCTCCCGAGCGTACCCCGGCATATTTGTCTTGTATTGGCAAGGGGAGGGTGGATGAGAGCAGCGCGTTGTAGTCGCTAGACCATCCTTGCAGTCGATACTCCGAAAGCATGCGAAGTAATGCTTTCACAAACAAATATGCCACCGGAGGGAGCTCCCGACCTCTCAGCCTTTCCCATGCAAAACCGACGCCTTGTGGCCCGCAAGCTAGCAACTCTTCCAGTTCGTATCGCTCTATTTGTTTTGCTGATTGCAAATACCTCGCGACAGTCATAGGGCTTAGTTCAGACCCCAGAAGGAAAGCAAAGACCTGTTTCAGAAGCAATGCATGAGAAGTATCTTGTGAAGAGAAATCAAGTAGGTATCTTGTGCCTTGCACAATAGTTTCAAATATTGAGGCGCTCTCTGGATGAAGTATGGTGCGAGTTACATCATCGAAATCATCGTAATACCGCAATACAGGTGGTAACGGAGGTAGCATGCGGACAACACCCATTACCACATCATCAAAGGGAAGGGGGGCTTGATTCAGTCCTTGCATGGCACACTCCCTTTGGGAATTGATCGAAGCAATGCAACGCGATCATCAAAAGTATCATTCCAGATACTGGACAGGCGATCTTCAAACACAGCACGAGCATAACGTGCAGGCATTACAGAGTTCTTTGCCCATCCAAAAAAAGTGCGTAGTTTTTGAAGAGCTTCATCCATGCTGTCGCCATGATTAAGTAGCTGATGAAGGCGAATGACCGCACATGTATGTCGAAGATCATGTGGTGTAACCGATGTTTTCCCTGTTCGGTTTTCCAAGTCGGAGAGTACTGATGCAGGCAAAGTACTTGAAACATGTGCGAATGCTTTAGTCAGTGACTCTGTCGCAAGAGGCATATTTCGTTTTGAATTAAGCAGAAAAGAATGGCTAGGGCGTCCACGATAATTCTCCACATATACCTGGACACAATTGGCAACGGTCACGCTGACCGGAATCTGTCGAATTGAGGATGCTGTCTTGATGCTCGGCTTCGAGTACCGAGTGTCTTCATCTTCGTACTCATTGTTCTTTACATTCAGCCAGTATCGTTCTCGGCCCAATTTTTTGTCGTAGGTGCTTTTGATGCAATCTACGGGCAGTAAAAGCATTTCTCCACGTCGAAGCCCCTGGTGAAGCATCAGGATAAAAGCAACGAAAACACGCCAACGTGTCGCTGGATCGGAAAAAGGATTTTGCAACGATAAGGGGTCTAGGGAGGAATACATGGCTTCACCAACAGACTCAGGTAATGATCGAATTATTTCACTCTTGGTTTTCTTCTTAATGTGAAGCTGACGGTACAGCTGATTGAGACGATGCAGCCGTTCTTCGATTTTCCCAAGATTAACGGCTTGCGCCTGATAGCCAGACAGCATTTTCACGATGCTTGTAACAAACCCTAGGCCGGTCTGCCAGCGAATTTCATCGGAGCTCGAGCTTTCATGCTTGTTGCGAATAGAGACAAACCAGGACTCCAAGACTTTAGCCAGCATCTCATGGTCAAGACACCCAATGGCATCGTCAAGTGAGCCCAGCCCATACAATGCCTCTGCATGTTGATATAGCGTTTCGATTGCCCGGAGTTTTCCTAGCAGCGTGCTTTCAGCTAGATCTCCGGCGTAGATGGCACACCAGACAACTGGCCAGTAGCGCGGGCGTCGCGTGCCGGGCTCCACCAAAACACCTGAGCGAAGCATGCGAGGCAATGAGTCATGGGATAGGTCGAGGAACATGCTGCGCACCGAGCGAAAGCAACATATGAAACTACCATATTGTTGATCGGTGTTGTGGTCTGTGCGCACTTAAACGCAACACTTCTTGAATGACCATAGATTCGCATAATGTATATTATGTCAAATTTTGGAAACATACGACGCAGGGTATACCGGCTGCTCCAACGGTTCAATTCCCTGACTTTCCATCGTTGTGGGTTCGAGCAACAACTGTCCGCAGCAAAATGAAACGCAATCTACCGTGGTGTGAGTTCCCGTGCAGCCCTGATGACTTGATCAGGGCTGTTTGTTTTCGTGACGTAATGGAAATTGCCGCTGAGACTGGCTCACAAAGCGTCGACAGTGCTAGGTAAGCAGTTCGGTTCATTCTGGGGCTGGAGCCTTGCCCACGATGGCCAAGCGCCTTGCCGTACAACAAGCGGAGCTGATCGAACGGCTCATGATTGAACGGGACTTCTACCGCGAGAACTGCCACCGTTAGGCCGCTATGCGGCCCGAAGGCGGCGCGACGCCAACAGGTTGCAACGCCCTACTACGCTCGGCCAAGGCCGAGCTAGTCCCCCTACCCCTTCCTGGATAAGAACATCCAGGCGGGGCCCCTAGGGGCGCGCGAGCGCGGGGCTGGCCATGGGCGATCGCTCTACACGGTTTTTACTGTCTGCAAAAGAGCCGGGGCGTGGCTTCCCCCAATTTTCGTTACGGTGACGAATAAGACGAGTTTGCAGACAGATTTTATTCGTATAGCATCGTCGTTAACATAACGTGATGAGAAAAAGCATGACAACAATCGTCATCATCTTCATCTTGATGGCTATCGTAGCTATAGCGATGAGTGGCGCGAAGAAAAGCAAAGCGCCCAAGCGCTCATTCAACGATGTAACAAGCCTCAGGCAGTTCGGCTCAGCGAGGTTCAAAATCAAAGGGAAAACTCTGCTCACACAGCGTGAGCAAGAGTGCTTTAACCGCCTGGCAAAAAGCCTTTCCCCTGACTTCCTCGTTTTTCCTCAAGTAGCCTTTAGCCAGATTATCGACACTGAAGGGGGAAGCAAATTCGACAACGAAGGGCTGCGCAGAACAATGAGCCAGAAGGTAGCTGACTTCGTGATCTGCAAGACAGACCTCACAATGATCGCGATCATCGAGCTTGATGACAGGTCGCACATTGGGAAAGAGGATAAAGACAGGCAAAGAGATTCGATCATCAGGCAGATAGGACTCATGCCGCTACGGATCCCAAGAACACCCCCTCAAAGAACACTGGACGAGTACGCTAACGTGCTTAGAAAAATGCACCCCAAGGAAGAAAGGACGTTTGAGCGTGCTTGAATGCTTTATGTGGAGAGGTGCTGTGATGAAACGGTTAGGTGCCGCCATAGCATTAGCTTGCACTGTGTCACAAGCCGGGGTAATCGAGTGCACTGACAAAAATGGTAGAAGCGTGCTGACAAACGAGGCCACTTGCCCTGCAGGAGCAACATTCAAGCGCCAAATGAAAAATGGTGACGAGCCCCTAAGGATGTCCCCGCCGGCGCCCAGGCCTGCGCAACGACCGAACTTGCAAGCCGGCGTACTGGAGTGCTACGTGGGAGACTCTCAAATCATGTACACGACAGCACCATTTTGTCCGCCTGGAACACGCTTCAAGGGCATCAACTTCAATACACGTGATCCAAGCATCGCTGTCATGCAAGGGCGGCAAAACGAGCCAGTTATCCAGGCCAAGCGGAGCTGTGAGACGCTTAAGCAGCTAAGAAACTACTACGATCGAATGCTTGACCCAGGAATGAACAAAGAGCCGGACACAATGCAAAAGCTCAGAGATGCACAAAAAGAGATGCATGAGAATGGTTGCAGGATCTGAAGCCAGGACGAAGTAAAGAGGAAAAAAGCCCAGGGACAGACCTGGGCATTTTTACGTGTGGAGTTTTCGTTCCAAGACGGTCACGTGACTGGAAGGGGAATGCTCTAGTCTGCTGTGATGTAGTAGGTCTCTGGCGTGTCTATTATTTTTTCATCAATTGCTGAGATGATGCCTACCTTCATAGCCTCTTGCGGGGTAAATGTTACCTTGTTTGATTCGCTATAAAGAATATTATTAATTTTTTGGCTGTCCAACGACGTACATTTTTTATAGGCGGTTTTGAACACGTTATTGAATCGTTCATTTTGCTTGACTAGTTGTTTGAGGGTATCGGGCCTTAGTTCGCCTTTATATTCGATAAAAGACGGGTGTAAGTAGATACTGGCTTCGCGCAAAGCTCTCCTATCTCTCGCCGCACATAACATTAACGTTGCCGATGAGCCCACTGTGGTCATGGCAACAGTTGTGACTGTTTTTTTTGAACTTCGAATAGCTGCGGCTGCCATCAAACCGGAGTCCATGTCGCCGCCATAGCTATTTATATAAATATTTATCCGGTCAACATGATCGTTGGCGTTGGCGTCGTCGATTGCTTTTGTCAGTTCGCTGACGGACGAAATTTTCATGTCGCCGCTATAGAATATTTTGGCGTGTCTGACGGTGTTATCCGCGGAGGCTGCTGTACCAATAAGTGAAAAAGCTAAAATTCCAATTTTTTTTAGCATGCTTCATCTCCTGTCTTTTTAGGCCGTTGGTAGTAATGTAGTCCTTCACTTCACCGTCACCGCAGCTCGGTCACGTGACAGATCTGGTGTGACTCATCCAGGATCTGTCACACCAGGAAGGTCACGTGACTACCCGGGGCATTTTCGCGACCGTATAGTCACAGTGACAATCCAGGTAAGAGCCAACCGCGGTTAGTCACAGTGTGACCGAGCTCGAATGAATAACGCCGGCAGAGTCACGTTTACGCTGCTGGCGCTTACGACAAGCTGGCTTTGCTAAACGTGCCCTGCCCTCAACTTCACGGCCACAACCGCACTGACACACCCGAACATCATCAGAACCACGCAGTGACAAAATGCCGGAGGCCATCATCCTGGCCATATCAACCGGCACACCATTACCGACGGCACGGTAACGCGCGCCAAGAGTAAATGCTGGTAAATCTATGCCATCGCGCAAGCCTTGCAACTGACAGAAGCGAAGCCAATCACGCTTACCCAGTTGTGAGCCTTCGCTTGCAGTACAACACGGCTCAACGTCAGTACGAACAGGAAGACGCTTCACGGTAAGTACAAGGCCGTCACCATGGCCGAACTGAAAATGCCGCAACCGATTCTGCTGCAAACCGCATTCCGATGCGTTGATATCAATGCGCTGGTGACTGTAGCCCGGCAACACCATGTCCGGTACACCGGCAACATTTTCCATGAGCCACCAGGTCGGGCGGGCCTCAAGCACAACGCGACGGAACTCGGCAAGCATTTCAAGGCCGTAGCCGGACGGCTCAGAGCGGCGGGCTTTGCTGAAATCAGGGCACGGCGGACCACCGATGACACCATCAAAACGACCAGCAACAACCCTAAATTGCCGGATGTCACTGCCATAAATGAGGTCAGGTCCACGAACAACCGAGAAGCCCTCAGCTTCAAATCCTCGACCCAGAAGATCAACGCCAGGAAAAAGGCTCAAGACGAGCTGTGACGGAGCTGCTGGCGAAGCTACCTGGTCAGTCACAAGTACCCCCAAAACAGTAAAAACGTGATGGTTCAGTGTGACTCACCTGGTGTGACTTGTCCAGAGTGAGTCACGATCAAGAAGTCACAGCTTACTGAAAGTCCAGCTATTTACCTTTTAACCGGTCAAAGAGCCCCCATCATGGAGGTCTTGCTTTACTCCATCCCCGGCAGCAGATACCGCAGCGCCCATGTTTGGAGATGCAACGGCTACTGATTTGGTTTGTGGCGGCCGTGGCGAGTCGCAATAGGCATAAACTTGACGATAACCAAGCTGTCGGAAGAGCCGCGCAGGAGCAGCTTTGAAGACTGACCCACTCTGGGTTGTCAATCAGGTCGCCGGTTTCCATGTCCCTGCCCGACTTCCCGACCACACTCGAATCCATGAGCGGCAAAGTCGGCTCGACTTCCCCGGTCTCGGGGTTAAGTCGACCCGGGCGCAGCGGCGAGATCGAGGTGTAATCGATGAAAGCGGACAGGCTGGCCGAGAAGCGAAGACAAAGCCGGTACGACAGACAAAAACGAAGGGCTTGGACTTTGTCGTCTAGCCAATGCATGACCGGTGTTCGGACGATGGACGACTTCGCCTGCATCATGGTCGCCAAAATTTTGGGTATTGACGGCATGATCGTCATCGCCGCGGCACAGATGGCACGCGAGAAAAATCAAGCACGTAAGGACGTTGGGGAAGACCTGCGAAAAAAGATGGGGCGCCCGCGCCCTGGGCGGGCTGGCGGCGGAGGCGATGCTGATGGGGAGTCTAAGTGCTGACAATGCTAGTGCGCCACATTTCATGGCAAATGCATTATTAAAGCGTTATTGCAACACGCCATTTGTATATTGCGTCAAATAAAGGAAGCTAGGGAAAAGCGCTCCAAAGCTCTTCTCCTCCTTCATCATCAAGCCCTCTCCGTCAGAACCTGCCATCTCACCGTGCCGCCCAACTGGTCGCTTTGCGTCTGATCGGCGTCGATGCCGATCCCGTTCACCGGCTGAGGCACCAGGGTCTGCACCATTTGGTAGCCCCGTTGCGGGATCTCCGGCACGCTGCTGCAAGATTGCCAGTAATGCTGGAAAGGCAGTTCATACAACTGTGCTCCGCTCAATCCCGCGTCGGACCCTACATACAAGCCTGGCGCGTAGCCCGCGGCGGACACCGCTTCAAACCATTGCGAACAATAGTCGGCCACATCCTGCGCCGCCGTCCCGTCCGCCACGCCTTCCAGATCGCACCAGATGTTCACGCCGGGCAATAATCCGACCATTTTCGCATGCGCGGCGGTGTTCTGGCCGTCGCTTTTGCCCATGGCCGCATTCGGCGACCAGCCGGGCTCTCTCACATGTTGCACAGCCATCAAGGCCAGGCCTGCTTCAAGAATATCCTGCGCTTCGCTTGCGGACAGGTCTGAGGCGTACTCATCGGACCCTAGCGAGAGATAACGAACGCAAAATTGGTAGCCGGAGGCGGCGAACTGCCGGGCAAGCTCCAGGGACAGCGGCGTATCGGCGTCAAATCCACGCGCGCCGGCCGGAGCGGCTTCAACGCAGATTCCGCTTGGACTGTAAGAGGCGTTCATCTTCTTGGTCCCACGCAAAAAAACAACACTCATCAGCATAAGCCAGGCGGCGTCTTGCGCAGTGGCCATTGGGATGGTTGCGTCCTGGAATGACTATGTTTCGTTTTGACGCTTGGTCGCGGGCTTGTGAAAACAATCCGGCGGCGGGTTGCCCTTGATGGCGGCGCTGTAGATTTTTCTGGCCAGCGCGAAATCGGACTCGCCGTAACGCGATGGGTCAGCTTTCAGCGCCTGCTCCAGCATATTGGTCAGGTGGGCCCATTCCTTATCATTTAACGTTACGGTGACGGTATTTGCCCGGTACTTTCGTTGCCGTTCCGCCCCGGACATTGCAAGGCCGGTACTAGGGCGGCCGCGCTTCCTGCCTGCGGCGGCTTCGCCTTGCCGCTGTTCTTCCTTCATTGCCCGCCCTCCTCTGCCCGTTTGTGCCTGTTGGTCCAAGTTAATTATGCGTCACTGTGACGTAAATTCAAAATTATCGTCACCGTAACGCAAATTATGCTCTTGGAGGCTCTGTCGCTTGGCGCTTTTGCCCGTTACTTCGCCCGGTATGCATAATTAATTCAATGAATATATGGTATTGAGATGCTATTTTTTTTGTTTTTGGATTAAAATTTGGAATAAAGTAAATATGTGACAGGTATTTGCATGGCATTTTATTTGTCGAGTTCGCCCTCTCGGGCGATAACCAGCAACACTGGCTGCGCGCAGCCGGAAGCAACGATCTAAATGACCAACAAAAACATAAAACTACATAATCAACGGCTGCCCCAGCACCTGCTGCGGGCCAGGGAATCGGTGATGGCTTACTTCCGCCCGATCCTCAACCGTTACGGGGTGACAGAGCAACAGTGGCGCATTCTGCGAGTGCTGGAGGACTTTGGCGATCAGGAGGCCGGCGTTATCGCGGACCGGGCTTGTATCCTGCCGCCAAGCCTGACCGGCATCCTGGTCCGCATGGAAAAAGCGGGGCTGATCCATCGTCAGCGCGACCATGTGGACAGCCGACGTCTGATCATTTCAATGTCGCGGGACGGCCGTGACCTGATTCAACAGATCTCCCCGCTGGCGGAAGACTGTTATCGCCAGATAGAAAGCCATTTGGGCCAGGAAAAGCTGAGCCAGTTGCTGGGCTTGCTGGATGACCTGGAGAAGCTGCCGGCGCCGCGCGCCGGTTGATCAGAACTCTGGGCCCGGGGCGGGTTCCGCCTCGGGCTCGGGCAACCTCGCCGCCGGATCTTGGCGGTAGAACAAGACAAGCTGCTCGTACAGCTCCGGACAGTCCAACTTGAGATGGTGCGGCAGCTCGAAAAAGGCTTCGCTCAACACGGCGAAGAACTCGGCCGGGTTCTCCGCCGCGTACGGGTCCAGCCAGCCGGGATCGATGCCGCGGTCCAGCATGCGGCACAACAAGCGATAGCCCCGGGACCAGACGCGGCTCCATTGCGCCTGTTGCATGCCCTTGTGCAAGGGAGGCGAACCGTTGGCCGGGCCGTTGAGCATGTCCAGCTTGTGCGCCACTTCGTGAATCACCACATTCCAGCCGTCCAGCTGCTCGGAGGCGCGCGCGTCCGGCAGCGACAACACCACCGGGCCGTCCTGACGGGCCTGGCCTATCAGCACGCTCTCGCTTTCATGCTGCAGGCCTATGCCGTCCATCCAGATGTCGCGCGCGACAAACGGCGACGGGTACAGCACCACGTCGTTCCAGCCGCTCAGGGCGGCTTTGCCCAGATTCATGGCGGGCAGCGCCATTTGCAGGGCCACGCTGGCGCATGAGCGAGCGCTTAAGCGCACCCCGTCTTGGCCGGAGAAGCTTTTGCTGCGCAAAACCCAGGCCGCCAGTTCGATCAGGCGCGATAGCTCCGCCTCGTTCAGCCCCGCCAGCAGCGGCATGCGCGCGGCCTGCTCTCGCAGCGCGGCCATCGTTTCCGGAGCGGTTTTGCCGGATAGCGCGCGGCGAATCCACTCAATCACCATGAACTCTCGTCCCGTTTTATCGTCTCTCATACTCTGAGGGCGATTTCGCGCATTTCAATGCGCGTCCCATCCGATCCGTCGCAAGACGTCAACATTCCGCTTTCGCTGCGCCGGCTCAGGCTGGCGCGTCAGTCAAAATCAAAAATAAACGGGGGAATTATCATGAGCCTGCCTTGGCAAACGCTGGCGCTCAATCCTTTGGCGGCATTCGGCGTGCTCTTGTCGCTGGGTGTGATTGGCGGCCAGATCGCCGTGCGGGTGGCGCGTCTGCCCGCCATCGTCGGTTATGTGCTGACCGGCTTGCTGATTGGTCCGCACAGCCTGCGGCTACTGGACGAGCAACTATTGCAGCAAGCGTCCATCTTCGTGCACCTGGCCTTGGGCATTGCGCTGTTTGAGGCCGGGCGCCGCGTGGATTTGCGCTGGCTGCGGGTGGAACGCACCTTGTTGCTGACCACCTTGTTCTATTGCCTGCTGACCTTGCTTGGCCTGTTCGCCGCCTTGCAGCTGTTCGGCCTGGGTCTGGCGGCCAGCCTGATGCTGGCCGCGCTGGGCGTGGCCACTTCGCCGGTGGTCACGCTGGAGATTGTGCGCGAGTCTAACGCGGACGGACAGGTCAGCGAACGCCTGCTGGTGGCCACGGCATTGTCCAATCTGCTGGCCCTGCCCTGCTTCGCGCTGGCCTTGTCCTATGGCCATCTGTCCGGCAACAACGGCGTGGAAAGCGGCATTCTGCTGCCGGGCTGGCTGACCTTGGCCTCCTGTGCGCTGGGCCTGTTGGCCGGTCTCGCGGCAATCCAGCTTAATCGCTGGCTGGGCGGCCGGCAGCGGGAATCGCAGAAAGTCATGCTGTTCGGTTTGATCGCGCTGGTGGTCGGCGTGGCGGACATGCTGCAGGTCTTGCCGTCCCTGGCCTTGCTCACGGCCGGCCTGGCCACGCGCAACCTCAAGCACGGCCATACCGTGACCGAACGCGGCATCATGTCGTCCGCCCATATCTTTACCGTGGCGTTCTTCGTGGCCGCCGGCGCGCAACTGGCGCCGCAGTCGCTGGCGCAGTTCTGGCCGGTGGCCCTGGCCTGCCTGCTGCTGCGCACCGGCTTCGCCGTGTTGATCTGGTGGCTGGCGGCCGGCGCCAATGGCCTGCCCAAGCGCCACGGCGCCTGCCTGGGCTTGGCGCTGAACTCCTGGTCCGGCGGCACTTCGCTGTTGATGAGCTTGGGAGCGATTTCCCTGGGCGCCGCCGCGGGAAACTTCAGCGGAGTGATGATGGCCATCCTGGTGATCAATGAATTGTGCGCGCCGGTGCTGACCCGCCTGGCCTTGAAGCTGGCCGGCGAAACCCGGCCGCAGGAGTGAGACGATGCTGGAATTCAACCGCAGTCAGCCGCTGACCCTGGGGGTGGAGCTGGAGCTGATGATTCTCAATCGGCGCGATTACGATCTGACCCGCGGCTCGGACGATTTGCTGTTGCAGGTGAATCGCCTGCAGCACGGTTTCGACATCAAGCCGGAAATCACCCAGGGCATGATTGAGATCGGCACCGCCGTGCACAGCGACGTCAACAAGATGCTGGAGGAGATTCTGGCCATCCGCGAGCTGCTGGTCAGCAGCGCGCGCAAACTGAATCTGGGCCTGGCCGGTGGCGGCTCGCATCCGTTCCAGCATTGGGACGAGCAACGCATCTACCCCAAGGAGCGCTATCACCTGGTGTCCGAGCTGTACGGCTATCTGGCCAAGCAGTTCACCGTTTACGGCCAGCACATCCATATCGGCTGCCCGGACGGCGACAGCGCGGTGCGCCTGACTCATTATCTGGCGCGCTACATTCCGCACTTCATCGCGCTGTCCGCGTCTTCTCCGTTTTACCAGGGGGTGGACACGCTGTTCCAGACCTCGCGGCTGACCAGCGTCAACGCCTTCCCGCTGTCCGGCTGCATGCCTTGCGTCAACAACTGGGCGCAGTTCAACGACTATTTCCGGCGCATGGCCAACCTCGGCATTGTCGCCAGCATGAAGGACTTTTACTGGGACATCCGGCCCAAGCCGGAGTACGGCACGGTGGAAATCCGCATCTGCGACACGCCGCTGTCGGTGGAGACGCCGGTGCTGCTGGCGGCTTACGCGCAGATGCTGGCGCACCGCTGTCTGAGCGAACGCCAGGACGAGGTGTGTCAGGAACATTATCTGACGTATAGCTACAACCGCTTCCAGGCCTGCCGCTTCGGCTTTGACGGCATGCTGGTGGATGCCGGCAACAATAGCCAGATCGGGCTGCAGGAGGATTTGCTCAACACCTTGAATCAGCTGGAGCCGCAGGCCGAGGCGCTGGGCAATCAGGCGCAGTTGACCGCCTTGCGCCAGCGGGTGTTGAAGCGGCAGTCCGACAGCGCCTGGCTGCGGCAGGTGTTCGACGACAGCGGTTCTTTGTCCGAGGTGGTGCGCCGGCAAAGCGAACACTGGATGTACGCGGCGCCGGGAGTGGGCGTAAACTGAGGGGCTCAAACCTTAACCAAGCCGCCATGCCATTCGACCTGCCCGCCCTGCCCGATCCCGCGCTGCCTGCCCGCTACTGCATTTTCGAAGGGCCCAAGATCCTGTTGCTGGACCAGGCCCTGCCGGATGACCGCGCGCGCGCCTGGCCGCTGGCCCAGATCCTGTTCATCGGCGTGCATGAGGAACACAATCTGTTTCTGGCGGAACTGGTGGGCGCTCCGCCGGCCGGCTGCGAGTGGCTGGCCCTGCGCCCGGCCTTGCTCAGCCTGCCATCCGGGCTAACGCCGGCCATCGCCCGCGCCGCGCAAATCCGCCAGTTCCAGCGCACTCATCGTTATTGCGGCCGTTGCGCCGGGCCCCTGCTTCAGCGGCCGGACGATAGCGGCAAACGCTGTTCCAGCTGCGGCCAGCTCTACTATCCCAAGCTGTCGCCGGCGATGATGGTGGTAATCCATCGCGGCCGGCAATTGTTGCTGGCGCGCAGCCCTCATTTCGTCCCCGGCGTCTACAGCGCGCTGGCCGGCTTTGTCGAGCCCGGCGAAACCCTGGAGGAATGCGTGCACCGCGAGGCGTTTGAAGAGGTGGGCGTGCGCATCAAGAATCTGCGCTACGTCTGCTCTCAATCCTGGCCCTTTCCCCACTCGCTGATGCTGGGTTTTACCGCGGAGTACGACAGCGGCGACATCCAGCCTCAGGAGGGCGAGATCGAAGACGCCGGCTGGTTCGACATCGACGCCCTGCCGCAAACGCCGACGCCCATCTCCATCGCCTATCAATTGCTGAATCACACCGTGGCGTGGCTGCGCGCGCGGGACGAGGGGCGGGCCTAGCTGCTTAGCCGTATGGCGGACGGCCTCCGTCTCGCCCCCGCGCTACACCCCTATCCATCTTTCCATCACAAGCAGGCCGGCGCGCCTGCTTGATCCTCCACATCATTTTGACGCTGTCCCCGTCTACTTCCTCCGCGCTCTCCCGCCGCCGCCCATCGGCGAATGCTCAATGGCTCTCCATTCTTGTATATAAATTTTTCTACTCATATCTATAAATACAAAAAGTAATGCTGATATAAGCGCGGTGATAAGCTTTAGTCATAGCCAAAGCGACGCGACTCCCGCCTGCAAGGGGACATCTCGTCGAATTCAATGAAATACGGCGGCGATGACGCAGGCCGGCCTCCCTTCTCAGGCCAAATCACCGCGCCGCACAAGGAGCGCAAAATGAAAATCCGCATGCTTGCCTTATCCCTCTTGCTGGCCTGCGCCGCCAACGCTTCCCTGGCCAGCCCAACTCAATGCGAAAACAAAGACTACGCCTTGCAATTGCTGGGCTCGGGCGGGCCGATCTCCGACGACGGCCGCGCTTCGTCCGCCTCGCTGATCTGGTGGAAGGGCAAGCCGGTGGCGCTGATAGACGCCGGCGGCGGCGCCTTTCTGCGCTTCGGCCAATCCGGCGCGCGGCTGGAAGACGTCGGCTTCATCGGCCTCACCCACTTTCACACCGACCATGTATCGGACTTGCCCGCGCTGCTTAAGGGCAGCTACTTTTTCAGCTCGCCCCGCGCCATTCAGATGTCCGGCCCAACGGGCGGCGCCGGCTTTCCCAGCCTGAGCGGCTTCATGAACGCCCAGTTCAACGCCAAAAGCGGCGCTTACGCCTATCTGTCCGGCCTCTACTCCGGCCAGGGCGACATCCCGCTCAAGGTCTCGCTGTCCAATGTGGACTACCGCAAGACCACGCCGACCACGGTGTATGAAAAAGACGGCGTCCGCATCAGCGCGCTCGGCATTCCGCACGGCGACGTGCCCTGCCTCGCTTATCGGATCGACACCAAGGACGGCAGCATCGTCGTCTCCGCTGATCAGAACGGCGGCAACCCTCGCTTTATCGATTTCGCCAAGAACGCGGACATTCTGGTGATGCCGCTCGCCATCGACGAGCAGGCGGACCCCGCTTCCGCCTTCCTACACGCCAAGCCGTCCGTCGTCGGCCGCATCGCCGCCGCGGCGAAGCCCAAGCAGCTGGTGCTCAACCATTTCATGGGCAAGGGCCTGCGGCTCAAGGAGCAATCTATCTCCATCGTCCGCCGTTATTACCCAGGCCCGATCCACGCCAGCCGCGACCTTTCATGCTTCCCGGCGCATTGAGCGCCGCCATCCCAAAGGAGAACCGACATGAAAAAACAGATCATTCTTTCCATCGCCATGACATCCTTGCTCGGCCTGAGCGCCGAAGCCGCTTTGGCGGCGGAAGCCAGCCAGCCGGCGCAAGCGGTGAAAAGCCAAAGCGGCCATGGCGGCAAATGCGCCAGCGGCAAGTGCGGCACGGTGAAGATGTATGAGAAAGCCCCTCTCCGGCACGATCCGCAAGATCAATTGGTGCGCGCCCGCGACGGCAAGTGCGGCAAGACCGGCCAAGGCGTCCACTCCGACCAAACCGGCAAGGGAAAAATGGTGGAGGGCGTATGCGGACAATAAATCAACAGGCCGTCGGCGTGGGGCTGCGCGCCGAACATGCCCAATGGCTGGCCGATCACCCCCCGCAGCCTGAAATCGACTTCCTGGAAATCACGCTGGAAAACTGGATGGACATCGGCGGCCGCAAACGCGAGCAGCTGGACCGCCTGGCGGAGAAATACCCGTTGATCTCGCATGGGCTCAGCCTGTCGATAGGCGACGAGCTGCCGCTGGACGCGGACTATCTCCAGCGCGCCAAGCGCTTTCTCGACCGCTATCGCATCCGCCTGCACGGCGACCACCTCAGTTACTCCCGTGATCGGCAAGGTTATTTGTACGAACTGCTGCCGATCCCCCGCGGCGAAGCGGCCGCGGCGCGCGTCGCCGCCAAGATACGCCAGGTTCAAGACCTCCTGGATCGACCGTTGATCCTGGAAAACATCAGCTACTACCACGCCCACGCCGGCCAGATGGAGGAAGCGGACTTCATCCGCGCCGTTGTCGAACAAAGCGGCTGCCAATTGCTGCTGGACATCAACAACGTCTACGTCAACGCCTGCAACCACGGTTACGACCCGCGACGCTTCATCGCCGATCTGCCGTCCCGGGCCATCCGCTACTTCCACATCGCCGGCCACTGGCGCCGCGACGACGGCATCTTGATCGACACCCACGGCGCGGCCGTATGCGAAGAGGTGCTGGAACTGGCCCGGCACGCCGTGGCTTTGCACGGCTCCCGTCCGCTGCTGCTGGAGCGCGACAACCAGTTGCCGCCGTGGCGGGAACTATGCGAAGAAGCGGCCGCGCTGCGGCGCCGCATCCACCTGCCGGCGGCCCAGGCCGCCTGAGCGCGGCAAAGGAGACATCATGAACGCGATATCGGACATCGAAACCTTCAGCCGGCGGCTGCGGGGCGGCCCGGAGGCCTTGGGCGAGCGTTCCGTCGAGCTTTACCGCCAGTTTCTGCGCGGCAATGTCGAGGAAGTGCTGAGCCATGTCTTCCCCTTGTTCTGCGGCAGGCTGTCGGCTGAGCAGCTGCGCAGCCGCATCGACGACTTTTTGGCGGGTCACGCCTCATCCAGCCCCGAGTTCCACCACATCGCCACCGAGTTTCTCTGTTTCTCCCAAGCCGGCCTGCCCGCGGATCTGCGGCAATGCCTGGAATACGAGTGGCTGCTGTTCAGCGTGGAAATAGACGAGGCCGTCGTGACGCCGCCCTCCGCCGGGCTGGCGACGGAAAGCTCCGTTTTCTCGCTCAATCCCACGCTGGCCTGCGTTGAACTGCAGCTGGACTTCGCCGGGCTTGCCGGCCCTTACGCCATCTTTCGCGACGCCCGACATCAGGTGATCCGGAAACCGCTGAGCGCCTTAGATCGCTGGCTGCTGGAGGCCTTGCGGACGCCTTGCGCCTATCCGGCGCTGTCGGCCGAAGTTCCGCCCGACACGCTCTGGACCTGGCTCAAGGAAGCGCTCGCCACCGGCTTGATACAGATGCGCGACATGCGCGCGCCGGCGTCCGACGCCGGCCGCCCAATATGAGGAATACGAAAATGATTGCCAAGATAATGAATGGTTTCGACCGGGCGCTTGCGGCTTGCAAGCAATACGACTTCATCGCCCTGCTGGGCGTCCGCCTCTATCTGCTGCCGGTGATCTACGTCGGCGCCCATTCCAAGGTGGTCGGCTTCAGCGCGGCGGTGAGCTGGTTCGGCGCTCCGGCCAGCGAAGGCGGCCTGGGCCTGCCCTTCCCCGTGCTGTTCGCCTTTCTGGCCGCGGCCACCGAGGTGCTGGGCCTGGTCTGCATCGCGCTCGGCTTGTTCACCCGGGTGATGGCCATCCCCATGATGGTGCTGATGAGCGCGGCCAGCGCCATGGTGCACCTGCCGCGCGGCTGGCTGGCCATTGCCGCCAAGGACATGGAGTCCAGCCAGCGCTTGGCCGGCTTCCTGTCCTGGCTGGCGGAGAACTTCCCCGGCCGTTACAACTACATTACTGAACTGGGCGACCCGGTCATCCTGAACAACGGGATGGAGTTCGCCGCCACCTACTTCGTCATGCTGTTGGTGCTGTTCTTTTACGGCGGCGGCCGCTACGTCAGCGCGGATTACTGGCTGCGCAAGCGCTTTGCCGCTTAAAAGCGTTTCAAAATCCGCTGCGCGTCAAGCCGAGAGCGTTCTCAGAATGAGCGGCCAATGATGGCCGCCCGTCTTTTGGTCAGTTCGAACAAGCATGCCGGCCGCCTATAACAGGCAGTAGCTGGCATCCTCATGTCGGCCTCCTGTTATGACCATGAGCCCCAGCCTGATTTGGCTGGGGTCTTTTTATGCCCTCGAAAAAAGGGGCCTATCCCCTGATGGCAAGATGGTGGCCGACTAAAATGACGCAAATTGAAAATGCGATCGAGTCATAGGCAAGCAAGAATTGATAGGCATTGCTGCCGGCATACGAAAGAAAGGCGTATCCGGCAGAAACCAAGAGCATCCCAAAGAATTTTTTCTTGCTTCTTTTGCTTGGGCCCTTATCGTAGTAAGCGAAAAAATTGGCCAACGCGCTGGTGAAGGCGGCCCCGTATACCGTCCAACTGGAAGAGGTGCGGGCCTCGTAGATCGCGAGGCTGTTCAGCGCACACAGTGTGGCTTGCAAGAAACCTGCTCGCCCGGCTTTCCAATTGAAATGAAACTGCAGTTCCCTTTGGGTCTGTAACCACAGCCAGCCAATTCTTGCCGTTGCAAAATTCCAGCACTCTCTAAAAGCCATAAGGTCGAACTGCAAGTTCGGCGCCCATGGAAAGTTCTGATTCAGAATTCTCAGCGTTTCGGCCGCGCTTGTCTCGATATCGACTCTCATTCCTTCCGGAGTGAGGAAATTGCCATCTCCAGTCATTTGTCAGTCTCCCATAAGGGGTGAGTCAAATTAACGATTGGCGTGCCGATTAATGTCGCCGTTACATCAATAAGTAGCCGACTAAAGTATTTTTTCTACAGAAACAATGCTTTATGACGGCTTGTAGGGATGATGACGATTATTGGCTAAAGAAGTATGGGGAAAAAGCGTAACAATGCGCGAAGCGGCGGGGCGGCGATATTTTGGCGCAGTGGGAAATATCAGCCAACGTGGCCGGCACTCCCCTAAAACGCACCAAGGGCTTATAGAGAAAACTCTATAAGCCCTTGATTTTATTGGTGCCGGCGGCAGGAATCGAACTCGCGACCCCCTGATTACAAGTCAGGTGCTCTACCAACTGAGCTACACCGGCGAAGAGAGGCGTATTATGTCTTGCCTCAATGGCTTTGGCAAGCCGTCAGCGCGTCTTTTTCGGCGCCTTTTTATGCGCCTTCTTCACGCTTTTGCCTACCTTTTTGTTTTTGCTGATTTTTTTAGCGGGCGCCTTGGCCTGTGGCGCGCGCTTTGCGGTTTTGGCTGCGTGACGCGGCTTTTTGGCCGTCGATTTTTTGACGGTCGATTTTTTTGTCGCCGGCTTGGCCGCCGCCTTGCCGTGACGCGTCTGCTTGGCGCTAATGGCCTTGGCCTGACGCTTGCCCTGCTTCGCGGATTTCGCCTTGGCCTTGCCTTTGGCCTGGCGCGCCGGCTTGGCTTGCTCTTTGGCGCGCGCCGGTTCCGCCGCCTGAACGGTTTTGGCCGGCGCGGCCTTGCGCGCGGGCTTGCTCGCCGGCGCCATCTGCACGTCGCCGGGCAAAGGCATGTCTTCGGGTTCGGCCAGGCTGGCCGGGCTGATCAACGCCAGGCTCAAGGCCAGCGCAATGGTGTGCGTCGCGAATTTCATGATCGGGGGTCTAATGCTCTCTGGGATGAAACGGGCCGCGCTTTGCGCCGCCAAAACCCGCATACTAGCACGGGGTTTCCCGCGCCCTGGCGGAAATTGACGACGGTGGGCAAAGTCCAATCCGCCGCGCGGACTGATTTTTATTGCCGCAGTGCGCCATCGCCGCCTCACATATGCTATACCCACAGTGCAATGCCAATGTAATTGCCTTTGCGCTCGTTTGCGCCGCTCGCTTCCCTTTCCTGACACGTAATGGAAACAGCATGCCCCAGCCCAAAATTTTGCTGGTGGACGACAGCGCCACCAATAGCCTGATGGTCCGCACCTTCGTTGAAGACCTGGGCTATCAATGCGATCTCGCCGGCAATGGCCGGGAGGCCGTCGCCATGTGTAAGACAGCCGGCTACGACTTGATCCTGATGGACATCATCATGCCGGTGATGAACGGGCTGCAGGCCACCATGGAGCTGCGGACCCTGTTCGGAGAACACTGGGTGCCCATCATCTTCCTGACCGGCCTGAGCCAGCAGCAAGATCTGATCGAAGGCCTCAAGGCCGGCGGCGACGACTATCTGACCAAACCGGTCAGCCCGGACCTGCTGACGGCCAAGATCCAGGTATTTTTGCGCATCGCCCAAATGCAGCGGCAGATCAACCAGGACGCGGTGCGCCTGGAGCGCTACTTCCAGAACAATGAGCGCGAACAAAGCTACGCCTTGGAGCTGATCGAGCGGCTGAATCGGCAACAACTGGAACTGCCGGCCCATGTCTGGCGTCATTTGCGGCCGGCTTCCCAGTTCAACGGCGATCTGGTCTGCTATGCCCGCGCGGCGGATCGGGAATACCTGATGCTGGCCGATTGCACAGGACACGGCCTGACCGCGGCCATCAGCGCCATCCCGGCGGTGGAGTGCTTTTACGAACTGGCTCAGGCGCAAGCGGCCTTGGGCGACATCGCGGCGGCCATCAACGACAAACTGCACCGCCTGCTGCCCTCCGGGCGCTTCGTCGCCGGCATCCTCATCGGAATCGACGCGGCCGCGCAGTCCGTGCAGGTCTGGAACGGCGGCATTCCCTGCGCGCTGATGTTTGATCCGCAAGGGCGCAAGGTCAAGCAATTCCGTTCCGAGCACCCGCCCCTGGGCATTTTGGCGGCTAGACAGTTCGACCGTTCGCTGGAAACCAGCATGTTGAAGCCGGAGCATGCGCTGGTCGTCTGCTCGGACGGCATTACCGAGGCCCAGGCGGACAATGGCCAGATGTTTGGCCTGGACGGCGTGATCAAGGCGGTGGAAGCAGGCTGGCCCGGACGAATCGGCAATACCGTATTGCAGGCGCTGCAGCGCCACCGCCAGAACGAAGCCATCTTGGACGACGCGTCCTTGCTGGTGGTGCATTCGCCATCGGTCCCAAACCAGCCTGAGGCCGATATCGGCTGCGCCGTGCCAAATCGCTCCCGCTGGCACGACGCCTGAGCGCCGCGCCTAGCCCTCCACCTCTCTCACATAGCGCACCAGCGCCTGCAAAAGCTGGGAGAAACGATGCGCGGCCAGATTCCCGTCCGAGGGCGTGAGCCAGGTGCTGCTGATTTCCAGCTGAATGGCGGGCACGCCCAGCCGCGAAGCGAATTTGGCGATGGTCTGATGCTTGGACGCGGCGAAGTAGTTGTCGGAGACATTGAGCACGCCCTGCCCTCGCAAACGCTGCTCCAGCCGCTGTTGCAGCCAGGGCTTGCCCAGGAGCGAAGCCCCGTTCAAGGTGCCGAAATCCACGTCGTAAGGCCGGTAAGGATGGCTGCCGTGCAGGTCCAGCACCAGCAAGGGGCGCTGATCGGCGATCAAAGCCGCCAGCTTGCGTTTGAAGGCGTTGTCGTCTTCGTAATTGGGATCAGACGGCGAGGCGCGGGTGGTGTAGATCGCGGTGGCGCCGGCCAGTTGGTGCAGCATCGCCGCCAAGGCCGCGGTGCCGCCGCCGTCGGAGAAACGGTATTGCCCGTCGCGGAACGGGCTGGTGGCGTGCGGCGCGGTGACGATGATGGGACGCTTGCCCTCCAATACGGTAAACCACGGCTCGCCGTTTTGTGGCGGCCTGTCCTTGGCGGCGTCCGCCTCCTGCTGCAGCTTGATGGCCTCGACGATGTGGGCCGGTTCGATGACGGCCCGTTCCGGCGGGGTCTTGCCGACGGCGGGCGCCGTCGATAAGGCCAGAATCAGAATCCCCGCTACCCATCCGCTTCTCATCGCCCTCCTCCTGATTCTTGCCCGATCATTGCTGGACCGGGCATGCGCGGCTTGGTTCTAAGAACCTGTTTGCGATCTGCTACGCGCCGGCGATACGGCGTTGAAAACAGCCATGCCGTTTTTCAGCCGTTTTCGCCTTGCCGCGACTTGCGCGAGACTTTGAACAGGTTCGGGCCAGTCCGGCAAGGCCGCGCTAACGCGCCGGCTTTCGCGCGGAGAGCAGCAGCAGGGCCGGACGGCGCGCGTGCGGCCGCAAACCGTCCCGATGCGCCAGGGTCTGCGGGTCCGGCGCGGGCTCGCCCAGGTGAAGCAGTTGGAAGCCGGCGTCCAGCAAGCCTTTCACATAGCTTTCCACCGTGCGGTGATGTTTGATCACGCCGTCGACGAACCAGCGGCTTGCGCGCGCATCTTGCTGAAAGTAGGCGTCCAGCGTCCAGTGCGATGGCTCGCCCGCCGCGTCCAGCGCCCAACCCTGAGGGCTGGCCGTGCAAATCGGGTGCTCCACCGTCAGCGCGAACACGCCGCCGGGCCGCAGCGCGGCGAACACGCGCGCCGCCGCCGCCGCGTAATCCTCCACATAGTGCAGGGCCAGCGAGGACACGGCCAGATCATAGGCGGCGGCCGGAGGCTGAAAATCCTCGATGCCCGCGCACTGGTATTGGATGGCGGGATCCTGGGTGCGCGCCCGCGCCTGTTCCAGCATGCGTTCGGACAAATCCACCGCGGTGACGCTGGCCGCGCCCTCGCCGCGCGCCCAGCGGGCGAAATCGCCGAAACCGCACCCCAGGTCCAGGATGTCGATGCCGGCCAGCGGCGGCAGCGCGTCGCGCAAGGCGGGCTGCTCCAGCACGCCGTTCAGCCCGGTGTCGCTGTCGCGCAAGGCTTGGTATTGGGAGAAAAAGACCGGATGGTCGTAGATGTTTTGCTGCATTTGGAGGCTCCGTAAATACTTAAGGAAAGCGCCCCAGGGCGGCGCGCGGCCATGCCGACGCGCAAAAGCGCGCCGGGCTCTCAGAGCCTGTTCAAAGTCTCGCGAGCAAGGGCGAGACAAGGCGAAAACGAGTGAAAAAGCGGAATGTACAAGTGGTACATGAGCATTTTGAGCTCGTTTTTAACGCCGTATCGCTGAAGCGCAGCAAACTTTGAACAGGTTCTCACGGCCTGGCGCGCGTCTTCTCTCATCCGGACTCTCACCGTCGGCTTCGGCTTTTCACCGAATCTGCTGACCCGCGCATCGTGGAAACGGCTGCGCGGCGCTCGCGGGCTCGTCGCCGGCATTCGCCGCGACATACCGCCGGTGGGGAATTTCACCCCGCCCTGAAGACCGGCACAGCATAAAGGCGGCGCGGAAGTTGGACAAGCCCCGCCCCATCGCGCATAGTCTGCGCATTCCAATTGCAATGGAGCGAAGCATGACCCCGAAGCTGCCGATCTGGCTGTTTTTTTGTTTGAGCGCCGGCGCGGCCGTCGCCGCGCCCACCCCGGCCGCCAAGAACGAGATCAACCATCTATTGGACTATCTGGCCCAATCCGGCTGCGAATTCAATCGCAACGGCAGTTGGTACGGCTCTAAAGAGGCCCGCGATCATCTAAACGACAAATACCAGTATCTGCTGAAAAAAGACTGGGTCAGCAACGCGGAAAGCTTCATCGAGCGCGCGGCCACCCAAAGCAGCATCAGCGGCAAGGCCTATCAGGTGCGTTGCGGCTCGGCGCAACCGGTGGCCAGCGCCGGCTGGCTGAAAGCGGAGCTGGGCCGCTACCGCCAGCGCAAATAAGCCGTTCCGCCGGCGTCCGACCGGCAATCCAGGCCTGCCGGACCGCCACGCAGCTGTTATAATCGCCGCTTTCCTGTAATCCAGTGTTCTTTTCCCGATGACTGCTGCCCAGCTGCTGGCCCAACTCAAGGCCGACCTCCCCTCCTGCCTGATCCGCGACCGCCACGCCTTGCGCCGCAAACTGAGCGACGCCGCCGAGCGGCTGAAGAAAAACCAGCCTGCGGACAGGCAGCTGGCCGACATCCAGACGCAGATCGAGCGCTCCGCCGCCAAGGTGGCCGCGCGCCGCGCCCATCTGCCCAAGCCCGATTTCGACGACGCCCTGCCGGTCAACCAGAAACTGGCCGACATCAAAGCCGCCATCGACGGCCATCAGGTGGTGATCATCTGCGGCGAAACCGGCTCCGGCAAAACCACCCAGCTGCCCAAGATCTGCCTGGAACTGGGCCGCGGCGTGCACGGCCTGATCGGCCACACCCAGCCGCGCCGGCTGGCCGCGCGCTCGGTGGCCAGCCGCATCGCCCAGGAGCTGAAATCCACGCTGGGCGAGCATGTCGGCTTCAAGGTGCGCTTCACCGACAAGCTGTCGGACAAATCGGTGATCAAGCTGATGACCGACGGCATCATGCTGGCGGAAACCCAGACCGACCGTTATCTGGAAAACTACGACACCATCATCATCGACGAGGCGCATGAACGCAGCCTCAACATCGACTTCCTGCTGGGTTATCTGAAACAGCTGCTGCCGCGCCGGCCGGACCTGAAGGTGATCATCACCTCGGCCACCATCGACGCCGACCGCTTCTCCCGCCATTTCGACGGCGCGCCGGTGATCGAAGTCTCCGGCCGCACCTATCCGGTGGAAGTGCGCTACCGGCCGCTGGCGCAGCGCGACGAAGACGAGCGCGAAGTGGAGATGGAAGGCGCCATCGTCGACGCCGTCGACGAGCTGTCGCGCCAGGGCCCGGGCGATATGCTGGTCTTCCTGCCCGGCGAGCGCGAAATCCGCGAAACCGCGGAAAAACTGCGCAAATCCGGCATCCGCGGCTACGAAATCCTGCCCTTGTTCGCGCGCCTGTCCAACGAGGACCAGCAAAAGATCTTCAAGCCCTCCGGCGGCCGCCGCATCGTGCTGGCCACCAATGTGGCCGAAACCTCGCTGACGGTGCCGGGCATCAAATACGTGATCGACACCGGGCAGGCGCGCATCAACCGCTACAGCCCGCGCGCCAAGGTGGAACAGCTGCAAGTGGAGAAGATCTCCCAGGCGGCGGCGCGGCAGCGCGCCGGCCGTTGCGGCCGCGTCGAGGCCGGCATCTGCGTGCGCCTGTACGGCGAGGACGACTTCAATCAGCGCCCGGCCTTCACCGACCCGGAAATCGTCCGTTCCAACCTGGCCGCGGTCATCCTGCGCATGGCCGCGCTGCGGCTGGGCAAAGTGGACGCCTTCCCCTTCATCGAAGCGCCCAGCAGCCGGCTGATCGCCGACGGTTACCAGGTGCTGACCGAACTGGGCGCGGTGGACGACAAGGGCGAACTCACCGGCGTGGGCAAGGAGCTGGCGCGGATTCCGGTGGACCCGAAAGTGGGCCGCCTGCTGCTGGCCGGCCGCGACTTCGGCTGCGTGCGCGAAGTGCTGATCATCGCCGCCGCCCTCAGCGTGCAAGACCCGCGCGAACGCCCGTTCGAAGCGCGCGAGGCGGCCGAACGCGCGCAGGCGCGCTTCAACGACGAGAAGTCCGACTTCCTGTCCTTCCTGCACCTGTGGGACTTCTTCTCCGACGCGCTCAAGCACAAGAAATCCAACCGTCTGCTGATCAACACCTGCCACGAGCACTTCCTGTCCCATCTGCGCTTGCGCGAATGGCGCGAACTGCACGCGCAGCTGGCGGACATCGCCGGCGAGCTGGGACTGATCAAGCGCGAACAGGCGCACGCCGACGCCGAGCAGCCGGACGCGCAGATGACGCAGAAAAAGCGCCAGCAGCTGGACGCCGTCGCTTATGAAAACCTGCACAAGGCGCTGGTGACCGGCCTGATCGGCAATCTGGGCATGAAAAACCAGGAAGGCGACGATTACCAAGGCACCCGCGGCGTCAACTTCCACGTCTTCCCCGGCTCCGGCCTGAAAAAGGCCAAGCCCAAATGGCTGGTGGCGGCGGAACTGGTGGAAACCACCCGCCTCTACGCCCGCTGCGTGGCCAAGATCGAGCCGGAATGGGTGGAAAAGCTGGCGCCGCACCTGGTCAAATACCATTACTTCGACCCGCACTGGGAAAAGAGCCGCGGCGAAGTGGTGGCCAGCGAACGCGTCACCCTGTACGGCCTGACCCTGGTGCCGCGCCGGCCGGTCAGCTACGGCCGCATCGCGCCGGAAGAGGCGCGCGAGCTGTTCATCCGCGGCGCGCTGGTGAATATGGACTACGTCAGCAACGCGCCCTTCTTCCAGCGCAATCAGCAATTGATCCGCGAAGTGGAGCAGCTGGAGCACAAGGCGCGGCGTCAGGACGTGCTGGTGGACGAAGAGGCCCTGTTCGCCTTCTACAGCGAACGGATTCCGGCCGAGGTGGTGGACGCCGCCAGCTTCGAGGCCTGGCGCAAGGAGGCGGAAAAGACCGAAGCTAAGCTGCTGCACCTGACGCGCGAAGAACTGATGCGCCACGCCGCGCAACATGTCACCGAAAACCAGTTCCCGGAATGGCTGGAGCTGGAAGACGGCCGCCTCAAGCTGCGCTACCGCTTCGAACCCAACCACCCGCTGGACGGCGTCACCCTGGACGTGCCGCTGGCCATCCTCAACCGCCTGCAGCCGGCCGCTTTCGAATGGCTGGTGCCCGGCATGGTGCGCGAGAAGCTGCAACAGCTGATCAAGGGCCTGCCCAAGCAGATCCGCCGCTGCTGCGTGCCGGTGCCGGACTTCGTCACCCGCTTCCTCAGCGTCAACCCGGATCAACAGCAGCCGATCGCGCCGCAGCTGGCGCGCTTCATCCTGCGCGAAACCGGCGGCGTCAAAGTGGACATCGACGATTTCCGCGCCCAGGAGCTGCCGGCCCATCTGCTGTTCAACTTCCGCGTCATCGACGACGGCAAGCAGGAAATCGGCCTGGGCCGCGACCTGCTGGCGCTGCAAAAGCAGTTCGGCCAGGCCGCCCAGCTGACCTTCCGCGACACCAGCGCGGAGTTCGAGCGCGACGAAGTCAGCAGCTGGGACTTTGGCGAACTGCCGGAAAGCATTCAGTTCGCCCGCGGCCGCCAGCAACTGACCGGCTACCCGGCGCTGACGCTGGAGCAGGACAAGGTGGCGATCCGCCTGTTCGACACCCAGTTGATGGCCGAGCGCCATCACCGTCAGGGCGTGATCCGGCTGCTGCAGCTGCAGCTCAAGGAACAGATGAAGCAGCTGTCCAAGGGCCTGCCCGGCATGACCCAGCTGGGTCTGCAACTGCGCGCGGTGGCCAATGTCGACGAATTGCTGGCCGACGCCATCGCCTGCATCTGCGACCGCGCCTTCATCGGCGACGACGCGCTGCCGCGCAATGAGAAAGCCTTCAACGAGCAGAAAACCCGCGCCCGCACCCGGCTGCCGGCCGTCAACCAGGCGGTGACCCAGTACCTGGGCCAGGTGGCGTCCGAATACGGCCCGCTCAGCGTGAAGATGCAGAAGCACAAGCTGGGCTACGAGTTGCAGCAGCAATTGGCCAAGCTGGTTTACAAGGGTTTCCTGGCCGCCACGCCGTGGAGCCAGCTGCCTCACCTGCCGCGCTATATGCGCGCGATGGGCTTGCGCATGGACAAGCAGCCGGCCAACCCGCAGCGCGACGGCCAGCGCGGCGCGGAAATCCGCGACCTATGGCAGAAATGGGAAACCCGGGTGGCCGAGGACAATGAAGCCGAAGGCGCGTCCCAGGCGCTGCTGGATTTCCGCTGGCAGATCGAGGAACTGCGCGTCAGCCTGTTCGCCCAGGAGCTGAAAACGCCGTATCCGGTGTCCGCCAAGCGGCTGTTGAAGCTGTGGAGCGAACTACCGCGCTAATGCTCGCCAGACCTTGAACTGGCTCGCCCTGGCATGAGAAAACGGCGGCGTCTTTATCGACGCCGCCGTTTTTCTATGCGCGCTTCAATGCACCGGATGGGACAAGCCCGGCCTATCCCCCCAGGCCAGCAGGAACACCCCCATCGCCAGCCCCACCAGGCAGAAAATCATCAGATAGCCGGCCAGCGCCAGCGAGCTGGCCTCCATCCACACCGACAGCAAGACCGGCGTGAAGCCGCCCACCACCGCGTAAGCCACATTGTAGGAAAACGACAGGCCGCTGAAGCGGATGGGCGCCGGGAAGGCGCGCACCATCAGAAAAGGCACCGCGCCGACAATGCCGGCGAAAAAGCCGGTCAGCGTGTACAGCGGGCGCAACCAGCTCACGTCATGCCCCATGGTCTGGTAAAAACACCAGCTGCTGACGCCCAGCAGCAGGCTGCCCGCGGTGAACACCGGGCCGCCGCCGAAGCGGTCCACCGCCAGGCCGGCGACGATGCAGCCCACGCTCAGCGCGATGATGGCCAGGCTGTTGGCGGACAAGGCCTCCACCGGCGGCACGCCGAACTGCTTTTGCAAAAAAGTGGGCGTCATCAGAATCACCACCACGATGGTGACCGACAGCATCGCGGTGGCCGCCATCGACACGGCCATGCCCAGACGATGGCCGCGCAAGGCCGCCTTCAGCGGCAGCTCGGCGGACAGCGCCTTGCGCGCCTGCATTTCGTTGAACACCGGCGTCTCATGCAGCCAGCGGCGCAGATACATCGCCACCAGGCCGAAAACGCCGCCGATCAAGAAGGGAATCCGCCAGGCGCCGTCCTCCAGCTGCTGCGGCGTGAAGAACAGATTCATCGCCATCGCGATCAGGGAGCCGAACAGAATGCCTATGGTCAGCCCCGAGGTGATGATGCCGCACGCCAGGCCGGTGCGGCGCGGCGGCGCGTGCTCGGCGACAAACACCCAGGCGCCCGGCACCTCGCCGCCGATGGCCGCGCCCTGCAATACGCGCAGCAGGAGCAGCAAGATCGGCGCCCATATCCCTATGCTCTGATACGTGGGCAGCAGGCCCATCGCCAGCGTCGGCAAGGCCATCAGCACAATGCTGAGCGTGAACATGCGCTTGCGGCCGAACAGATCGCCGAAGTGAGCCATGACGATGCCGCCCAGCGGCCGCGCCAGGTAGCCGGCGGCGAAAATGCCGAACACCTGCAATTGGCGCAGCCAGCCCGGAATGTCGTGGGGGAAGAACAGCTTGCCCAAGACCAGGGCGAAGAACACGTAAATGATGAAATCGTAAAATTCCAGCGCGCCGCCCAGCGAAGCCAGGCCCAGCGTCTTGCAATCGTTCCGGTTCAGTTTGCGCGCGGGTGCCGCGGCGGCGCTCGCCGTTTGAGTCATATCAGGTCCTTTCCGCGACCAAGGTGCACACGCCCTCCCCGCCGCGCGGCGCGAAGGGCTGGGCCATTATTTTTTGAAGGGATTGATCGTCGGCGCGTCCTCGTGCTGGACGATGCCGAAGCTGCTGCGGATCAGCGAATTGAGCACAGGCTGGCGATGGCGTATCCACAGCGAGGTGGGCACAGGCTGGCAGCCCATCCTCGCCTTGGGTTCCAGCGCGGTGCGGCCGAAGATCACCCGCCGTCCGCCGGCGGCCAAGGCCGACTCGATCGCCGTGTGCAGCAGGCGCAGGTAAAGCGGCAGCTCCTTGGCCGCTGCGCGGTCGAAGCCTATCTGCGCGGCGGTGACTTCCGCGCCGTTTTTCAAGACCAGCAGGAAGCCCAGCAACGCGCCGTTCCGCCACAAGCCGCGCAGTTCCGCCCGCTCCGGCCCCAGCGCCGCCATCCGCCGCCAGTAGTCGGCGCTCACCGTCACCGGCCGCAGCGTGGCATTGTCTTGCACCGCCAGGTAAAGCGCTTGCATCCGCTCCGCCTGCGCGTCCACCTGTTCCGGCGTCATCACGCCGATCTCGCAGCCGGCGGCTTCCACGGGCTTGAAGATCTGCTGGCGGATGGCGCTGCGGTATTTGGAGGTCATGCCGGCCAGGTAGTCGTCGTAAACGCGCCAGTCCTCGGCCAGCGGCAACACCATATTGGGTTCCGTCTCCAGGGTGCTGTAGCTGAGCTTGCCCAGCGCCCGGCTGTCTTCCCGCGCCGTTTCGTCCATGTCCTTGACCAGCACGAAGTCGATCTGGCCGTTCAGCTTCTCCGCGCGGCGGATGCGGTAGAGAATCTCCGCCACCGCCTGCCAGCGAGTCTGCGGGTCCAGATCGGCGGCGAAGGCCGCGCCGTCCAGGCCGTAGCTGAGCATATTGCCGCAGACCAGCAGCCGTTGCCGCAGCTTGGGCTTGAGGTTTTGCGCCAGCGCCGCGCGCAGCGAGCCTTCCGGCCGCGGCCCGGGATGGGCGTGCAGGGTTTCCAGGCTGACTTCCAACAGCTGCATCGCCACCGCCGCCACCGGCTCGCCGTCGCGATAGGCCAGCGCGTAGCGCACTTCGAAATGGGCGAGCCCGGACCGCTCCAGCGCGCGCCAGTAATCGCGGGACATCAGCAGCCCGTGCCGGGCCGCCAGCTGATCCCAGTGTTGTCCGTTCAAAAAGTCTATGCGCTCGGAGAAGGCGAAATTCAGCGCGCTGGCCTGCCGCAAGCGGCGGCGCAGCTTCCAGCCGTCGCCCAATTGGCGGGCCAGTTGTTTGATTTTCTTGCTCATGGCTTGGGGCGTAGAAGGCTGGTTCTATGATTGACAATCATTCCAGTGTGCCGCAATGCCAAACGGGCAACAAGCTCCCTCAAGGCGCGCCGTCGGTCAGCAAGCGCCGGTAACGCTCCGGGGAATAGCCCAACTGCTTGTTGAACATGGCGATAAAGGCGGAAGCGGTGCCGTAGCCCAGATCGGCGGCGATGTCCTGCACCGCCCGCCCCTCGCGCAGCCAGGCCAGGGCCCGCAGCAGCCGCACCCGGTTGCGCCACTGGACAAAGCTCATGCCCAGCTCGCGTTGAAAATGGCGCGCCAGCGTGCGCTCGGTGCCGTGCACGCGCCGCGCCCACTGCGCCAGCGTGGCCGCGTCGGCCGGATTGTCGCGGATGGCGGCCAGAATGGGCGCCAGCTGACGATGCCGGCTATCCGGCAGATAGCTGTCCTGGTGGCCGGCCTGGGCCAGCCGCGCCAGCAGCAGCTCGGCCTGACGCCGGTCCCACGGGTCCCGGATCGCGGTAACGCCGCGCTGGCAGAAGTCATCCAGCAGCGCGCGCAGCAAGGGCGTTTGCGGAATCAGGCAGGGGTGGGCGGGCAGCCCGGCGGCTTCCTCCGCGCCGACGTAGACCGAGGTGTAGCGCATCGCCTGGCGCACCGAGGCGGAGTGGCGCACCCCGGCCGGCACCCAGATCAGAAACTCCGCCGGCGCCGCCAGCGCGCGTTCGGCCTGACCGGCTTCGATCAGGCTCAACTCGATCACCCCCAGGCTGATGCAGTTCAACTGCCCCCAGGGATGGCTGTGCGGCGAGAACTCGGTCTGCGGCGTCAGCTGGTCGTAGCGCAGATGGATGGGCGCCGGCGCCGGCAAGCCCTGGTCCAGTTCGGAATAGTCCAATTTGTCGGTTTCCCGCTATCGTCTTGTCTGGTTTGCGTTATATGCATTGAATCAGACAGCGCTACACTGCGCACTGTCAATGCTTTTCTGTGCTCTCGCCCGCCCGATCGGACGAAAGCCGCATCCGGAGCCATCCCATGTATTCATTGTTTCCCATGCTGGCCGTGCTGATCTGGTCCGCCAACACCGTGGTGTCCAAGGCCGCGGCCCAGGCGCTGGACCCCGCCGCCATCTCCTTCTACCGCTGGCTGCTGGCCGCGCTGATTCTCACCCCCTTGAGCCTGCGGCCGGCGCTGCGCCAATGGCGGGCCATCCGCCCCTGGCTGGGCCGCTTCGCCGTATTGGCCGCGCTCGGCATGGTGATGTACCAATGCCTGGCTTATTACGCCGCGCACAGCACCAGCGCCACCAATATGGGCGTGATCTGCGCCTTGATCCCCTTGCTGGGCCTGGCGCTGAACGCCGTCGCCTTCCGCCAGCCGGTGGGCGCTCACGCGCTGTTCGGCGTGGCGGTGTCCTTGCTGGGCGTGCTCTATCTGCTGGGCCAGGGGCGGCCGCTGGATCTGCTCAGCGGCGGCGTCAACCGCGGCGACGCGCTGATGCTGGTGGGTTCGCTCTCCTACGCGCTGTACGGCATTCTGCTGCGCCGCTGGGCGCCGCCCTTCGGCAGCTGGACCAATCTTTACATCCAGGTGCTGCTGGCGGTGTTGATGCTGGTGCCGGTGGCGCTGAGCGCGGACAGCCTGGCGGTGCCGCCGCAAGGCGTGGGCCTGGTCGCCTTCGCCGGCATCGCCTCCTCGGTGCTGGCGCCCTATCTGTGGATGCGCGGCATTCAGGGCCTGGGCAGCGAGCGCACCGCCATCTTCATGAATTTGCTGCCCTTGTTCACCGCAGTGATCGCCAGCGCGCTGCTGGGCGAAACCATTCACGATTACCACTGGCTGGGCGGCGGCCTGATCCTGCTCGGCGTCAGCCTGAGCCAGGGCGGCTGGGCCAAGCTGCGCGGCCTCGTCCGTTCGACGGCCTGAGCTTCGCTTTTCCCGCCGCGCCCGGGTTCCACGGCCGGCGCGGCGGGATTGCCGCGGCCCCGCTTATCGCCTAAGCTCTGTAACAAAACCGCAGCCGGCGCGGGCCGGCCATGACAACCTCTTTACCGTGGAATCAGAAACCATGTGCCAGTTACTGGGCATGAATTGCAATACCCCAACCGATATCCTGTTCTCCTTTGAAGGCTTTCACCGCCGCGGCGGCCAGACCGACCACCACGCCGACGGCTGGGGCATCGCCTTTTTCGAGAGCAAGGGCTGCCGCATCTTCCTGGACGACAAACCGTCGGTGGAATCGCCGGTGGCCAATCTGGTGCGCAACTATCCGATCAAGTCGGAAAACGTGATCGCCCACATCCGCAAGGCCACCCAGGGCGAAGTCAATCTGGCCAACACCCACCCCTTCATGCGCGAGATGTGGGGCCGTTACTGGATCTTCGCCCACAACGGCAACCTGGAAAACTTCCAGCCCGAGGCCGGCTGCCATTACAACCCGGTGGGCAGCACCGACTCCGAGCGGGCCTTCTGCCACCTAATGGAACGGCTGCGCGCCAAATGGTGCCAGCAACCTCAGCTGGACGATTTGTTCGCCGAAGTGGCGCGGCTGGCGGCGGAGATCTCCAGCCACGGCGTGTTCAACTTCATGCTGAGCAACGGCGAGGCGCTGTTCGCCCACTGCTCCACCCATCTGCACTACATCATCCGCCAGGCGCCGTTCAACACCGCTCACCTGGTGGACGACGACGTCAGCGTGGATTTCGCCTCGGTCACCACCCCGCATGACCGCGTGGCGGTGATCGCCACCCAGCCGCTGACGGACAACGAAAGCTGGACGCCGCTCGTCCCCGGCGAGCTGCTGCTGTTCCGCGACGGCTCTCCGCTGCTGCAACACCTGCCGGGCTGAGCGCCCGCCGACAAGCCCTTGCCGCCGGTGTTATGCTGGCGGCAATGTCTTGTTCCGCGAGGCCCGCCATGCAGCGATTCGACTTCAGCCACGCCCCATTCGACGCCCTGAGCCCGGACGAACGCCTGAGGCTGGAGGCTTGCGCCGACATCCTGTTCTACGCCGACGAGCAAACCGTGCTGGCGCCGGACGCGCCGGTCACCGCCCTGTACGTGGTGATCAAAGGCGTGGTCAGGGAAATGGCCGGCGACGAGGTCGTCGCGCTGTACCGGGCGCAGGACGGCTTCGACGCCCGCGCCACCGCCGCCGGCCAGACTCGCCACCGCTTCATCGTCCAGGAGGAAGCGCTGCTCTACAGCCTGCCGCGCGCCGAAGTGCTGGCGCTGACCGAGAGCAACCCGCGCTTCGGCGCCTACTTTTACGCCAGCGTGTCGGAAAAGCTGGGCCGGCTGGCGCAAGGCGCCGGCCAGCGAGAACTGCAAACCCTGCTGGCGGCCACCGTCCGCGACGCCGGCGGACGCCAGCCGGTGTTCGTGGACGCCGGCGCCAGCCTGCGCGACGCGGCGGCGGCGATGAAGGAACACAAATCCAAGTCCGTGCTGCTGCGCGGCGACGGGCGGCTGGGCATCCTCACCACCACGGACTTTCGCGACATCGTGCTGAACGGCGTGCCTTCGGACGCGCCGGCGGCGGAATACTGCCAGTACGAGCTGCTGACCATAGACATAGACGACTTCCTGTTCAACGCCCTATTGCTGATGACGCGGCGCAATTTGCGGCGCCTGGTGGTGACCGAGCGCGGCGAGCCGGTGGCCATGCTGGCCCAGGTGGACGTGCTGTCCTATTTTTCCAATCACTCCCACTTGATCGCGCAGCGGCTGGAGCGCGCGGCCACGCTGGACGAACTGACGGAAGTGGCGGAGCAGATCCCGCGGCTGGTGCGCATCCTGTCCGGCCACGGCGTCAAGGCGCTGCAGCTGGGCCGGCTGGTGCAAAGCCTCAACGCCCGCCTGTTCGCCCGCGCCTGGCGGCTGATCGCGCCGCCGGAGCTGGCGGCCAACAGCTGCCTGCTGGTGCTGGGTTCGGAAGGCCGCGGCGAACAGATACTCAAAACCGATCAGGACAACGCGCTGCTGCTGCGCGACGGCGCGCCCTGGCCGCAACTGGAAGCCAGCTGCCAGGCCTTTTCCGCCGCGCTGTCCCGCTTCGGCTACCCGCCCTGTCCCGGCAACATCATGCTCAGCCACCCGGATTGGCGCTTCAGCGGCGCCGAGCTGCGCGACCGCCTGCACCGCTGGGTGCACAGTCCGGACGGAGACGCCTTGATGCGGCTGGCCATCTTCGTGGACGCGGAAGCCGTCTGCGGCGACGCCGCGCTGCTGGAAGACGCGCAAAACTATCTGCGCGCCACCTTGCGCGACGACGCCGGCTTCTTCTCCCGCTTCGCTCGCGCCATCGAACAATTCGACACCCCCTTGGGTCTGTTCTCCCATCTGCAAACCCGCGAGCGCGACGGCCGCGCGGCGCTGGACCTGAAAAAAGGCGGCATCTTTCCGCTGGTGCACGGCATCCGCGCGCTGGCGCTGGAATACGGGGTGAGCGAGAACAATTCACAGCAAAGGCTGCAGGCGCTGGCGGCCCAGGGACGGCTGGAGCGAGGCCTGGCCGAGGACGCGGGCGAGGCGCTGTCCTATCTGATGCAACTGAGACTGGAACAAGGGCTGGAACGGATGAGCGCCGGCAAGGCGGCCGACAATCTGCTGGAGCCGGACAAATTGTCCTCGCTGGAACGGGACCTGCTCAAAGACGCGCTGGGCGTGGTCAAACGATTCAAGACGCAGTTGCGCCACCATTACCGGCTGGGCAGTTTCTGATGCTGTCCGCCCTGCTGCGCCAATGGCAACGCCGCCGGCTGCGCGACCCGGCCTACGCCGGCATGTATAGCGAACACCCGGACGAACTGGTCAGCCTGGACTGCGAAACCACCAGCCTGAATCCGGCGGAAGCCGAGCTGCTGTCCATAGGCGCGGTCAAGCTGCGCGGCAACCGCATCCTCGCCAGCGAGGCGCTCTATCTCTTGGTGCGGCCGGAGCGCGCGCCGCAGGCGGACAATGTGCGCATCCACGGCCTGCGGCCCATCGACGTCAATCAGGGCCTGGCGGCCCGGGACGCCGTGCGTCTGCTGCTGGACTTCATCGGCGGCCGGCCGCTGCTGGGCTATTACCTGGAATACGACCTGGCCGTGCTCAACCGCTACGTCCGCCCCTGGCTGGGCGTGCCGCTGCCTCAGCGGCGCATCGAGATTTCCGGCCGCTATTACGACTACAAGCTGAGACAGAACCCGGACGCCCACATCGATTTGCGGCTGGCCAGCATCTGCCGGGATCTGGACATGCCCGCGCCGCCGCGCCACGACGCGCTCAACGACGCCATCAACGCGGCCATGCTCTATCTGGCGCTGAAACAGCGCGGCTACGGCTGATGCCTTGCCTTCAACTCTGCGCGCCACGCTTCACGACGCGCGGCGGGCTGGACCATTTCCCAACCCGCCATCGCCAGATCCGGCCCGTCAAGACGGGCCGGCGGCGATGGCGCCGCCGCCTTTGAACGACACGGCCAATAGGACAGGTGACACGCCCGAACCGACGCATCGCATTCTACAATGCCCTGCTGCGCGCCCAAGCTTGCGCGGCAAGCGGTCTATCCACAACAGGAGAAACACCATGCGTTACGCTCACCCCGGCACGCCCGGCGCGTTGATCGCCTTCAAGCCCCGCTACGGCAACTATATCGGCGGCGAGTTCACGCCCCCGGTCCACGGCCAGCATTTCACCACCACCTCGCCGGTGAACGGCCAGCCCATCGCCGAATTTCCGCGCTCCGACGCCGCCGACATCGATAAAGCGCTGGACGCCGCCCACGCGGCCGCCGACGCCTGGGGCCAGACCTCGGCGCAACAACGTTCCTATCTGCTGCTGCAGATCGCCGACCGCATCGAAGCCAATCTGGAGGTGTTGGCCGTCACCGAAACCTGGGACAACGGCAAGCCGGTGCGCGAGACGCTGAACGCCGACATCCCGCTGGCGGCCGATCATTTCCGCTATTTCGCCGGCTGCATCCGCGCCCAGGAAGGCACGGCGGCGGAAATCGATCACAACACCATGGCCTATCACATCCACGAGCCGCTGGGCGTGGTGGGCCAGATCATCCCGTGGAACTTCCCCATCCTGATGGCGGCGTGGAAGCTGGCGCCGGCGCTGGCCGCCGGCAACTGCGTGGTGCTGAAACCGGCGGAACAAACGCCGCTGGGCATTTCCGTGCTGATGGAAGTGATAGGCGATCTGCTGCCGCCGGGCGTGATCAACGTGGTCCACGGCTTCGGCAAGGAGGCCGGCCAGGCGCTGGCCACCAGCAAGCGCATCGCCAAGATCGCCTTCACCGGCTCCACCCCGGTGGGCCGTCACATCCTGCAATGCGCGGCGGAGAACATCATCCCGTCCACCGTGGAGCTGGGCGGCAAATCGCCCAATATCTTCTTTGAAGACATCATGCAGGCGGAACCGTCCTTCATCGAGAAAGCCGCCGAAGGCCTGGTGCTCGCCTTCTTCAATCAGGGCGAAGTCTGCACCTGCCCGTCCCGCGCCTTGGTGCAGGAATCCATCTATCCGGCCTTCATGGCCGAGGTGTTGAAGAAGGTGAAGGCGATCAAGCGCGGCGACCCGCTGGACACCGACACCATGGTGGGCGCCCAGGCCTCGCAGCAGCAGTTCGACAAAATCCTGTCCTATCTGGACATCGCGCGCCAGGAAGGCGCCGAGGTGCTGAGCGGCGGCAAGCTGGAACCGCTGGAGGGCGGCCTGGCGCAGGGTTTTTACATCCAGCCCACCTTGTTGAAGGGCAATAACAAGATGCGGGTGTTCCAGGAGGAGATCTTCGGGCCGGTGGTCAGCATCGCCACCTTCAAGGACGAGGCCGAAGCCGTCGCCATCGCCAACGACACCGAGTTCGGCCTGGGCGCCGGGGTGTGGACCCGCGACATCAACCGCGCTTACCGCGTCGGCCGCGCGATCAAGGCCGGCCGGGTCTGGACCAACTGCTACCATCTCTACCCGGCGCACGCGGCCTTCGGCGGTTACAAAAAGTCCGGCATCGGCCGCGAAACCCACAAGCGCGCGCTGGATCACTATCAGCAGACCAAGAATCTGTTGGTGAGCTTTGACGGCAAGCCGCTGGGCTTCTTCTAGGAAGCTGCGCACGGCTAGCGATATCGTGAACTGTTGTTAAACCCCAAAGCGCCGCGATGCGACAATCATCGCGGCGCTTCAGCTGCGCTTAAGCATTGTTTTCTAGCATGGCTTCTCCAGGACAAACCAGCATGTCAAACCGGAGAAAGTCCCATGCGCAGCCCTGATCCACTCGAAGCCTCCCCCGCCTTTTGCCCCATTTGCGCCAAAGCGCTGAACGCGCCCGCCGTCTGCCGGGCCCATTTGACCGCCCGCGCTCCCCGCCTGTTTCTTCGCGAATGGATAAACCGGCCCGGCCGGGTGGGCGCGGTCTGGCCCAGTTCCAAGCGCCTGGCGCAGTGCATGGCCGCCCAGACGCCGATGTCCGGCACCGGTTTGGTGATCGAGCTGGGCGGCGGCACCGGCGCCATTACCCAGGCCTTGCTGGCGCAAGGACTGAGCCGCGAGCGCTTGCGGGTGGTCGAACGCTCTCCGGCCTTTGCCCGGCATCTGCGGCAGCGTTTTCCCTCGGTCCAGGTGATACAGGGCGACGCCGCGCGGCTGGCGGCCTTATTGCCGGAGCACGCGGCGATAGACGCCGTCGTCTCCAGCCTGCCGCTGCGCTCCCTGCCGCGGGCGGAAGCCTTGGCCATCGTCGAACAATGGCGTCGCGTATTGCCGGCCGGCGGCGCGCTGCTGCAATTCAGCTACGCCTTGCAGGCGCGGGCGGACTGGCTGGGCGCGGGCTTTGCGCTGCGCGACAGCCAACTGATCTGGCGCAATCTGCCGCCGGCCAGGGTGATGCGGTTCGAGCGCCTGGACACGCCGGGCCATTAAAAAAGCGGCGCCGTCGGCGCCGCCCGTTTTAAACCGGCAAGACCGGCCGGCTCAGGACGTGGCCCACTGCTCGCCCTGCGCCGCGCCGCCCATCGCCGGATCGCTATAACCGTCGCGGCCGGTTTCCACCCGGCCGGCGAAGCGGCGGCTGAAGCCGGGGAACACCGGCGCGCTGACGCTGACGTCGTACCAGCCGTGACTGTCTTTCAACGGCCAGTTCAACACCGCCTCGCCCTGCGGCCCCACGGTGACGCGCTGCGGGTCGGTCTTGGCATAGGCGTTGGCGCGCACCAGGAACTCGCAGTTTTCGCGGCCGCTATTGTGCAGCTTCAGATAAACGTCGCCGGCGGCCGGGTCGTAACAGACCTGAATCTCCGGCTGCGCCTTGCTCACGCGGCCCAGTTGGCCGGCGTCGCCGCTGAAGTGGCGATGAAAGCCGTTGGGGCCCAGCACCCACAAATCGTAAAGATTGGCGTCGTAATTGATCCGCCACAGCCCGGATAGCTGCTTGCCGGCCTCCACCGCGTAGCGGCGCGGCGGCGCGTCCAGATGGCGACGGTCGTACACGTGGAACACCGCCGCCGCCTTGCCGCTGTTGGCGAAGATCAATTCCACGGCGCCGGCGTTGCCGTCCACCCGCGCGCTGGCGTGCAGCTCGTAGGGCAAGGCGCGCGAGCGGCGCAGGCCGACGGCCTGGACCGGCAGTTCCGGCAAGGCCGGCGCGTTGGGCTTGGTGCGGCCGGGCAAGGCGCGCGCCCGCGCCGCCAGCGCGGCGGTGGCCGGCAGTTTGGGCAGCTCGGCGTTGGGATTGACGAAGTCGAAACAGGACAGCAGATCGCCGCACACCGCGCGCCGCCAGGCGGTGATATTGGGCTCCTTGACGCCGAAGCGCTGTTCGATGAAGCGGATCACCGAGGTGTGGTCGAACACCTGGGAGTTGACCCAGCCGCCGCGGCTCCACGGCGAGATCACGTACATCGGCACCCGCGGCCCCGGCCCGTAAGGCACGTGGATCAGGTCGGCGCGCTCATTGCCGGTTTCGCTGCTGCGCAGATGATGATATTCGCCATCGGTGGCCACGGTGGAAGCGCCGGCCAGCACCGCTTTGGCCGGGTCCGCGTCCCAGCTCAGATAACTGGGCGCGGCCGGCGGCGGCAGATGGTCGAAAAAGCCGTCGTTTTCGTCGAAATTGACCAGGAAAACCGTCTTGCTCCACACCTCGGGATTAGCGGTCAGCGCGTCCAGCACGCGGGCGGTGTAATCGGCGCCCTGCGCCGGGCTGGACGGGCCGGGATGCTCGGAGCCGTCGGCGGTGGCGACGATGTAGCTGACCTGGGGCAGCCGGTTGGCCAATACGTCCTGACGCAGATCGTCCAGCGTCCAGGTGGACAAGCCCTTGCTCTTGAGCGCGGGCTTGGCGCCGGCCTCGCCGAAGTAGGCGGCGCGGAAGCTGCGGAAGCCGGCCACCGGGTTGTCGGTGAAGTTGTCGGCCATGTCCTGGTAAATCTTCCAGCTCACGCCGGCCGCTTCCAGCCGCTCGGCGTAGGTGCTGAAGGTGTAGCCGCCCTTGGGGTTGTAATCGACGGAGTCGTAGGCGTTGGCGATCACCGGGCCCTTGCCCTTCTGCAAGGGATCGTTGCCGCCGCACCACAGGAAGACGCGATTGGGGTTGGTGCCGCCCTGAAACGCGCAGTGATAGGCGTCGCACAGGGTGAAGGCGTTGGCCAGCGCGTACTGGAACGGCAGGTCCGTCTCCTTGAAGTAGCCCATGGCGTGGTTCTGCTTATAGGTGGGCCAGGCGTTCATCACGCCCTTGCCCCAGGCGTATTGCGCGTCCGACCACACATGCGGCGTGCCTTCCACCCGCATATAGGCGAAAGTCTGGGCGGTGTTGAGGTGGAACGGCGCCACCACTCGCGGCGGCGTGGCGCTGTTCCCCTGATTGGTCTGATACCAGACGGTCTTGCGCTTGAGCAAGGCGCTGTCGGCCAGCGGCAGCGGGAAGCGGTCGCCAAAGCCGCGCACCCCGGCCAGGCTGCCGAAGTAATGGTCGAAGGCGCGGTTTTCCTGGGTCAGGATCACAATGTGCTCGACATCCTGAAGGGTGCCGGTGCGGTTGTTCGCGGGAATGGCCAGCGCGCGCTGGATGGAGGCCGGCAGCAGGGACAAGGTCAAGGAACTGGCGGCCAGCGCGCTGCCGCGCTTGATGAACTGGCGGCGGGAAGCGGAAACGGGAGTGTCGGTCATGGCGGGCTATCCGGGTTCAGGGCGCGCAGCGCAGCGTGGCCGGCGGCTTGGTTTGATTGGAATTGCCGTTGCCCGGTTGGCCGGCTTGGTCCTGATTGTCGCCCAGGCAGCCGGCGAGCGCGGCCGCCAGCAGACAGGCGGCCATCCGGCGCGCCCAAAGGGCGGAGCTGGGCGAAAGAGTGGTGAGCGTCATCGGGGTGCAATCGTCTTGTGGCGGCGCTGCGCGCCGCGGTGAAAAACCAAGGACCCGGGGGCGGAATCCCAGGCCCTTGCCCAGCCCGGCGATGAGGCCGGGCGGGAAAACGATAGCGAGAACGCGTTACCTAATGATGTCGGTTTTGTGAATTAGCCAAAAAATGCTTTTGTCAATGCGTTGGCGCGCTCAAGGCTGGGGCGGCTCCAGCGGCGCGGCGGCCTCCTCGCTCCGCGCGGAGAAACGATACCAATCCAGCCGCCGGGTCAGCGTCATGATGGCGGTCAGCGCGGCGAAGAGCAGCAAGCTGCCCAGCAGCAAGGCGTTGTCTTCGGACTGCAAGAGACCGTACAGCACCGCGTACAACAGGCTGATCAGTCCGGCGAAACCCAGGCCTCGTTTCCAGCCGCCCAGGATGTGGCTGACGTAGAAGCCTATCTGTCCGACGCAGGCCGTTGCCGCCAGCAGATAGGCCGGTCCGAAGCCCAGGTGTTCGGACAAGGCCAGCAGAATCAGGAAAAACATCACCAGCGCCATGCCCACCAGCACGTACTGGATGGGGTGCACGCGCAGGCTGCGCAGCGTTTCCAGCAGGAAGAAGGACAAGAAGGTCAGACCGATGAACAGCACCGCGTATTTGACCGAGCGTTCGTTCTGCTGGTACTGATCCACCGGCTGCACCAGGCCGGTGCTGAAGGACGGCAAGGCGCTCAGGCCGGATTTCCCGTCGCTGAAGGCGGCCTGCTGGAAACGGTCGTTCAGATTATTGGCGAACCAGCTGCTCTCCCATTGCGCCTTGAAGCCCTTGGCGTCCACGCTGCGCTGCACCGGCAGGAAATTGCCGATGAAGCTGGGGTGCGGCCAGTTGGACGTCAGGCTCAGCGTGCTGCTCTCGCCCACCGGCACATAGCTGATGCTGCGCGTGCCCTGCAAATTGAGTTGGAAGGCGAACGGCAACGTCTGCGGCTTGGCGAAGTCCAGCAACTGCGGCAGCGGCGCGTGTATGCCCTCGCTCATCCGCGGCAGGCCGGCGCCGGCCGCGAACGGATGCGGCTTGCCGCCGGCGCTCAGCTGCGGCACTTTGCCGATGCCGCGCGGATCGCTGATGCCCACCGCCAGATAGGGGGTTTTCAGCTGAATCGACGGTTTGAGCAGCTCAGGCTGCGGCGGGATCTCGAAATGGCCGCTGAAACCGGCCTCGCTGCCGAAGATCAGCGCCTGATAAATGCCCAGCGAACGCGGGCTGACCTTGAGCTTGCCGTCCACCGCCAGCTGGCGCGGCAACACATAGCGTTCCAGTTCGTGCTTGACGCTTTGCGTCTTGCCGTTCTGTTTTTCCTCCACGGTTTCCACATAGGGGATCACCAGCACCGGGCCGATCACGGTTTGCTCGCCGCTGGTGCTGGCCACCACTTTTTCCACCGCTTCTTCCTGGTAGTGCTTGCGCTCGGAAATCAGATTGCTGATCGCGCTCACCGGCACCAGCAGCGCCAAAGACAGCGCCAGCAGGATCAGTATCTTGGTCAATAAGGGGTTTTTCTTCATCGCTTGTCTCCTGGTTGCATGACGGGAGACAGCCTAAATCCAGGCGATGAAGCGGGAATGAGCCCGTGTGAAGTCTCGGTGAAGTTGGCCGAAGCCGCTCGCTATCGAAGCGGGCTCAGCCCGCCGGCAGCCACAACCGCGCCTCGGCGCCGCCGTCGGCGTGGTTGGCCAGTTCGGCGCGGCCGCCGTGCAGCTGGGCCACTTCGCGCACCAGGCTCAGGCCCAGGCCGGTGCTCTTGCCGCTGTCCGGCCGCGGCAGCGAATAAAAGCGCTCGAACACCCGTTCCAGCGCGTAATCCGGCACGCCCGGCCCGTGGTCGCGCACGCGGAGCAGATAGCCGCCCTCTTCCGGCGCGCCGCTCAATTCGATGACGCCGCCCGGCGGGCTGAACTCCAGCGCGTTGTCCAATAGATTGGACAGCGCCTGCGCCAGCAGCAGACGGTCCGCGTTCAGCCGGGCCGGCGCCAGCCGGCAAACCAAGCTCACACCGCGCCCGGCGGCGGCCAGCGCCTTGCCGTCCACGGTTTCCGCGATCAAGGCCGGCCAGTCCAGCGGCTGGGCGTCCGGCCGCAGCCGCGACTCCACCCGCGCCTGCCACAGCAGCCTTTCGATCAACTGCTGCATGCGCAGGCTCTGCGCCAGGATGTTGTCGACGAAGCGGCGGCGCGTGTCCGGCGGCGGGTCTTCCCGCAGCAGTTCGCCGGCGCCGCGTATCGCCGCCAGCGGGCTTTTCAATTCATGGCTCAGCGTGTGCACATAGCCTTCCACATAGGCCTTGCCCTCCAGCTTGCGCCGCATCGCCTCCACCGCCAGGCCCAGGCTGTCCAGTTCCGGGCTGCCCAGCCGCGGCACATTGGCCGGCTGGCCGGCCGCCACCGCCTCGGCGTAGCCCACCAGCCGGCGGATGGAGCGGTTGATCCACCACACCATCACCGCGCCTATCAGCAAGGCCGCGCCCAGCAGCGCGCCGCCGGCCAGCATGATCTTGCGCTCGCTGCGGCGGATCACCGGCTCCATCGTCACATTGGGCTTGGACACGGTCAGCGAGCCGACGATGCGCCCGTCCAGGCGCACCGGCGCGGCCACGTGCATCACGCTGCTGTTTTCGTCGTCCGGCCTGCTGCGGGTGCTGCGCGCGCCGTATTCGCCGCGCAGCGTGCGGTAGACGTCGTTCCAGCGCGAGTAGTCCCGCCCCAGATCGCGGCCGCTGGAGTCGAAAATCACCACGCCGCGCGCGTCGGTGACGTAGACGCGGAACTCCATATTGTTTTTGACGATGCCGGAAATATTGGCGGCGATGGGCGGCCGCGCCTTATCGCGGAAGGCGCGGGCCAGCCGTCCCTTGGCGATGTCGCCGTCGGCCAGGTCGGCGGCGGCGATGCCGGCCAGCACATTGGCGCTGTCCACCAGCGTGCCCTCGGTGGCGCGTCGCACGCCCGGCTTCACTTCCTGGGTGAAAATGGCCAGCACGAACCAGCCGGCCACCGCCACGATCAGGAAATAGCCGAGGAACAGCCGCAGGCCGAAGCGCATCTCACTCGCCCAGGCTGTAACCCAGGCCGCGATGGGTCTGGATGGGCTGGGCGTCGGGGTCGATGTCGCGCAGCTTGGCGCGCAGGGTCTTGACGTGGGTGTCCACGGTGCGGTCGAAGCTGTCCTCGGCGTCGCGCCACACCCGCTCCATCAGCTGCTGGCGCGAAAACACCCGGCCCGGCTCCGCCAGCAGCGTTTTCAGCAGCAGGTATTCGTAGCGGGTCAGGTTCAGCTTGCGGCCGGCGAAATGGACGCAGGCGCGCGCCTCGTCCAGTTCGAAACCGGCGGGCGCCGGCGCGGCGGCCGGCGCCTGGCCCTTGGCGTAGCGCCGCAGGATGGTGCGCGCGCGGGCGCTGACCTCGCGCGGCGAAAACGGCTTGGCCACGTAGTCGTCGGCGCCGATCTCCAGGCCGATGATGCGGTCCATTTCCTCGCTGCGCGCGGTCAGGAACATCAGCGGCACATCGGCGCGCTCGCGCAAGCGGCGGCACAGGTCGAAACCGTTGATGTCCGGCAGGCCCACGTCCAGGATGCACAGCGCCGGGACGGCCCGCTCCAGCCGCTCCAGCAGCGGCAGGCCGCGCTCGAACCACTCGACGTCGAAGCCGTCCGTCTCCAGCGTGTAAATCAGGGTGTCGGCGATGCCGGCCTCGTCCTCGGCCAGCCAGATCAGCGGCTTCATGGCCGCGCCGTCGCCGGCGCCAGCCTGTGCGGCAACAGCCGCAGCGCCTCGGCGTTGGACGGCGAAAACACCTTGTCGGCGGCCGCGTCCCACGGCAGCCAGAGCTGGGCCAGATGCTCGCGCGGCGCCAGCGTCACCGTCTGCGGCCGCTCCAGACACAGGCCGAACACATGCTCGTCGTTGTGGGTGACGCCGTCCGGATAACGGTGGCGCCAGTGCGGATAGATTTCATAGCGGTTGACCAGGCCCCAGTCGCTGAGCCGGGCGTCGTCGCGCGCCAGGATCAGGCCGGTCTCCTCGGCCAGTTCGCGCAGCGCGGTGTCGCGCAAGGCTTCCTCGCCTTCGCGGCTGCCGGTCACGGATTGCCAGTAGCCGGGCTTGTCGGCGCGTTCGATCAACAGCGCCTGGCCGTCCGCGGTGTGAATCACCACCAGCACCGACACCGGTTGTTTGTCGCCCATCAGCGCTTGCCTCCGTTGGCCGGGCTCTGGCTGGCCAGCAGGCCGGCCAGCTCCACCGCGGATTTGACGCCCATCTTGTCGAACACGCGGGCGCGGTGCACTTCCACCGTTTTCATGCTGATGGTCAGTTCCTCGGCGATCTGCTTGTTGAGCTTGCCGGTGAGGATCAGCTGCATCACTTCGCGCTCGCGGTCCGTCAGCAAGGACAGCGCGGCGGACACCTTGCTGCGGCGGCCGTGCAGCAGGCGGTTCTGCTCGTCGCGCAGCACCGCGGCCTCGGCGCGCTCCAGCAAGCGCTCGTCGTCGAAAGGCTTTTCCATGAAATCCAGCGCGCCCAGCTTCAGCGCCGCCACCGCATGCGGCACGTCGCCGTGGGCGGTGAGCATGATCACCGGCGGACAGTAAGGCCAGCCGGCCAGTTTTTCCAGCAGCATGATGCCACTCATGCCGGACAGCCTCAGGTCCAGGATGATGCCGTTGAAGTCGCCGCCGTCCGGGCAGGCCAGAAACTCCTCCGCGCTGTCGAAGCCGCTGGCCAGATAACCCTGGCCGTCCAGCAGCCATACCAGCGACTCCCGCACTGCGGCGTCGTCGTCTATGATTGCCAAGCGTTTGCCTGCCATGGCGGCGTCTCCCCTGCCTTAGTCTTGCGGCTTATCGTTGAGAATGCGGATTTCCCGCTGCGGGAACGGCATTTGTATGCCATGTTGCTGGAACAGCCGCCAGATTGCCATATTCAGATCGGATTTCAAGCCCATGAAACCGTTTTCCGGGTCCGCCACCCAAAAGCCCAGCTCCAGATTGATGCTGCTGTCGGCAAACAAGGTGACGAAGCCGCGCGGCGCCGGGTCCTTCACAATCCGCTGCTGTGTGCTTGCCGCCTGTTGCAGCAGAGCCAGCGCCTTGTCCAGGTCCGTGCCGTAAGCCACGGACACCGGCAAGCTGGTCCACATGCTCTTGTCGGAATAGGACTGGTTGACCACGGTGTTGGTCATCAGTACATCATTGGGAATCAGCGCCTCGGTGCCGTCCGCGCCCTTGAGCACCACGTAGCGGGAAGTCATCTTGGTCACGTAGCCGACGCGGTTCTCCACCATCAGCCGGTCGCCGATGCGGATGGAGTGGTCCAGCAGAATGATGAAGCCGGACACGAAGTTGCTGGCGATCTTCTGCATGCCGAAGCTCAAGCCGAACACCATCGCACTGGCGAACATCGACAGCACGGTCAGATCGATGCCCACCACCGGCAGCGCGATCAGCACCACCAAAACCAGCAATATCGTGCGGGTCAGTTTGGCCATGACGATGCGCAGGCTGGGGTCCAACTGCTTTAGATTCAGCAAGCGGGATTCGATCAGACGGCTGACCCACAAGGCCACCATCACGATGATGGACACCCACAACAGACCGTTGAGTATGGTCAGCATATTCAAACGAGTCTTGCCCACCGAGAACGACATCGACTCCAGCCACTCGATCACCACCATGTCGAAGCCGATGGCCCAGCTGACAAAGCCCAGCCACAGCACCGTGGCCAGGAAATGCTCGGTATGGCGTTCGAAACGCCCCTTGGGCAGCGCCTGACGCACCACCGCGCAGCACAGCCGGATCAGGGTCAGCCAGAACAGCATCGCGCTCAGCAAGTGCAGCACCATCGCGCGCTCGTGCAGCAGATGCACCCAGGCGGAGCGGGACAGCATCACCAGCGCCTGCGCCGCCACCGGCAGCACCAGACGGAAGCCCACATAGGGCAAGAAGCGCTCATAGCGCTCCGGATTGTGATCGAAAAACTGTTTGAAGGCGAAACGGGCCAGATAGAAAGCGATGAACACGCACAAGACGCCTATCGCCGACTCCATCAGGCCGGACGGGGTTTGCAAAATATCCAGCAAGGCATCGAAGTCGATTTCTTCACGCTTGAACAGCAATGTGGTTTCTCCCAGAGTTGGTTTGCTCGGTTTTCAAAGCACCGGCTCAAAGTCTAGCGAGCAGAAGCGGGGCCGCCGCCAAGGGCGGACCGACGCGCCGCTCGCCTTGCGACGGAGCGTGAACCGGTTTCTAAACATCAAAGCGCCTGGCCGACGGCCGCGCGCTCCTGCTCCATATCCATCAGCCGGCCCTCGTTCAGCCGCAGCGTGCGCTGAGTGCGCGCCGCCAGCTCCAGATCGTGGGTGACGATGATCAGGCTGGTGCCCAGCGTGCGGTTCAGCTCCAACATCAGATCGAAGACCTGCTTGGCGGTGTGCACGTCCAGATTGCCGGTGGGCTCGTCCGCCAGCAGGCAGGCCGGCCGGGTCACCAGCGCGCGCGCAATCGCCGCCCGCTGACGCTCGCCACCGGACAGTTCGCCCGGTTTGTGCTGCAAGCGCTGGCCCAGGCCCACGCGGCCCAGCATCTCGCCGGCCTCCCGCTCGGCCTGCTTGCGCGGCATGCGGCGGATCAGCAGCGGCATCATCGCGTTTTCCAGCGCGCTGAATTCCGGCAGCAGATGATGGAACTGATAGACAAAGCCCAAGGAGGCGTTGCGCATCCGGCCGCGCTCCGACTCGGACATCGTCGCCAGATCCCGCCCCAACACCTCCACGCGGCCCTGGCTGGGCGTGTCCAGCCCGCCCAAGAGATGCAGCAGCGTGCTCTTGCCGGAGCCGGACGCGCCGACGATGGCCAGGCTGGCGCCCTTCTCCACCGTCAGGCTGACATCGGACAACACCGTCAGCTGCAGCTTGCCTTCGTTATAGGACTTGCCCAGCCCTTGGCACGACAACACATTACTCATAGCGCAAGGCCTCCGCCGGTTGCGTGCGCGCCGCGCGCCAGCTGGGGTACAGCGTGGCGAACAAGGCCAGCAGCAGGGAAATCAGGGTGATGGTGGACACATCGCCCCACTGCACGTCGGACGGCAGGTAGTCGATCATATACACCTCGCTGGACAAAATCTTGCTGCCGATGACGCGTTCGATCAGCGGCACGATCACGTCCAAGTTCAAGGCGATCAACACGCCCGAGGCCACGCCGGATAAGGTGCCCAGCACCCCGGCCACCGAACCCTGAATCATGAAGACTTTCATGATGCTGGCCGGCGACGCGCCCAGGGTGCGCAAAATGGCGATATCCGCCTGCTTGTCCGTCACCACCATCACCAGCGTGGACACCAGATTGAAAGCCGCCACCGCCACGATCAGCGTCAGGATGATGGTCATCATCCTTTTTTCGATCTGCACCGCGCGGAAATAGTTGGAATTGGTGTCGGTCCAATCCGTCACCAGGTTTTGCGGCAGTTTGGCGCGCAACGCCTGCTTCACCGTGGGCGCCAGCATCGGATCGTCCAGCTTGAAGCGCACGCCGCTGACGCTGTCCCCCATCCGCGACAACACCTGGGCGTCGCGCAGGTTCACCATCGCCAAGGAGGAGTCGAACTCGAACATGTCCACCTTGAAGATGCCCACCACGGTGAACTGCTTGGAACGCGGCAACATGCCCGCCGGCGTGATCATGCCCTGCGGCACGAAGAGCATCACCTTGTCGCCCAGGCCCACATTGAGCTGGCGCGCCAGCTCCGCGCCCAGCGCCACGCCGAACTCGCCGGGGCGCAAATTCTCCAGCTTGCCGGTCACCATGTGCTGGCCCACATCCACCACCTTGTCCTCCAGCGCCGGTTCGATGCCGCGCACCAGGCCGCCGCGCACATTGCCGTAAGCGGTAAACAGGCCCTGGCTGTTGACGAAGGGCGCGCCGGCCAGCACATGCGGCTGCGCGCCGCCCAGCTGGGCCACCTGCCGCCAATGATCCAGCCGGCCGTCGTAAGTGCTCACCTCCAGATGCGAGGCCACGCTCAGAATGCGGCCGCGGATTTCCTTCTGGAAGCCGTTCATCACCGACAGCACGATGATCAGCGCGGCCACGCCCAGGGCGATGCCGACGATGGAAATCAGGGAAATGAAGGAAATGAAACCGTTGCGGCGCTTGGCCCGCAGATAACGCAGGCCGATAAAGGCTTCAAAAGGCCACTGCATCAAAAAAGCTCCTTTCCGGAGCGAGTCGCGGGCTCGCCGCGCGTAGCCCGAGGGGGTGGATGAAAACGGCGCTCAGCGCCCTTGATAAGGGTTGTGCAGGCTTTGCATCACCTGCACCAGGAAATCCTTGACCTGGCCTTCGTCGCAGCCCATCAGCACCGCGTCCTCCAAGGCGTCCTGCGCCAATTGGGCCAGCTCCTCCAGGTTTTCCTGCATCACTTTCAGCTTCTCCACGCAGGCCACCACATTGCCTTGCGGGTCTTTCCACACCGGTATGTCCACTTTCAATGCCATCGTTTCGCTCCAAAGCACATTGCCCGCAACGCGGGCAATGTTGTTCCTGCATCCTTATCAGCTTAAGCCGCCAATCAACGCTTGGCTTTTTTCTTGGCGCCGCCGGCAGCCTTGCCGCCCTTCTTGGCCGCGGCTTTGCCGCCGCTCTTGCCGGACTTCTTGGCTTCGGCCTTGCCGCCCTTCTTGGCGGAGACCTCCGGCTTGCACTTCTTGCCCTTGCGGCACTTCGCCGCCGGAGCGCTTACCGCCGCGGCCTTACGCGTCGGCGTCGCCACGGTCAGATCGTCGGAAGTGTCCGCCGCCTGCGCCGCCGTGCTGCGGTTCACCCGTCGCGCGCCGTTGAAGCGGCCGTTCCAGTAGCTCTGGTTGATGTTGGCCACTTCGATATTCTTGCCGGTGCGCGGCGCGTGGATGAATTTGCCGTTGCCCATATACATGCCGACATGGGAATAACTGAAGCCGCGGGTATTGAAAAAGACCAGATCGCCGGGCACGAGTTCGCTGCGGTTGATGGATTTCCCAACGCGGGCCATTTCAGCGGAAGTGCGCGGCAGATTCACTTTCAAGGACTTTTGAAACACATAGCGGATGAAGCCGCTGCAATCCAGGCCGTTTTCCGGCGAGTTGCCGCCGAAACGATAGGCCACGCCCAATAGGCTCATGGCTTGCAACAACAAATCCCCCACCGCGTCTTCCGCGGGGGAGGAGAATTTCGAGATGGGGTCGTCCTGGCCAGACTGCGCGCTAGCTTCCGCCGCGGGGCGCCCTTCCGGAGGGGCCTTTTCCGGCGCCGCTTCAGCGAATACCATAAAGCCCGCCAGCACCAGAGTCATTAAGCGGAGTTGCAATTTCATAGGCCGAACTCTATCGGACGGGGGCGGTAGTGTAAAGCCGCAGGCAGGCCGTTTCCAGCGCTTTGAGCCGGCCCGCTTGAACCTTGGACGAGACAGCCGGCACTAATGGCGTACAATCCATCGCACTGGCATGGCCGGCGGCGAAACCGCGCGGCGGGACGGCGCCGGCGCACCTGGACGGCAAGCCTTTGTTTTTGAGCGAAAACCCAATGCCCACAAGGCAGAACCGATGCTGAGAGAAACCCTGATCGCCATGCGCGACCTGCCGCGACTGAAGGAAATCAGCGGCATTCTGATCCGTCACGGCCTGGGCGAATTCGCCCAAAGGCTAAAATTACCGCGCGCGGTGGAAAAGGCCGGCCAATGGCTGAACCTCAACCTGCCGGAGGCGGAAAACCGCCCGCCCACCCCGGTGCGCGTGCGCCTGGCCTTTGAAGAACTGGGCCCCACCTTCATCAAGCTGGGCCAGATTCTCTCCACCCGCGTGGACGTGTTCCCGCCGGACTGGATCGCCGAGTTTGAAAAACTGCAGAACAGGGTGCCGCCGGTGCGTCCGGAAGCGGTGCGCCGCCTGGTCAAGGCCGCGCTGGGCGACGAGCCTGAAAACGTGTTCGCCCACTTCGACTTCAACCCCATAGGCTCCGCCTCCATCGCCCAGGTGCACCGCGCCACCCTGCACGACGGCTGCGACGTGGCGGTGAAACTGCGCCGCCCCGGCATTGTGGACAAGGTGGAAGCCGACCTGCGCATCCTCAACCACCTGGCCGGCCTGCTGGAACTGGAATTTCCCGACGTGCGCCGCTTTCAGCCGGTGGAAATCGTCGGCCAGTTCGCCCGCTCGCTGAAGCGGGAAATGGACCTGGCGGTGGAAGCCCGCAATTCAGAACGCTTCGCCCGCGACTTCGCCGACGATCCGGAAGTCCAGGTGCCCAAGGTCTACTGGGACTACACCAACGCCGCCGTCAACGTGCAGGACTACATCGCCGGCGTGCCGGCCGCCCGGCTGGAACAACTGGCCGACAGCGGCCTGGACCCGGTGCTACTGGCCCAGCGCGGCGCGGACGCGGTGCTGAAGATGATCCTGATCCACGGTTTCTTCCACGCGGACCCGCATCCGGGCAACGTCTTCTTCCTGCCCGAACACCGCATCGCCTTCATCGACTTCGGCATGGTGGGCCGCATCAGCCATGGCCGCCGCGATGAAATCGTCGATCTGCTCGCCGCCGTGGCCAACCGCGACGAAGCCGGCATCATCGACGTGTTGATCGAATGGACCGGCAACACCCCGGTCAACGAACGCCAGTTCGCCCACGACGTGGGCGAATTCCTGTTCCAGTACGAACACGTGCCGCTCAAGGGCATCAACATCAGCCAGCTGATCGCCGACATCATGGCGCTGATCCGCGACCACTCCATCCTGCTGCCGCCGGACATGGCCATGTTGTTCAAGGCGCTGATCACCCTGGAAGGCCTGGGCCGCCAGCTGGACCCGGATTTCCAGCTCATCGCCCACATCACCCCCTTTGTGCGCGAGCTCTCCATCGCCCGCTACCACCCGGCGGCCCTGCTCAAACGCGGTCGCCATTCGCTGGGCGAAGCGCTGGCCATGCTCTCCAGCCTGCCGCGCGACCTGATGCGCATGGGCAAGGACATGCGCCACGGCAAGTTCCGCGTCAATCTGGACCTGCAGCGGCTGGACAGCTTCGGCCGTCAACTGGACCGCAGCACCAACCGGCTGACCATGGGCATCGTCACCGGCTGTCTGATCATCGGCTCCTCCATCGTGATGACCGTCAACGCCGGGCCCAAGCTGTTCGGCCTGCCCTTCTTCGGCTTCGTCGGCTTCATGCTGGCCATGTTCAACAGCGTGTGGCTGGTCTGGGCCATCTGGCGCTCCGGCAAGGATTTGTGACATGAGATCGAAACAGAAAACCCTATTGGCGGTCGCGCTGCTGGGCCTCGCCGCCGCGGCCAACGCCGCCGACGTGATCACCCTCAACTGGCGCGACGGCGACGAAGTGGCCGCCGCCTTGCGGCCGCAACTGCGCGACGGCGAAAAACTGGGCGCGCTGGGCAACCAGCTGATCCTGGACGCCCCGCCCGGCCGCAGCGCCGAGCTGCGCCGGCTGATCCGCCAGCTGGACGTCAAATCCTCGTCCCTGCTGGTGGAAGTGGCCCAGGACGGCGTCAGCCGTGAAAGCAAATCCGCGGTGCAATTGGGCGGCCAGGTACAGGGCGGCGGCTACAGCATCAGCACCGGTAAGCCGATGACGGTGCGCCCCGGCAGCCAGGTGGTGATCGCCGGCGGCGCCAGCCAGTCCAACACCCGGCTGCAGGCCAGCCAGGCCTTGCGCATGCTGGACGGCAAAACCGGCTTCATCGAGATCGGCAGCAGCCGGCCGCTGCCCTGGCTGATGTTCGGCCCTGACGGCCGGCCAGTGGTGGGCGTGCGCTACCAGGACGCCGTCACCGGCTTCTACGCCCGGCCGCGGCTGCACGGCCAGCGGGTGACGCTGGAACTGGCCGCCAGCCAGCAAGCCTTCAACGGCCAGAGCCTGGACAGCGCCAAATTGGCCACCACCGTGGAAGGCGCAGTGGGCGAATGGCTGACCGTGGGCGGCATAGGCCGCGACCAAGGCGGCCAGGAAACCGTGCTCATCGGCGTCAGCCGCAGCAATGTGCAGCTGGAGCGCAGCATCAAGGTGCGAGTGACGCCGGCGCAATAAGAACCTGTTTACGATCTGCTGCGCGTCGTGAGTCGTGGCACGGTGAGTACCGCTTCGAAATGCTCATGTACCGCTTTTACATTCCGCTTTCTCAGCCGCAACGTTAGCTCGCGAGATCGTAAACACGTTCTAAGAGCCGCTAACAAAACCGCGCAGCGCACCTGAGCCAAGGCGCGCCGACGCAGGCAGTACAAGTCGTACGACAAGGAGGCGCAACGCAGGATCAGGGGTTTTGTTAGCGGGTCTAAGCGCCTACTCCGCCGGAGGCAGCCCGCGCTCGCTGTCCGGCATCTCGCCGCGGCCGCCGCGCGGACCGCGCGCGACCCGTCCGCCGCCGCGGGAAAGCGTCCGCGGCGAATCATAGGCCGAGGCCGGGCGCTCCAGCCTGGCCTCCAAGGTCCCGCCGCGCCAGGTCCACAGCATCGCGTTCAAGCGATTGCGCGCCTGACGCGCACGCCACGCGCCGCCGTCCTCATCCACCGTCATCGCCCCCTCCTGATTGCAGCTGGCCACCAGCGTCCAGCTGCGCACCCGGTAGTCGCGCACTTGCAGCAGGCGGTAAGCCGGCGCGCATTCCGCATCGTCCGCGCGCAACAGCACCAGCGCGTCCTCGCCGACGACGCGGGCGTCCGCGATGCGCACCCGGCGCCATTGCGCGTCCAGCGGCGCCACCAGTTGGCGATCATAGAATTTCAGCTCGAAGCGCCCGCCCAGCGAAGAGCGCAGCACCAGATGGTTGCCGGCCAGCGGCACATCCTGATGCACGAAAGCCAGCGCTTCCTGCAGATCCAGCCGGCGTTGGAGCGAACCATCGGCGGAACGCTGCTGCGAACAGGCGGACAAGACCAGCAACAACGGCACGGCCCAGGCAAAGCGGCGAATCCTCGTCATGCCAGCCCTTTCACGGCATGGTTGCTGATCGTTCAATACTACCACCAATATTTCCAGCCCCGCCTGTCACCTCGGGTCCGCGCACCTCCGTCCGGGCGAAACGCCGCGCTTGCCTAGCACGCCACGAGCCGGCAATAATGCGCCCGTGCTTGAGATTACAGGCACCGGGATTGAGAGCCCGTTCTGCAAAGATTCCCGGTTGTTCAGCGCAACCGGCGCCATTGCTGCGCCCATTTTTCGGCAAGCCGTGGCGGGGAGGCCTTCATGGTCTGCCGGGTCCTTTGCGCCGGTCTCTCAACCCTGTCACGTGCTCGCCATCCCGAATGAGAGCGGAGTCGCGGGCATGAACCTCGCAAAGGAGCCTCTTCATGAAACGCAATCACCCCCTTCGCCGCCGTTATCAGCCCGATCCCCAACCCCTGCCTTACCATGCGCTGCCCTTCGCTGCGCAACTGCCCGGCCAGGCCCGGCCCCACTGCTGGACAGTGCCGCCGCTGGCCGATCGCCGCCAAGCCTATCTGCTGGGACGGGAGTACGCGGGCCATTACCTCGTTTTCCTGCAAGACAACCCCGGCAGCGCGGACCGCTTCCTGCTGGCGCGCATTGCCGAAGACGTCGACTTCAGCGCCCCGGACGCGGCCAGCGCTTGCTGGACCGGCTTCTTCCATCTGATCGAGCAAGTGCTGACGCAAAGCATCGCGCCGCTGGACGTGTTCGAGTACATCGACCGGCTCAACACCTACGAGGCGGCGTTGCAGCGCCTCTTGCATCAAACTCCGCCACAAACTTAATATATGCACAAAACCGAACCGCTTCCCCCATCGCATCGGCGGCCTAGCCGCGGGCTCGCTTAGTCCGCAAAGCGACAGTCTTTCCGGCTTGCGGGCGGCAGGCCCGTCGATGGCAATTCCGCAACAAGCCGCGGCTAAAACAAAGCAATCTCAGGCTTAATTTGCGGGGGAAGCGACATTTCGACCGGTCCCCGGCTTAATATGGACAGTCAATTCATTTTGCATAAACAAGCGACGCCCGCCATGCGGCTTGGCGCGGCGTCGGCGGAAACCATGGCAGCTCTTTTATTTTGAGGATGATGAATATGCGCACTATATGCGTAGGCTTGTCGGCTTTGTTGGCGGCTCAACTCGCAGTGGCGGACCCGATACCGGAAGAAAACGGCTTCTCCGGCAGCATCGGCCTGGGCGTGGGCGGCAACCGCGTCAAATCCAACCTCTTCAAGGGGGACAAAAACCAAAGAACCAACAGCCTGAACAGCGCGCCGGAGTCCCATAACGACTCCTTCGCGCTGCCAGTGCTGGATCTCAGCTACACCTTCGCCGCCAGCCGCACCCAGATCGTGTTCGACAGCCAGATTCACGACCCGCTGGGCATGGACGACACCCTGGAACTGGGCGTGCGCCAGCAAGTGGGCAACAACGGCATCGTCTCCGCCGGCCTGCTCTACGGCGGCCTCAGCAAAAACACCTGGACCGATCCCTACGCCGTGGGCGTGGACCGCGACGGCACCAAACGCAAATCCACCGGCCTGTTGCTGGGCTGGGAAAACATCATGGGCACCGGCTTCAAGGCCCAGCTGACCCAACGCAACATCAAGATAGACGACGAGCGCAGCGGCCAAAGCGTGGCCGGCCTCAGCGCGGCGGACCGCGCCACGCTGAACCGCAACGGCGACGCCACCTTGTTGAAAGCGGGCTATGAATGGGCCTTCGCTCCCAATCAAACGCTGACCCCGGGTCTAAGCTGGGGCAAGGACAAGCTGGACGGCGGCGCGATGAGCAACAAGAGCTACGGCCTGAGCCTGGACTACGCCTACAGCAGCGACCTCAACACCCTCAGCGCCGGCCTGCAATTCCGCAAACAGCGCTTCGACCAGAGCAACCCGCTGTTCGGCAATAAAAAAGCCGACAGCAACGCCTACGCCGTCGATCTCAACTACCTGCGCCATCAGCTGTTCGGCGAGAAAGCGCTGTCCGCCTTCGTCAGCGCCGCCTACGGCAAATCCAACGCCGACATCAGCTTCTACGACGCCGAAATCCGTTCGCTGGGCGTAGGGCTGATTTACTCGTTCTAAAATTGCTGCGACGACACGCGAGCCGCTTGACGACAAGCGCTCCACCCCATGCCTGGAACCCGCTGATGCGGGTTTTTCTACGCCTCAAGACCATGAAAGGCAATCTCCGCCTGTTTTTCGATGCTATGCCAGGCTATGTCGTGATCGAATTTTGAAAGAGCTTTATTAAGCGCCATCTACAATCGCCACTTCAAATACTCATCGGAACAAGGCCATGCCGGGATCAATCTCTAGCGCGACACACTCTTCTCACTTTGATAGGAGCGATAGTTATCGAACCGATCTCGGTCGTTACATCCGCGACGTGGAAAAAAGCTTGGACTCCGGCGCTTGGACAACATCCAGTTTTGCCAAACTGGATAAAGAATTCATACCCGGCCTAATCGCATCCGCCAACACCTCCAAGCCTGGACTTAATCTGACTTACGCAAGCGACGCGAGGGACCTGTCTGACAAAATATTGGAGATATTTCACAAGGGAAGCGAATCGGGAAGATATATCGTAAACATGGGCAGCGACGGCATTCATTTTGCCGTGTTTGACTATAGGCTGGTAGAAGGCAAACCCTCCGTTCTGATGTTTGAACCCGCCAACTTCAACTCAACTGGCCCAATGTTCCTGGCTTTCAGAGCAAAATCCGCGCTGGATCAGCTAAGCTCCCACAACATCTGCTTTTCCATGATGGAAATGGACATTCAAAGAAGCGGGAGCGAATGCGCTATTTTCAGCCTGGCTTTGGCCAAGAAGCTGTTCAAAGAGCATCAGGCCGTATCAGAACTGCATCAAATGAATGCTTCGGGCGCCATCCCTTCCAGCAATGGATTCTTCTCCTCATCCGTGGAGTCCGACCAATTGATCCCCCCCTCTTTTTACAAGCACACCCAAGGCCGCGGCAGGCTGGAGAAATACGTTACCGCCCGGCCGGGCAGAGAGGCGCAGGAGATTAACAAGAAAGGAGAAACCTTGCTTGAACGGCAAAAACAGCACTTGGAAAATATCGGCGGGAAAGAGCTGGTTAACTCCATTCATCAAAAGAGACTGGAAGAGCTGAAGCAGCTGATGCAGTCCATCAGCGGCTAGTCAAGCCTGGCCCATATGCCCGCGCAACAGCGCTAAGCTTCACGGCCCCAAGCGCCACCTCCGTTGAGCTCGCTTGGGCGCTAGCAACGGCGCATGAGCCATTGGGTCGCATGAGTGCGGCGAGCGCCTATGGGCCGGTCTTTTTTTACATCTCTTTCCTTGCCGCCGCTCCAGCCGCGTATAATTGCGATGGTATTTTCCGGAGCCTCGTCCATGTCTTTGCCATTCCGCCTTGCGCCCGCGCTTTTGGGTTTCGTCGGCGCCGCCGCTCTTGCCGCCGGCGTCACCACCTTCAGCCCTCAGGGCGAAGTCAAAGAAGTGCAGCAGGTGCGCGTCACTTTCAACAGCAGCATGATTCCGCTGGGCAATAGCGCCGCGCCGGCGCCGTTCGCCTGGAGCTGCGGCCTGAAAGCCAAGGGCCATTGGGTGGACGACAAAACCTGGGTGCTGGACGTGTCGGAAACCCCGGCCGCCAATACCGACTGCCGCTTCACGCCCAAGCCCGGCCTCAAGGACCTGCAGGGCAAGGCCGTGGACGCCGGCCTGAGCTTCCGTTTCTACACCGGCGCGCCGGTAGTGGTGGAACGCTGGCCGCGCAACGGCCGCATCGAGGAAGACCAGGCCTTCGTGCTCCAATTCAACGGCGTCGGCGTGCCGGCCTCGTCCTTGTATTGCCAATCCTCCAGCCTGCCGGAACGCATCCCGGTCCAGCCCCTGCCGGCCGGCGAGCGCGCGGCGCTGCTCAAGCATCTGAAACTGGAACAACAATCCGCCAAGGTGCTGACGCTGCGCTGCGGCCAGCGCCTGGCACCGGACAGCAAGCTCACCCTGGTGCATCTGCGCGGCGCGGCCGCGCCGGACCGGCTCAACTACCAGGTGCGGCCGCCGTTTACCGCCAGCATGAGCTGCCTGCGCGAGAACGCTAAAGGCGCTTGCATCCCGTTCAAGCCCATCACCCTCAACTTCAGTTCGCCGGTGCCGGAAAAACTGGCGATGGCGGTGCGCCTGAGCGGCGCCGGCGCCGAACGCGCGCCCCAGGCGGAAGCACGCGGCAAGGGCGAGCCGGTGGACAGCATCAGCTTCGCGCCGCCGTTCCCGCCCTTGGAAACGCTGACGCTGAAGCTGCCCAAGGACTTTGGCGACGAGGTGGGCCGGCCGCTGGTCAACGCCGAGCGCTTCCCGCTGGCCATCAAGCTGGCCGACTATCCGCCGCTGGCCAAATTCGCCGCCGCGCCGTTCGGCATCATAGAATCCGGCGCGGACGCGGCGCTGCCCATCACCCTGCGCGGGGTGGAGGGCGATCTCAACATCAAATCCGTGCAATTGGGCGGCCAGGCGCTGCGGCTGAATAAAGACCAGGACATGATGGCCTGGCTGGCCAAGGTGCTGCGCTATCACGAGAGCGCCCTGCCCGCCGGCAAGGACAAGACCATAGAAAGCCGTCGCTTGTCGCTGCTGGCCAAGGAGCCAGCCGCCCAGCCGCTGAAGCTGCCCAGCCAGCCGGACAAGCAGGGCAAATGGCCGTTCGAAGTGGTGGGCATTCCCCTACCCAAACCCGGCCTCTACGTGGTGGAAGTATCGTCGCGGCTGCTGGGCAAATCGCTGCTGGCCAGCACCAAGCCCATGTATGTGCGCACGGCCGCGCTGGTCACCAATATGGCGGTGCACTTCAAAAGCTCCAAGGAAAACGCCGCGGTGTGGGTGACCACGCTGGACAAGGGCAAGCCGGTGCCAGCCGCCCGCGTCAACATCTACGATTGCAAGGGTAATGCGCTGTGGTCCGGCAAGACCGACGCCAAGGGCGTGGCCGCGGTCAAATCCGTACTGCCGGCCGGCGAGTGCGACAACGAGGAGCTGTCCGGCCTCTTCATCACCGCCGCCGCCAAGGACGCCAAGGGCAACGACGACGTGTCCTTCGTCCGCTCCAGCTGGAACCGCGGCATCGAATCCTGGCGCTTCCCCTTCCCCACCCAGTGGAGCGACAGCCCCAACATCCTGGCCCACACCATCCTGGACCGCGCCCTGTTCCGCGCCGGCGAAACCGTGTCGATGAAGCACCTGCTGCGCACCCAGGTCAGCCGCGGTCTGGCCCAGCTCAAGCCCGGCCAGCTGCCTCAGCAATTGCGCATCGTCCACGACGGCAGCGGCGACGAAATCAGCCTGCCGCTGAGCTGGCGCAACGGCCGCTACGCGGAGAGCGGCTACGCGCTGCCCAAGGAAGCCAAGCTGGGCGAATACACGCTCTACCTGGAACGCAAGGGCGCGCGCGGTCCGGACGACAAGGACAAACCGTCCAGCCCGGAGCTGGACGGCTACTCGCTGCGCAGCGGTGGTTTCCGGGTGGAGGAATTCCGCCTGCCCACCATGACCGGCCGCATCTCCACGGTGAAGAACGCCGGCATCGCCCCCAAGCAGCTGCCGCTCAATGTGTCCCTGTCCTGGGGCAACGGCGGCCCGGCCAAGGGCTGGCCGGTGGAAGTCAGCGCCATGCTGGCCGACGCCTATCAGCGCATCAAGGGCTATGAGGCTTACAGCTTCTCGCCGCCGCAGCGTCAGCGCGATCAGGCCGAATCCTCGCTGGACGGCAAGGTGCTGCTGGACAAGTCCGCGCTGCAACTGGACGCCAACGGCAACGGCAAGGCCACGCTGGACAAGCTGCCCAAGCTGGACCGCCGCTACGACCTGGTCACCGAAGCCGCCTACCGCGATCCCAACGGCGAAGTGCAAACCCTGACCCGCCGCATTCCGCTGTGGCCTGCCGGCCTGCAAGTGGGCATCAGCGTGGACAGTTGGATCACCGCCGGCCGCGCGCTGCAGCTAAAGGCCGTTGTGCTGGACACCGCCGGCAAGCCGCTGGCCGGCAAGAACGTCAAGATCAGCCTGCGCGAACACCGCTACCTGTCCAGCCGCAAGCGGCTGGTGGGCGGCTTCTACGCCTGGGACCACAATGAGGAAACCGACGACAAGGGCAAGGTGTGCAGCGGCGGCACCGACGGCCGCGGCCTGATGTTCTGCGAAATCAATCTCAAGGACGCCGGCGACATGGAGCTGATCGCCGAAGCCAGCGACGACAACGGCAATCTGGCGCAAAGCGCGCAATCGGTGTGGGTCAGCAAGCACGACGAGCTGTGGTTCGACGTGGACAACAATGATCGCATCGACATCCTGCCGGAAAAAATCAGCTACGCCCCCGGCGAAACCGCCCGCTTCCAGGTGCGCATGCCCTTCCGCAAAGCCACCGCCTGGCTGGCGATAGAGCGCGAAGGCGTGATCGAAACCCGTGTGGTGGAGCTGGAAGGCAAGAACCCGGTGATCGAGCTCAAGGTCGAGCCGGGCTGGACCCCTAACGTCTACGTCTCGGTGCTGGCGGTGCGCGGCCGCGTGCGCGAAGTGCCGTGGTACTCCTTCTTCACCTGGGGCTGGAAAACCCCGAGCGAGTGGTGGGACGCCTACTGGAACGAAGGCGGCGACTACACCCCGCCCACCAGCATGGTGGATCTGTCGCGGCCGGCCTTTAAATACGGCATCGCCGAAATCCAGGTGGGCGACGCCGCCAAGCGGCTGGACGTGACTGTGAGCCCGGCGCGCAAGAGCTACGGTATCCGTGAAACCGCCGACGTGAGCATCCAGGTCAAACTGCCCGGCGGCAAGCCGGCGCCGGCCGGGACCGAAGTAGCCTTCGCCGCGGTGGACGAGGCGCTGCTGGAATTGCAGCCCAACCGCAGCTGGGAGCTGATGCAGGCGATGTACCAGCGCCACAGCTACGGCGTGGAAACCGCCACCGCCCAACTGGAAGTGGTGGGCAAGCGCCATTACGGCCGCAAATCGCTGCCGCCGGGCGGCGGCGGCGGCAAGGCGCCCACCCGTGAACTGCTGGACACCCTGCTGCTGTGGCAGCCGCGCGTGGTGCTGGACGCCAACGGCAGCGCCCGCGTCAAAGTGCCTATCAACGACGCGCTGACCCGCTTCCGCCTGGTGGCGGTGGCCGACGCGGGCAATGATCTGTTCGGCACCGGCGAAGCCGGCTTCAACGTCACCCAGGACCTGCAACTGAGCTCCGGCATCCCGCCGCTGGCGCGCGAAGGCGACCAGTTCAGCGCCGGCGTCACCGTGCGTAACGGCGGCGACAAGCCGCTCAAGGTCAAGGTCCAGGCCGGCGCGCCCGGCCTGCCGGACTTGCCGCCGCAGGAGATCAGCCTGCCGGTGGGCGAGGCGCGGCTCTTGAGCTGGCCGGTGACGGTGCCCAACGACGTCAAGGAACTGAAATGGAGCTTCAGCGCTCAGCAAGTGGACGGCAAGGCCGCCGACAAGCTGGCGGTGCGTCAGGAAATCGAGCCGGCGGTGCCCATCACAGTGGAGCAGGCCACGCTGCAACGCGTGGAGCCGGAACTGAGCATCCCCGTCGCCTTGCCGCCAGGCGTCCTGCCCGGCCGCGGCGGCGTCCGCGTCAGCCTGCAGGCCAAGCTGGGCAATGAACTGCCCGGCGTGCGCCGCTGGTTCCAGGACTACCCCTATGTCTGCCTGGAACAGCGCAGCTCGGTGGCGCTGGGTCTGGCCGACGCCAAGCGCTGGGATCAGCTGATGAGCGAACTGCCGCTGTATCTGGACGGCAGCGGCCTCGCCGCCTACTTCCCGCTGGCCGAAGGCGCGCCGGATCGCGGCAGCGACATCCTCAGCGGCTATCTGCTGGCCGCCGCCCACGAAGCCGGCGTCGTCATCCCCGAAGCCCAGCGCGCGCGGCTGCTGGACGGCCTGTCCGCCTTCGTCGAGGGCCGGATCAAGCGCGATCTGCCGCTGGGCCGCCAGGACGCAGACGCCCGCCGCTTGAGCGCGATGGAAGCGCTGGCGCGCTACGGCCGTTTCCGCCCGGCCATGCTGGACGTGCTGGACCTCAACCCGCAGAAGATGAGCACCGCCATGCTGGTGGACTGGCTGGCCCTGCTGAACCGCGCAGCGGACATCCCGCAGCGCGCCGCGCGGCTGAGCGAGGCGGAAAACCTGCTGCGCGCGCGGCTCACCTACCAGGGCACGCGCATGGGCTTCAGCACCGAGGCCAACGACAACGCCTGGTGGCTGATGGGCAGCGCCGACGTCAACGCCGCCAAGCTGCTGCTGACGGTGCGCAAGCTGCCGGGCTGGCAGGCGGATATGCCGCGCCTGCTCACCGGCCTGCTGGGGCGTCAGCAAAAAGGCCATTGGGACACCACCACTTCCAATCTGTGGGGCAGCCTGGCCGTCGCGCAATTCTCGCGTCAGTTCGAAACCACGCCGGTCAGCGGCCAGACCAGCGCCGCGCTGGGCGGCGCCAAGCTGAACCTGGGCTGGCCGCAGGAAGGCGTCAAGGCGCTGGGCCTGCTGCCCTGGCCCGCGGGCGGCGGCAGCCTGCAGCTCAAGCACGCCGGCGGCGGCGCGCCGTGGGCCACGGTGCAGGCCGAGGCCGCCATCGTGCTCAAAGCCCCGCGCTACGCCGGCTACAGCATCAAGAAAACGCTGAGCCCGGTCAGCCAGAAAACCAGCGGCCAGTACCAGCCCGGCGACGTGGTCAAGGTCACGCTGGAGATCCAGGCGCAAAGCGATATGACCTGGGTGGTGGTCAACGACCCGATCCCGGCCGGCGCCACCATCCTGGGCTCCGGCCTGGGCCGGGATTCCGCGATCAACGCCAAGGCGGACAACGACGGCGACCCCGCCGATTACGTGGAGCGCCGCTTCTCCGGCTACCGCGCTTACTACGGCTACGTGCCGCGCGGCGGCCTGAAAGCCAGCTACACCATGCGTCTGAACAACCCCGGCGCCTTCAAGCTGCCGCCGACGCGGGTGGAAGCGCTGTACGCGCCGGATGTGTTCGGCATGTTGCCCAACTCGGTGTTCAAGGTAGGAAAAGGGGAAAATTAAGCCGGCGTCCCCTCTTTGGCCAATGTCAAAGAGGGGGCGCCGCAAGCGGGCAATGCCTCATGCCCGCGCGTCGACAGCTTGCGTTCAAGGGAGAGGTCGCCGCCTCCGGCAGCCGCCGCTTACGGAATGACGATGGACACGCTGAGCACGCGCGTTCCCAGCCTTTCTCCATGGGAGCCGTCAGACTTGGGGCGGCCGTAGAGATGGAGCGTGATGCGAAAATCTTCTCGGCCAGAGTCCGTCACATCATGAGTCCAGTAAAAAAACGATGCTTTTTCAGCATGGAGCCGCTCCATATTGATTTCGGAAGTGGCGGCATCCTGCTCGGGCAGCAACTGCCCTCTTTTGCAGAGGCATGGAGCGGTGATCGAGGTGGCTGCTTGCCCTCCGACACGGTCAACGGCATAGGGGATGATGCCCATCCCCTGACTTGGAGAGGCGCTCGCGCCATACCAGCGTATCGTATTCCCCACCCTGGCATCGGGCAGAGACAATAGGAGCAGACCATTCTGTAAACGCTCCTCGACTAGGGTATGACTGGAAAAAACCCGTACAGCGCCTTCATTGACCGCTGCGGGCGAATCCTCCTGCAGACCCAAGACGTTTTGCGGCACGTCCGGTTGCAGCGCCAGGGTCAAGTCGATAACCGGATTCATAATGCATCCTTACAATAGGTGAAGTGCCGGCAAGCTGAACAGTTTGCCGGCACTTCGGTTTCAATGAAATCTGATAGTTCAAGAAACCTGAATAACGGGATCCCAATAGAAATAACCAAGCGTTTTAACTTGATTGCCGCTTACTTGCTCGGTGATATAGAACCAAACCTGATAATTTTCAGTGCCCGTATCCGTTACGTTGCAGCCAAGATAGTAGTTTGGAATTTGTTGCGCCGTATAATTCAGCGGGTCCACCACTTTGTCCGCATTCTGATTGGGAATGGGCACCCAAGGTCTGGACTCGGTCGGAACCGGGATGGAGGTCACCTGACTGCCGGAGAATTTTTGAATTTTGTAAACGATAACGCTTTGGCTGACGTTTGAAGACAAAGACAGTGCGCGCCACCGGATCACGTCATCCACCTCGGCCTTCACCGCCAAATCAGCGGAAGCTTGTCCGCCTGTTACAAAGCGGCTCTCCGCCACCATGTAAACATCTTTATGGGCGATGCCGGTTGGCTGACCAGAGTTTTGGCTTGGGCCAGGATACTTGTTGAGAATGGTTTGCGTATCGAACACCATTTCAATGTTGACAATATTGCTCATTCTTTCCTCCACATGTAGATCATTAATTAGGAGAGGCCGCTTCGCCCCAAGGCCATTTATTGATACGACAGGATCAAGAAAATAGAACCTAGTGCAAATACCTAATTGACAACATACAGATATAGTTAATTGCATATTAAAATGTTTTATTACGTAATATCACAATTAAAATTATTTGCCGTAAAGGCCACATGCAATGCATGCTCCACTTTCATGCCATCCACTCAGCCACAAACTCGGTCTCGCACATGACGCGCATCCTCCCTCTTCGACTGCTGCGCTCTAAACCTCCACGCCAAGCCTGCCTTTGGGAGCAAACCTCCATAAAGGGGGGGCCGTGGCTGGCCGCCCTGATTCTGTGCGCCGCCGCCGCGCCGGCGCTGGCCCAGCCCAGTTTTCAGCAGGTCAAGGCCGAATGGCGGCCGTCGGACGTGGTGGTGCTGGACCGCAACGGCCAGCCGCTGCAGCGGCTGCGGGTGGACAAGCAAGGCCGACGGCTGGACTGGGCGGGCCTGGCCGATACCTCGCCGGCCTTCCGCCACGCGCTGGTGGTGTCGGAAGACCGGCGCTTCTATCAGCACAGCGGCGTGGACTGGTCCGGCGTGGCCGCCGCGGCCTGGGGCAATCTGTGGAACACCCGCACCCGCGGCGCGTCCACGCTGACCATGCAGCTGGCCGGCCTGCTGGATAACGATCTCAAGGTGGGCCGCAACGGCCGCAGCCTGTGGCAGAAGATGGGCCAGGGCTGGTCCGCCGCCTGGCTGGAAACCCACTGGAGCAAGGCGCAGATCCTGGAGGCCTACCTCAATCTGGTCGGCTTCCGCGGCGAGCTGGTGGGCCTGTCCGCCTTGTCCGCCACCTTGTTCGGCAAACTGCCGGCCGGCCTCAATCTGGAAGAATCCGCCATCGCGGTGGCGCTGATCCGCGCGCCCAACGCCGCGCCGGACAAAGTGGCCGCCCGCGCCTGCCGCATCCTGCAGGACATGCGCCGCCAGCCCAATTGCGCGGCGCTGGCGGTGCGCACCCGCCAGGCGCTGGCGCAGAGCCGCGCCGCCAATCCGCTGGCGGAGCAGGACGCGCCGCACTTCGCCCAAAAACTGCTGCAGCGCCAGCCCTTGACGGCCGGCAGCCGCATCGCCTCCACGTTGGACCTGGGCCTGCAGCGCTACGCCGCTTCGGTGCTGCGCCGCCACCTGGCCGCGCTGGCGCAGCGCAATGTGCAGGACGGCGCGCTGGTGGTCTTGGACAACGCCAGCGGCGACATCCTAGCCTGGGTGGGCTCCAGCGGCCGCGGCCTGTCCAACGCCGCCGAAGTGGACGGCGTCACCTCGCTGCGCCAGGCCGGCTCCACCCTCAAGCCCTTCCTCTATCAGCTGGCGCTGGAGCGACGCTACCTGAGCGCCGCCTCCCTGCTCGACGACAGCCCGCTAAGCCTGCAAACCGGCGCCGGCTTGTACGCGCCGCAAAACTACGCCAAGGACTTCAAGGGCCTGGTGTCGGCGCGCACCGCGCTGGCCTCCTCCCTCAATGTGCCGGCGGTGCGCGCCATCGAAATGGTCGGCCCCAACGCGCTGCGCGACCGCCTGTACCGGCTGGGCCTGAGCAGCCTGCAGCAGGACGGCGACTATTACGGCTTCAGCCTGGCGCTGGGCGCCGCCGACATCCGCCTGCTGGAGCTGGCCAACGCCTACCGCACCCTGGCCAATCAGGGCCTGGCCAGCCCGACCCGCTGGACGCTGGCGGACCCCAAGCCCAAGCCGCAGCGGCAGCTGGACGCCAGCAGCAGCTTCATCATCGCCGACATCCTGTCCGACCGCACCGCGCGCGCGCGCACCTTCGGCCTGGAAAGCGCGCTGTCCACCCGTTACTGGAGCGCGGTCAAGACCGGCACCAGCAAGGACATGCGCGACAACTGGGCGGTGGGCTTCTCGCGCCAGCGCACGGTGGCGGTATGGGTGGGCAACGCCGCCGGCGAGCCGATGTGGGACGTATCCGGCATGCACGGCGCGGCGCCGGTGTGGCAGGCGGTGCTGGACCGCGCGCAGCAAGGCGCGCCGGCCTCGCTGCCGCCATCCCCGCCGGCCGGCGTGGTGAGCCAGAACGTGCGCTATGAAGGAGATGTGGAAGCCAGCCGCCGCGAATGGTTCCTGGCCGGCACCCAACGCGCGCTGATCGTGCCGGAGCGCGGCAGCGCCGCCAGCCAGACGCCGGGCATCGCCGCGCCGGTGGACGGCAGCGTCTACGCGCTGGACCCGGACATTCCGCCGGCCAACCAGCGCCTGTTATTGCGCGCGCGCGGCGTGGCCCGCCCGCAATGGTGGCTGAACGGCAAGCGCCTGGGCGCCGGCGCCAGTCTGGCCTGGTTCCCCTGGCCCGGCCGCCACGCCTTGGAACTGCGTGACGCCAAGGGCCTGGTGGTGGAGAAAATCCGTTTCGAAGTACGCGGCGCGGTGGCCACACCTGGCCGAAAGGCCGGCAAGCCCGGGCCCCGCGTCAACTAATAGCGGCAAACGCCGCGCCATGCCGTACACATAAATGGCGAGTCATTCCCATTTCAACGACAAGGAGCGGTATATGAAATATTCATTCGAAAACCTGGCGCTGTCCGGCGGCGGCGTCTGGGGCATCGCCTACCTGGGCATGTTGGAGGAACTGGAGCGGGCCGGCGCGCTGGCGCAGATCCAGCGCGTGGTCGGCGCCTCCGCCGGCGCCATCTCCTCCATGCTGATCAGTTTCCGCCTCAGCGCGGCCAAGACCCAGGAACTGTCCGACTCCCTCGACTACAGCAAGATCCCGCAAAAAGCGGCTGAGCCGGCCACGCCGCAACTGCAGGCCGCGCACAAGGCCTTCCAGGCCCAGCTGGCCTTGCAGCCGCACGCCAAAAACGTCTCGCTCGAAGACTTCATCTGCCTGCTGCGCCTGTTCAACAAGAAAGGCTGGTATTCCAGCGACTACTTCTACCACTGGCTGAAAGGCGTGGTCGCCAGCCAGTTCAAGGACGGCCGGCCGGACAAGAAATACACCTTCGCCGACTTCGCCAAGCCGGCGCTGCACAAAAACGACCAGCCCTTCCGCCAGCTCCACGTGATAGGCTGCGACGCCAACGCCCATCAGGCCAGAATATTCTCCGCCGAGCTGACGCCGGACGTGGAAGTGGCCGAGGCGGTGCGCATCTCCATGTCCATCCCCTTCTTCTTCGAAGCGCAAAACTTCAGCTACCCCGGCCAGCCAGCCGGCGTATTCGTCGACGGCGGCACCATCTGGAACTACCCGATCAACTTCTTCGACGACAAGTACCCAGCAAAGCCCAAGCAGGGAGAAGATGAGGAGGAGGAGAAAACCTTCGGCGCCCGTTTCGACGCGCCGCCGGGCAAGCCGTCTTCGGACGCCAACCTGATCCAGCACATCCAGAACATCGCCCAGAGCGCCTGGCAAGCGCAAAACCTGAACTATCAGTATTCGCCGCGGGATCAGGCGCGCAGCATCAATATCCCCACCGAAGGCGTCTTGGCCACGGACTTCAATATCAAGACCGGCGACGACAAGTATCAGCGGCTATTCCAGGCCGGCGCCGCCGCCACCCGCGCCTTCCTCGCCAGCTGCGAAAGCTAAGAAGCGGCTCAAAGACTCGCGAGCAAGCGCGAGACAAGGCGAAAACGGCTGAGAAAGCGGAATGGTCAAGCGGTACATGAGCGTTTCGAAGGTGTTTTCAACGCCGTATCGCCGCAGCGCAGCAGATCGTAACAGCCGCCCGCGCCTGACGGCGCGGGCTACGCTCACTCCGCGGCCAGCAAACGCCAGCGCTGATTCGCGCCGCCGTGGCAGCTCCATTGAATCAGTTGCTGGCCGGCTTGGGACGAGGCATTGGCCACGTCCAGGCATTTGCCGGCCTGCGCACCCACCAGGCTGTACGCGCCGGCTCCGTCCGCCTTCAGGCTGAAGCGCTGATTGGCCTGGCCGCTGCACGGCCACTGAATCAGCTTGCCGCCGTCCTGCTTGGCGCCGCCCTCCACGTCCAGACACTGCCGGGAATGCGCGGCGATCAATTGATAGCCGTCGCCGCTGGCGGCCAGCTGCCACACCTGGTTTTGCCCGGCGGCGGCCTGCTGAACGACGGCCGCGCCGGCGGACGCGCTATTGTCCTTGACCGTCAGCCACAGCCCACTGCTCAGGGACTGCAGCCGGTAAGACTTGCCCGCCTGCGGCCCGACGGCGCTGCTGTCTATCAGCTTGCCGGCGCGCGCGTCGCTGCGGTCCAGCACGTCGGTCACGGTCAGATTCACTTGCAGCTTGGCCGGCGTCGGCGTTCCCGCCGGCAGCTTCAAGCTGGCCGCGCGGCGCTCGCCGGCGATTTCGCCGCCCTGCGCCAGGATCTTGCCGCTGGCCGCGTCGCTGACGCTGAGCTGGTATTTAAACTGCGGCGCGCCATAGGGGCTGGTTTGCCAGCTCGCCGTCACCGCGCGCGCGGCGGCGTCGTAAGCGGCGTTCAACTGATCGATCTTGGCCGGATCCGCTTCCGGCGCCGCCGGACGCCGGGCGGTGGAAATCAACGGCGATTGGAAGCCGGCCAGCGGCGCGCCCTGCTGCATCACAAAGCGGCCCTGTGCGGACACCGCGTGTTGCTTGGCCTGAGCCGGCGTCAGTTCCGTGACGGTGGGCGTGGCGCGATTGATCGCCTGCCAGCCCTGAGCGCCACGCGCCCAGACATCGTAATACTCGGCGCTGCGGGTCACCTCCTTGGCCTGGCCGCTCCAGTTCTCGATGAAGCTGTTGGCGGACTGGGCGGCGAAGTCGATATTGGCCGCCGGGAAATCGAAAGTGGCGTGATGGGTCCAAATCCGCGTGGCCGCGTCCCGCGTCCACATGCCAAAGTAAGTGTGGCCGTTTTGCTGCCAATTGCGCACCAGGGACGTTACCGGCTGGCCCAGCGTCCACTTGGTCTGCAAATCGAAATACTTCAGCCCCTCGCCCTCGCCGCCAAAGCGCTCCACCTTGGCGCCGGGCTTGGCGTACACCGCGCGTATCGGCACGCCGTGCACCGACACCGGGTCCCAGATTGAAAAGATATAGGCCGGCGCGCCGTTGTTGTGGCTCTGAATGCCGGTATAGCCGCCGGCATCGCGGCCGCCGTTCCAGCCCAGGGTCTCGTAATAAGTGTGCTGATGCGTGTTCAACACCTTCACCGTCATCATCAGGATGTCGGCGGACACATTGGGATAGTTGAGATGGGCGGAACCGGTGCCGGCCAGCGCCGGCGCAATGGGAACACAGACAAGAGCCAAGCGGGCGAGACCGCGGCTGAATGAGTACATGGCAACACCTTTATTCAATAAGGGAAACCAAGGCCGGCCGCATACGACAACGGCCTGCCGCCAAAACACTTAATAAGTGAGTGAACGACAGGCCGTCGGGTTCCGCCCCTGCGGCGGAATGGCACTATTTACACAGGCTCAACGCTGGATCAGATAACGTATCGTCGGGCCGTCCTGCTGGATTTCCAGCACGGTGTAGCCATGGTTCTTGGCGTCCAGCGGGATGTTGTTGATCGACTGCGGGCAATCGGTCACCACCTCCAGGATTTCGCCCGGCTGAAGCTGCGGCATCGCCTCCAGCGTGGCCACCGCCGGATACGGGCAGGGCTCGCCCATCATGTCCAAACGGTAATTTGGGGTATAACTCTGCTTGCTCATGCCGCCTCCTTGCTGAATCTAGCCGCCTGCGCCTTATTGGCGAAAAAGCGTTTTTCCCACCACATCACCGCCAGCATCGCCAGCGCCAACATCGCGTAAGTGAGCACCAGGCCGCCTTGCGGGCCAAACACCGCCAGCAGGTTGACCTTGGCGTAGTCGGTGGCCACCGCCGGCGCGATATCGTCCCACCACGCCGCCAGCAAGGTGGCGCCGACGATATTGCCCAGCCCCACCCACCAGTAATGCACCTGGCCCTCCACCGCGCGATACATCCAGCCGGTTTCGCAGCCGCCGGCCAGCACGATGCCGAAGCCGAACAAGACCCCGCCTATCACCGCATTGGGGCCGGCCCACAGAATCTTGGGCGGCACGCCCAGCTGCACATAGCTGTACACGCCGATCACGCTCACCGCCATGCCGGCGATGATGGCCTTGGCCATCTGGGTGCGGCCGGTCAGCCACAAATCGCGGAAGGCCGAGGTGAAGCACACTTGCGCGCGCTCGATGATCAGGCCGAAAGCCAGGCCGAACAAGGCCGCCAGCCCCAGCTTGGGCATGGAGAAGGTGCGGGCCAGCGCCCACAGCGTGAAGGCGACGAAAATCAGCATGCCCAGGCGGAAACGACGCCGCGCCTGGTCCTCGCGCTGCTGCAAGGGCTGCGGCGCGCTCACCTTCTGCAGCTTCACCGGAATGCGGAACACCGGCAGCATGGTCACGCGCGCGCCCAACCAGGAACCGGCCGCGGTGGCCAGCGCAAACAGCCAGGCATGCAGGGAAAACTGCGGAATGCCGGTGAAGAAGGCCGCCAGATTGCAGCCCATGGCCAGCCGCGCGCCAAAACCGGCGATCAGGCCGCCCAGCACCGCCTGCGCAATGCGGACGCGATGATGCGGCATGCGCAGCTTGACGTTGTTGGCCCACAAGGCCGCGGACAGACAGCCGGCGAACATGCCTATGATCATCATGCCGTCCACACGGTCCAGCGGCGTGCCCTCAAGATGGATCACCTTGAAATAGCCCCAGGTTTCCGGATGGAAGCCAAACAGCTGCAAGGCGTGGCCGCCCCAGCGCGTGAACTCCCCGGTCACCGCCCAGAAAGTGCCGGTAATGCCGAAATAATATGCGGACAACACCCCGGCGGCGATCACCGCCGGCACCGGCGCCCAGAAGCGCACCAGGTATTGCGTCTTGAAATCCTGCCAAGTCATGGCTCAGACGTCTCCCAATAAAAAAACCTGCCCGCGGGCAGGGTCAAAAATATACGGTTGGCATTGTAGAACAGTGCGTGAACCATGTCAGCGCCGGATTGTCTCACCCGCCGCCTATCGCAGGCAAACCCAAAGCCGGCCGGACTTGATCTGACGCGGCACGGCGGACGCGCGTCGGGCTTGCCGGCTGGTACTGATTAAAACCAAATCCCTTTGGCATCAAAGCCTTTGTGCGGAGCAGTAAAAACACATAGAATAAGCTCGCTTTTTAACAATAACTATCAACAGCTATCGCGTAAGCCACGATGCCGCCGCTACGGCGCCTGAACGCTTGCTCGCAAACCTTCGCCAGATAGAGCCCTGAACCCATGGACTTAAGCACCCTGCTCGCCAGCTTCGCCTCCGCCTTCAACCAGGACCAGCGCCTGCTCACCCTCAGCCTGGGCGACGGCAGCGTGGCGGCCGAGCAATTGCTGCCACTGAGTTTGGCCGGCGAGGAAGGCGTGTCCCGGTCTTACGCCTACCAGCTGACCTGTTTGTCTCCGGACGGCAAGATCGAACTCAAGAGCCTGCTCGGCCTGCCGGCCCGGCTCGGCATCCTGGACGCCGCCGGCGCGGAGAGCCTGCGCTGCGGCGTGGTGTCCAAGGCCGAGTGCCTGGGCTCGGACGGCGGCTTCAGCCGTTATCAGCTGACCATTGAGCCGCCGTTCGCGCTGTTGCGGCACCGCGTCAGCTCGCGGGTGTTCCAGGATCAGTCGGTACCGGACATCGTCACGCAGATTCTGAGCGAGCATCAGCAGGCCAACCCGGTGTTCGCCCGCGTCCAGGCCCAGGACTTCAAAACCGGCCCGGCGTCGCCGCGCAGCTACTGTCTGCAGTACCGCGAGAGCGATTACGACTTCATCGTGCGCCTGTTGCACGAAGAAGGTTACGCCTGGCGTTTCGATCACCTCGACGGCGAGATTCCCCAGGTACAACTGGTCGCCTTCGACGACCCTTACAGCCTGCCGCCGGCCGGCGTCGAGCGGGTGCGTTTCCACCGCAGCGACGCCACCGAGGCCGAGGACGGCCTGACCGAGTGGAACGCCCAGCGCCAGATCGTCCCCGGCGCGGTGGCCTTGGCCAGCTTCGACTACCAGCCGGTGCAGACCCAGCACAGCGGCGACGACAGCCGCATCGACCAGGGGCAGAACGGCAAGGCGCTGCAATCCTCCTTGCACGACTACGACCCGCAATCGCTGTACTACGCCGGCGACGCCGACCAGCTCAGCCACTACGCCCAACTGCGCCAGCAAGCGCATGACCTCAACGCCAAGCAATTCAGCGGCGGCGGTAGCGTGCGCGGCCTGGCCGCCGGCCAGTGGTTCCGCCTGGACGACCATCCGGCCCACGACGGCGACAGCAGCGAACAGCGCGAATTCGTCGTCACCCGCCAAGCTTTAAGCGCGCGCAACAACCTGCCGGCGAATCTCAAAGCCTTCCAGGATGGTAAGGAAGCGCAACCCTTCCGCGCCGACTTCGACGCCCAGCGCCGCGGCGTGCCGCTGACCCCGGCCTACGCTCATACCGAACTGGCCAAACCCAAATCCCGTGGCGTGCAGACCGCCACCGTGGTCGGCCCCCAGGGTGAAGAAGTCCACACCGACCAGCACGGCCGCATCAAGGTGCAGTTCCACTGGCAGCGGCCGGACGAACACCCGAGCATAGGCGCGGGGATGGACGACAAATCCTCCTGCTGGCTGCGCGTGGTCATGCCCAGCGCCGGCGCCGGCTGGGGCCACCAATTCATCCCGCGCATCGGCCAGGAAGTGCTGGTCGACTTCATCGAAGGCGATATCGACCGCCCGGTGATCACCGGCGTGCTCTACAACGGCAGCCACCCGACGCCGGACTTCAGCGGCGCAGGCGCCTTGCCGGCCAACAAGACCCTGTCCGGCATCAAATCCAAAGAACACCAGGGCGGCCAGTACAACGAACTGCTGTTCGACGACACCCCGGGCGAAGTGCGCGCCAAGCTATCAAGCGAGCCGGGCAAAACCCAACTCAACCAAGGCTTCCTCACCCAGCCGCGCAGCAACGGTAAAGCCGAGCCGCGCGGCGACGGCTTCGAACTGCGCACCGACAGCCACGGCGCCATCCGCGCCGGCCACGGCCTGCTGCTGAGCACCGAAGCGCAGAACGGCGCGTCCGGCAAACAACTGGCGCGCGAACAGGCGCAAAGCCAGCTGGACGCGGCCTTGGCCCTAAGCCAAAGCCTGGGCGACACCGCCAGCGGCCAGCAGGCGGACACAATGGAAACCGGGCCGGAAGGCATAGGCGACGACAATAAGCGGGAAGGCAAGCAGTTGATCGGCCACCTGCAGCACCAGCAAGCAGCGCTGAAAGCCTGGGAGGCGGAAACCAATACCGACAAAGAAGGCAAAACCGGCCAGGACATCTCCGGCCGCCAGCCCTTGCTCATCCTGTCCGCGCCGGCCGGCATCGCCAGCCTGAGCCAGCAAAGCCAGACTCTGGCCGCGGAAACCAATCTGGACCTGGTGGCGCAGCGCGACACCAACCAAACCTCGGGCCGACGCTGGATTCACAACGTCGGCGACAAGATCAGCCTGTTCGTCACCGGCCTGCAAGACAAGATCGCGCTGAAGCTGATCGCCGCCAAGGGCAAGATCCAGATGCAGGCGCAGAGCGACACTATCGAAGTGACCGCGGACAAGGACGTCACCATCACCTCCTGTAAGGAGCGCATCGTCATCACCGCCAAGGAGGAAATCCTGGTCACCGCCGGCGGCGGCTACATCCGGCTCAAGGGCGGCGATATCGAAGTGCACTGCCCCGGCACCGTGACGGTGAAAGGCGCCAGCCATAACCTCAGCGGCCCCACCAGCCTGAACGCGCCCTTGCCCAAATTCAACAAAGGCTGCGAGCAAGCGCTGAACAGCGCCGCCGCAACCCAATCCGCCACCGTGCGCCTGGGCTGAGCCATGCAAGCATCCGCTAAACACGCCGCCATTCTGCAACAGCTGCAAGCCCGCCAACAGGCCGGCGCGCAACTGCTGCTGGCCCTGGACGCGCCCAGCCGCCCGCTGGCGGGCGCCGAAGCCGAACTGAACGAACAAGCCCGGCAGCAAGGCCTGCTGCTGCCGCTGAAACATCCGCAACTGGACCCCGCGCGCCAGCCGGCCTGGCTGCCGCTGAACGCCGGCGCGCCAGCGCTGGCCGACAGCATCGCTCAGGCGCTGGCGGAAGCCGAGCCGGACGCGCTGGCGCTGGGGCAAGGCCGGCGCGTGGCCGGCTGGCTGGAAATCACCGGCTCCGCCAAACTGGCCGCCGCCCATATTGGCCGCCAGATGATACGCCGCAGTCCCAATGGCGAGACCCATCTGCTGCGCCTGCACGACCCGGCGGTGAGCTGGGCGCTGTGGCCGCTGTTGAACACCGCGCAGCAGCGCGGCCTGTTGGGCTCGGTCAGCCGCTGGTGGCTATTGGACCCGGCCGGCGAACTCACCTGTCTGGAGCCGGCGCCGCCCGCGACAGGCGCGGCGCGGCCGTTCTCGCGCTGGGAGCCCGGCTTGTGGGAAGACATCGCCCGCATCGGCCCGCTCAACCGCGCGCTGCTGGCTTGGCGCGAGCACGCGCCGGAATGCGACGCGGGCACGCTGGAAACCGCGCGCCTGCACGCCTTCGCCGCCTTGCGCCATGCCGGCGCGCTGGGCTTTGACGACGAGGAAGACTTGTCCCGCTTCGCCCTGCACGCCGTCACCGTGCACCCCCGTTTCTATCTGCACCCCCGCGTGCAAGCGCTGCTGGCGGGGCGCGAGGCGGACGACTTTTACAGCGGGCTGACGGATTCGCTCAGCGAAGCGGACTGGGCGGCCATCGCCGCCAGCGCCTGAGCGCAGCCGACATGACGCACCTCATACACCCGGACCACAGCAAATCATGAGCCAACTGTGTAAAGCCTGTCAGGCCAGCGGCCTGCCCATCATGCCGGTACGCTACGCGCCGGTGCCCAAAACGGTGAAAGCCGCCCTGCCCGCCTGGGCCTGTGCCGATAAAGTCAAAGACATCGCGCTGGACGCGGACTTCCATTACGCGCTGCGCACCCTGCGCGCCGGCTTCGTCTACCTGTTTTATGCCAAGCACGCACGCGGCTCCAATCTATGGGAGTGCTATAGCGTCACCGAAGACGGCGTCCTGCTGAAACAGCCCTCGCCCAAGGCCGCGCAAGCGGCTGGGAAAAGCGTGGTTTGCAACACCGCCGGCCACAGCAATAGCCGGTTGCACCACCTGATCATCGAACAGCCGGAAAAATGCGGCCCGGCCTGGATCGCTTTCAGCGAATACAAATGGGGCGACCTGACACTGCGGCGCTATGCTCAGGACGCCAAGCTGCGCGCCGCCCGCATGCAGGCCATAGACCCCAAGGCCATGGCCGCCGGCAGCTCCAACGCCCACGGCACCACCGCCAGCAAGGCCGCGATCGAAGCGGTGATGGAATACCATCCCGGCTACCAGCCCGCCCAGCTGGCCTACGACCCCAAGACCGACGCCTTCAGCAAGGAGGACGGCAGCTACGACAAGGCCCGGGTGGACAAAAACTACGCGCGCTACCCCATCCACGCGCGCCGCGGCAAGGCCGAGGAAAGCCTGCAATTCATGCAGGCCCGCGCCAAGAAAAGCGGCGGCAACAACACCCCGCACATCCTGGCGCTGTGGGACGCCATCGGCACCGCCCAGGAGCTTAACGGATACGTCAACGACAGCGCCGGCCTGGCGCTGCTGTTCGCCGAGGAGCGCAGCTTCCAATTGCACGCGATCCAGGCATTGGAAAACATCCGGAAATCGCTGAGCGCCCAGGCCCAGGAAGGACAGGAGAAGTTCCAGGACGACATGATGCGGCGCGATACCGCCACCTGGTACAACCCTGCCGTCATGGCCCAACGCCGCGCCGCCATCGCCAAGCTGCAAGACCCGGTGCTGAAACGCCAGCGCCTGGAAGTGTGCGACCTGCTGGACCAATGGGCCGGCTGGCAAATCCCGGCCTCTATCGCGCCCAATGAGCTGGACGCCATCGACCTGCGCCGCGTCCCGGAACCGCAACGCAGCCAGCAGATCGCCGCGCTCAAGGCCAAGGTGGCCGCCTTCCGCGCCAAACGCGGCGAAAACTACGACAACAACATCGAACAGGCCGGCGACCGCAGTTGGCCCAAATACCGCAAGAAAATCGACCCGGACCGCCTGTCCAACTTCCAGAAATTCCAAAACGAGCTGGACGCCGCCATCGGCGCGCGCCAGAACAAAACCGTGGGCGCCCTGCTGCGCTGGCTGCAAGCGCCTTTGTTCCTGGACACCTTGGAGGACTACCACGACGCCGATCCCAAGGACGGCATCGAGTTCGAAGCCGTCATCGGCCACGCCATCAGCGGCATCAACGTCACCGTCAGCGGCCAGGCCAAGCTGGACGCCTGGGCCAAGGACGTGGCGATAGCGCGCAACAATGTGCTTTACCGCGCGCTGGCGCTCAATCAGAAGAAAATAGAAACCGAGCTGAAAACCGCGCTGAAGGACGCCAAGCAGAATCAGGACACGCCGTACAGCGACGCGGCGGTGCGCACCATAGAAACCACCAAGAACTATTTCCAGAAGCTGCTGGACATGTACAAGGAAAATGCCGCCTTGTACGAGAACAACCTTGAAGCTCGCAGCCCCCAAGGCAAAACCGCCTTCGGGGTCAGCCTCCTCACCGCGCGCACCGGGCAGATAGACCATGTGATCGTCACCGCCGGCAACGCCATCATCAAGGCCTTCGCTCCAGCCGCCGGCCGCGCCGGCGCCGCCCTGAAACTGGACAAGGCCGAGATCTATTTGGGCGAAAAGCTGCTGCAAATGGTGTTGGCTTGCCGCGCGCTGGTCAGCACCGCCGACATCAAGGCGCTGGTGGCGGCAGAGTATGCGGATAATGTCCAACGCAAAAAACTTAAAAAAGAGCCCACCCCGCAAGCCAAATACAAGCGCTTGCAGAAGGCTCTGCGCAAAGAGGCGGAATACCGCCGGACTCAGGGGGCCAAACTGCAGCGGGCCTACGATAAGCTACGGGTGGACAAGCCAAAAGACCATCTGTCCGTGGTCAAGGACGCCCGCCTGACTCTGCTCGTGATGATGATAGAAGGGGTCTACCTGGGACGTTTGCTGCTGCAAAACGAGAAGGACGGCGCGGTCTACGCCAGCCTGGCCGCCTCCGGCCTGGCCTTGACGGCCCAGGCCATCGATATCATGAGCCTGCCCCTGAGCAAGGTCATGCAGGGCGGCGAGCAAGCCCGCAGCATACAGCGCCTAAAACTGATGGGCGGTTTGTTGATGGCTGCGTCGAATGGAATTGGGATTGTACAAGATGGCCTCAGTGCCAGAGATGCCAGTACAAAAGGACAAACTACTATCCAAGCATTGTATATAGCAAAAGCCACTATCGGTGCCATTGGCCTAGGTGCATCTGGGCTCTCTACTTTCACATATGCCGCACCAGTCATCATGCGGGTAAGTAGTAACGTCGCCATTGCAGAAACAGCTGCTGCTCTCGGGGCCCGCTCGGCAGCAATACTCGCAACCCGCATAGTCTTTATGACGGTTGGCAGTTGGGTTAGCTTAACTATCTTTGTTTTACAGGGCTTAATTTGGGCCTTGGAGGACGATGACCTGCAAATTTGGATCAGTCAAACTCCTTTCGGAAAAGATAGCAAAAATGCTAAATCCCCCAAAGATATAAACGACTTAACTCAGTCACTAGAAAAGATATTTACAAAACCTAAAACATCTGAGCAAGTTTAAGGACATCAACCATGATTGTTAATAGCTCTGTTAGCAGCAACTCAGTTACTGAACTAAGCAAAATCAGTGGCAAGATTTCTCGATATAAGAAAACACGGGAAATGGCTAACTTCTTCTTTACTGACCACGACCGCAACATCATGGGTCTGTCAGCCATTGCGGGTGCTCTGGCTGGCGCTGCCGGCATGGCCGCCAGCACCGCTAGGGATGCAAGCAACTTACGCGAGCAAGCCGACTATGTTGAGATGGAAATTAATGGACAACTAGCTAAAGGGTGGGTTTGGTTTAGCCCATTCCAAGATGGAGATGAGGTTGAAGTTATTGGAAATCAACGGCACGATTACTTTGAACTTATTGCAATAGTCCGAACAAAAGATAGGACTATAGCACTTTACCCTCACTGCTCAAGAGGAAAAAATGCTCATATAAGAAATATTATAAAATGGTGGTTTTTCATTACCTTAGCGGCAATTATTTTTGCAATCGTTTTTGATATTGCCATAGCAGCCCTTGCCAACGATGGCATGGACTACTTCGTATCCACAACAGCTTTCCCATACTTTACCATCGGGATAAGTCTACTGACGGGAACCTTTGCATTTGTAAACGGTAAGAAATTCATGATGTATGTACATGCTGCTACTCAAGTTTTTAAAGCATTAGGTTTAAAAGAGCCTGACAACATCAACTTACCCAAACTTACAAAACGCAAGCCTGGCGATCCAGGTGCATTTGGCGTGATGTATTTTAACTATTGAGCCCCCGGCATGGCGATGTCACCACCTAGCAGCTTAGTGCCCACTTCATCAACGATGAAGCTAAGCAAAATCAGCGGAAAAATCTCGCACTACAAAAAAACCAGAGAACTTGCCAATTTCTTTTTTACCGACCATGATCGCAGCATCATGGGCTTAGCCGCCATAGCAGGAGCACTAGCCGGAGCTGCTGGCATGGCTGCAAGCACGGCTAGAGATGCAGCAAATTTACGCGAAGAGGCTGACTACGTTGAAATGAAAGTCGATGGACAGTTGGCAAAAGGCTGGGTCTGGTTTAGCCCTTTTCAAGCGGGCGATGAAGTGGAAGTTATAGGAACGCAACAAGAGGGTTACTTTGAGATTGTAGCGATATTACGACCAGCGGATAGAGTAATCGCACTCTACCCACATTGTTCCAGAGGAAAAAATGCACATATAAAAAACATTATAAAATGGTGGGCACTTTCCGTATCTTTCATGTTGTTTTTATTATTTCCCGCATTTATTTTTATCGTAAATATTTTCACCAGTTACGATTTAATTAAACTATTCTTTGGCTTTGATTACATATACACCTGCATATTTTTCTACACTTTATTTGGGCTATATTCTTTTGTAACCGGAAAAAGATTCATGATGTTTGTTAAGGCAGCCACACAGATATTTAAAACCATGGGACTATCAGACCCTGACAACATCGACCTTCCCAAACGGACTAAGCGCAAAACTGGCGACCTTGGCGTATTCAGTGTAATGTACTTCAATTACTAAGCACCAGTCTACCATGGTCATATCTCGTTCGACCAGCTTAGCCCCCAACATACCTAGCATGACGCTAAGCAAAATCAGCGGCAAAATTTCCCGTTACAAAAAAATACGGGAAATGGCCAACTTCTTTTTTACTGACCACGACCGCAACATCATGGGCCTGTCAGCCATTGCAGGAGCCCTGGCAGGCGCTGCCGGCATGGCCGCTAGCACCGCTAGGGATGCAAGCAACTTACGCGAGCAAGCCGACTATATTGAGATGGAAATTAATGGACTGCCCGCCAAAGGCTGGGTTTGGTTCAGCCCATTTAAAAATGGTGACGACGTAGAACTAATCGGGACATTTCAAGGGGATTACTTTGAAATCATTGCCATTGCGAGACCTCAAGATCGCACCATCGCCCTATACCCTCACTGTTCCCGAGGCAAAAATGCCCACATCACCACTATCATAAAATGGTGGCTCATGGCAACAACATTTTTGGTGGCCATATTTACTCCAGCATTGCTGACTATATTTGAAGTTATCCGGGGAAAAGAAAAAATACTTGGCTTTTTAGGCGTAGAATATTTTTACGCATCCATATTTGCGTACTTACTATTTGGAACCTACTCGCTCGTCACTGGAAGAAAATTCATGATGTATGTGCACGCGGCTACACAGATTTTTAAAGCATTAGGATTGCCAGACCCCAACAATATTGACCTACCCAAACGCACAAAACGCAAGCCTGGCGATCCAGGTGCATTTGGCGTGATGTATTTCAACTACTGACCCTGGCCCAAGCATAGCCATGTCTGTAACAAACGACTTAGTTGCTCTTACGCCAACCATGCAGCTAAGCAAAATTAACGGCAAAATTTCCCGTTACAAAAAAACACGAGAAATGGCCAACTTCTTCTTTACCGACCGCGACCGCAACATCATGGGCCTATCAGCCATTGCAGGGGCGCTAGCTGGTGCAGCTGGCATGGCGGCTAGCACTGCCAGAGATGCAGCCAACCTACGCGAGCAGGCCGACTATGTTGAAATGATGATTAATGGGCAACCTGCCAAAGGCTGGGTCTGGTTTAGTCCATTTCAAGATGGAGATGAAGTTGAGCTTATTGGAACTCAACAAGATGGTTATTTTGAAATTATTGCAATAGCTCGCCCCAAAGATAGAGTCATTTCACTTTACCCTCACTGTACAAGAGGCAAGCACGCGCACATAAAGAACATCATAAAATGGTGGCTCTACTCTGTCACATTCCTCCTGACTACTCTAATTCCAGCAACCTTCATATTATTTGAACTCATATCTCCCAGCCAAGAAAATTACATCTTCCTTGAAGTAGGATACTTATATATTTCCATCGGATTTTATATATTTTTTGGAATATTCACATATCTCTATGGCAAAAAATTCCTCATATTTACCCAGGCATCCAAAAAAATATTTAATACCTTAGGTCTAAACAAGCCAGAAAATATAGATTTACCTAAGTTAACCAAGCGCAAGCCAGGCGACCCCGGCGCATTCGGCGTGATGTACTTCAACTACTAAACGCTGCACTCAAAGCCCCCCCAAAAAACTTCAGCCCCTCCCCTTCATCTCATCGTCACCATTTCGTCATCCGCCGCGCCTAAGCTGAGCTGTATTCCACCATGTCGGCCGCGCGCCATGAACCATGTCATTACCCAGCAGCAATACGGCTCGGACCAGGCCGGGCTGATCTGCGGCTTTCGCTTTCATCCGGATTGCGCCGGCGAAGAGATCGATTCCGCTCAGGCGCAAGCCTGGCTGCGCGCGCCGCCGGACGGCGACGCCTTTCTATGGCTGCATTTCAATCTGGCCAATGCCGCCAGCGAACGCTGGCTGCGCGCGGCCTTGCCCTTGCAGGAGGATTTTTTCGAGGCCTTGCGCGGCGGCTCCAACTCCACCCGCATCGAATTGCTGGATCAGGCCTTGCTGGCGGTGATCAACGACGTGGCCTTCAGCTTTGGCCTGGCCTCGTCGGACATCGCCACCCTGTGGGCGCATGCTCAGCCGCGGGTGCTGATCACCGCGCGCGTCAAACCGCTGCACTCGGTGGACCGGCTGCGCGCGGCGGTGCGCGCCGGCGCGGCCTTCCGCTCGCCGGCGGCCTTGCTGGTGCATTTGCTGCAGAACCAGGCGGACGCGCTGGCCGGCATCGTACGCGCCAGCGGCGCGCAGGTGGATGTGCTGGAAGACAGGCTGCTGGCGCAAAGGCTGGACGATCAGCGCGCGCAGCTGGCGGCGATGCGGCGTTCCCTGGTGCGCTTGCAGCGCCTGCTGGCGCCCGAGCCCAGCGCGCTGTTCCGCCTGCTGAACCGGCCGCCGGCCTGGCTGGACGCGGCCGACGCGCAGGCGCTGCGTCAGTCTTCCGAGGAATTTGCGCTGACGCTGAACGATCTGGCCGCCTTGGTGGAACGGATCAAGCTTTTGCAGGAAGAACTGGCGGCGCGCCTGAACGAGCAGAGCAACCGCACCCTGTTCACGCTGACCCTGGTGACGGTGCTGGCGCTGCCCATCAATATCGTCGCCGGTTTCTTCGGCATGAACGTGGGCGGCGTGCCGCTGGCCAATCATCCGCACGGCTTTTGGGTGCTGGTGCTGCTGGTGGCCGGCTTCAGTCTCTTGGCCGCCTGGTGGGCTTTCCGCCGTCAGCGCGGCGCGTAGGCGGCGCGAACATGCGCTGGCATAGGAAGTCCACGAAGACGCGCAGCTTGGGCGACAACTGGCGGCTGGACGGCCACAGCACATGGAACATGCCGGTCTGGCCCAGATAGGGCTCCAGCACGATTTGCAGCCGGCCGGCGGCCAGCGCGTCGCGCACGATGAAGTCCGGCAAGTACGCCAGGCCCTGATTCTGGCTGGCGGCGCAGATCAGCGCCTCGATATTGTTGCAGCTCAAGGCGCTGCTCGGCGGCCAGTCCTGGCCGGCCGGCGCGCCGTCCAGCGCCCAGGTCTGCAGCTTGCCGGTGCTGGGGAAGCGATAGCGCAGGCAGGCGTGATGGGCCAGGTCCTCCGGGCTTTGCGGCGCGCCGCGCTCGCGCAGATAGCCCGGCGAGCCCACCACCAGCAGACGGAACGGCCCCAAGGGCCGCGCCATCAGCCGGGAATCCGCCAATGGCCCGCTGCGCACCACCGCGTCCAGGCCCTCTTCTATCACGTCCACCATGCGGTCGGAGAAATCCAGGTCCAGCTCCACTTCCGGGTAACGCTGCATGAAGTCCGGCAAGATGGGCAGCAGCATGCGATAACCCACCACCGGCAGGCTGACCCGCAGCTTGCCGCGCGGCGCGGCGCGGCTCTGCGCCAGTTCGGCCTCGGCGTCGTCGATATCGTCCAGGATGCGGCGGCAGCGTTCGTAGAACAATTCGCCCTCCGCCGTCAGCCGCACATGACGGGTGCTGCGCTGGAACAGCCGCACGCCCAGTTTTTCTTCCAGCCGCGCCACGCTCTTGCCCACGGCGGATGAGGACACGCCCAGCGCGCGGCCGGCGCCGACAAAGCTTTGCGCCTCCGCGGCGCGTACAAAAGCGGCCAAACTGCTCAAACCATCCATGCCGATGTCCTTATTGAGGATTTTTTGTCCGCTTAATTTGGACACGGCGCCTGTTTTTCGTCAATTGCCGTCAAATTATCATGTGTTCGCCCAATGACCATCCGCATCCGCCCGCCGCGCCGCGCGGGCGCTTGTCCCACTCTTTGAAAGGCGAAATCATGCATCCCTCCAAACCGGCGCCCTCCCAACGCGCTCCTTTACTGACCCTGGCCGCGGTCTGCCTGGCCGCGCTGACCACGCCGCTCAGCTTCACCGGCCCGGCGCTGGCCTTGACCGCGATAGGCCGCGAGCTGGGCGGCGACGCGCTGGCCCTGACTTGGGTCACCAACGCTTTCATGCTCACTTTCGGCGGCTGCCTGATGGCGGCCGGCGCGCTGGCCGATCAATACGGCCGCAAACGGGTGTTTCTGCTCGGCATTGGCCTGTTCTCCCTGTCCTCGCTGGGCTTGTTCCTGGTCGGCAGCCTGCTGTGGCTGGACTTGCTGCGCGCGGCCCAGGGCCTGGGCGCGGCGCTGTCCTTCGCCAGCGGCCTGGCGGCGCTGGCGCAAAGCTTCGCCGGCGCGGCGCGCACGCGCGCCTTCAGCCTGATAGGCACCACCTTCGGCATCGGCCTGGCTTTTGGCCCCTTGCTGTGCGGCTATCTGATTCAGGCGCTGGGTTGGCGTTCCATCTTCGCACTGGCCGGCCTGGTGGGCCTGCTCGCCTTGGGCCTGGCCGTCTATTGCATGCGCGAATCGCGCGACCCTCAGGCCGCCGGCCTGGATTGGCCGGGCGCGCTCAGCTTCACGCTGGCGCTGAGCTTGCTGACTTACGGCGCGCTGGCGGCGCCGGAGCTGGGCTGGAGCAGCCCGCGGGTGATTGCCCTGCTCTTGGGGGCCGTAGCCGCGTTCTGGCTGTTTGTGGCGCTGGAGCGTCGCGCGGCGCGTCCCATGCTGGACCTGAGCCTGTTCCGCTATCCGCGCTTTGTCGGCGTGCAATGTCTGGCCGCCGCGCCGGCTTACGCCTTCGTGGTCTTGCTGGTGCTGCTGCCGCTGCGCCTGGTGGGGGCGGAAGGCGTCAGCGAGGCGGAGGCCGGCCGGGTGATGCTGGCCTTGTCCGCGCCCATGCTGGCGCTGCCGCTGTGCGCGGCCTGGCTGACGCGCTGGCTGTCCGCCGCGGTTCTGTCCGCCGGCGGCCTGCTGCTGTGCGCGCTGGGGCTGTGGTGGCTTAGCCGCTATCCGCAGCTGTCCGCGCTGCAACAGACCTTGTGGCCCTTGCTGCTGATAGGCGTGGGCATCAGCCTACCCTGGGGCCTGATGGACGGTCTGGCGGTCAGCGTGGTGCCCAAGGAGCGCGCCGGCATGGCCGCCGGCATATTCAGCACCACGCGGGTGGCGGGCGAAGGCATTGCGCTGGCCTTGGTGGGCGCGCTGCTGGCGGCCCTGCTGCAACAACGTCTCGCCCCCTTGTCCGCGGCGGCGCCCCAGGCGCTGGCCGCGGCCGCCAGCCAGGGGGCGCTGGGCAAGCTGGCCGCCGTCGGCGAGTTCTTGCCCGGCCTCGCGCCGGAGGCGCTGTCCCAGGCTTACGCCGCCGCCTTCCAACGGCTGCTGACGGTGCTGTCCGCCCTGACCGTGCTCAGCGCGCTGGTGGTGGCGCTGTTCCTGCGCGGCGTCGCTCAGGCGCAGACGGAGGAAACGGACGCGAATCCGGCGCTGGACTCCGCCTGCTCTTGAGCGCGGGCGCCGGTTTGCCTTCCCGCGAGCCGGCGCTCGGAACGTGTTTACGATCTTGCGAGCTCAGGCGAGACAAGGCGAAAACCGCTGAGAAAGCAGAGTGTACACACGGTACATGAGCATTTCGAATGCGGCACTCACCGTGTCACGTCTCACGGCGCGCAGCAGATCGTAAACAGATTCTCAGGCCGTTTCATTGACGATGGCGATGGAAAACCCGTCCCAACCCTTGACGCCCACGGTTTGCAGCGCGGTGGCGGTCAGCCGCGGCTCGGCGCCCATGTCTTCTATGAAGCGGCGCACGCCGCGCACGCCGGGGTCTTGGCTGACCACATTGGCCACTGCACCGCCGCGCGCCACATTGTCGCCGACGATGGCGGCGCCGGGGCGCGCCAGCTTCAGCGCCCACTCCAGATAAGCCGGGTTGTTGGGTTTGTCTGCGTCGATGAAAATCAGATCGAAGGGCTCGCCCCCGGCCAGCAGCGGCAGGCTGTCCAGCGCCGGGCCTTCCCGCAGTTCCACCTTGTCCGCCACGCCGGCGGCGGCCAGATTGGCCCGCGCCGTGTCCGCGTGCGCCGGATTGGCTTCCAAGGTCACCACCCGGCCGTCTGCCGGCAGCGCCCGCGCCAGCCAGATGGTGCTGTAGCCGCCCAGGGTGCCGATCTCCAGCACCCGCCGCGCCTGCATCAAACGCGCCAGAATATGCAGAAAGCGCCCTTGCAGCGGCGACACGTCCTGCGCCGGCAGGCCGGCGGCGGCGTTGGCCGCCAGCGCGCCGTTCAAGACGCCGTCCTCCACCCGCAGCGCCGCGGTGTAATAGCGGTCCAGACCGCTCCATTCTGCTTGCATCGGCTTCTCCTGGCGCGGCCGCCCCGAACAACGGCCCGGCTTGACCGCGCATGCATGAAGCCACCATGATAAGCGCATTTCAGGCCCAGCCGCCGCCACGCCTGTCATTGCGCCCAGGGCGCCTCGTTTTTAAGGGGAAAAGGTATGGACAGATTTCAAGGCGGCGGGTCCGACGGCTACGACGAGCGCATCGCCAGGCTGATTCCGGGCTACGCCCTGCTGCACCAATTGAGCGAGGCCTTGCTCGCCGGCCTGTTGCCCGCCGATGCGCGCGTGCTGGTCGTCGGCGCCGGCACCGGCAGCGACACCCTCGCGCTGGCGCGGCGGCATCCCGGCTGGCGCTTTTGCGCGCAAGACCCGTCCGCCGACATGCTGGCCATTGCGCGGCGGCGCCTGGAGCAAGCGGATGTCGCCGGCCGCGTGGATTTCCGCCCCTGCGCGCTGGACGCCTTGCCGGAAACAGAGTTCGACGCGGCGCTCTGCCTGCTGGTGCTGCATTTCCTGCCTTCTCCGGCCAAGCGGGCGCTGCTGAGCGCCGCCCGCTCCAGACTGCGGCCGGAGGCCCCGCTGCTGCTGGCCGACCTTGCCGCGGCCCCATCCGCCGCGCTGGCCGCCGCCGGCGGCCACGCTTCTCAAAGCCTGGGCATGAGCGCGGAGGACGCCGCCCAGATGCGGCTCAAGCTGGAGCGCGATTTCCACCCCTTGACCGAGGCCGAACAGCGAGCCTTGCTGCAAAACGCCGGTTTCGCCGCGCCGGAGCGCTATTTCCAGGCCCTGCGCATCCAGGGGCATTGGACGCGACGACTGGGCTGAGCCGGCGCTAAGAGCCTGTTTACGATCTGCTGCGCGTCGTGGAGCCTTACACGGCGAGTACGGCGTCAGAATGCTCGTCAGCCACAGGAACACTCCGCTTCTTCAGCCGCAACGCCTTGTCTCGCTCTCGCTCGCAAGAGCGTGTACACCTTCTAAGCCTGAAGCGACGGCGCGCAGGCGCGCAATTGCGCGCGCAGCCAATCATGGGCGGCGCTGCGGCCGTGGCGGGCGTGGCTGTACACCTTGAGGGTGTAGGACGGGATATCGAACGGCGCGGCGTGGACGGCGATGGGCGCGGCCTGGCTCAAGGCCTGCGCCGCCAGCCGCGGCAGCGTCATGATCCATTCGGACTCCGCGATGATGAAGGGCGCGGCCAACACCGACGGCAGTTGCAGCGCCACGTCGCGGCGTAGGCCCCGGCGCTCCAGCGCGCGATCGATGCCGCCGCGGCTTTCTCCCCAGGGCGTCACCACCACGTGGCGCGCCGCCAGGTATTGATCCAGGCTGAGGCCGTCCCGGATGCGCGGATGGGCGCGGCTGACGATGGCCACGTAGCGGTCTTCCAGCCAGTCGAAGCTTTCAATCCCGGCCGCCGGCTCCGCAATCTCCTCGACATAACCCAGCGCGAAGTCTATGCGGCCGGCGGCCAGATCCTCGGCGGACTCGCGGCCGCGGGAATGCACCAGCTTGAAACGCAGCCGCGGCGCCGCCCGCTGCAAGCCCGCCAGCAGGCGCGGCATCACCGCGAAGGCGGTGTAGTCGGTCACCGCGATCACAAAAGCCCGTTCGCTGCGCTCCGGCTGGAAACCGCCGGCCTCGGCCAGCCCCTGCGACAGCGTTTCCAGCGCGGCGCTCACCGCGCCGGCCAGTCTTTCCGCGTAGGCGGTGGGCTGCATCGCATTGCCGATGCGCACAAAGAGATCGTCGCCCAGGGCGGCGCGCAGCCGCGCCAGCGCGTGGCTGAACGCCGACGGGCTCATCGCCAGTTCGTCGGCGGCGGCGCTGACCGAGCGCTGGCGCAGCAAGGCGTCGAAGACCAGCAGTAGATTCAGGTCCAAGCGGCGCAGGTCGGAATGCAGGATGTTCATCATGACTTGAAAACAATGCAGCGCATGCAGTTTGTCTTGGCCGTAGTATAGCGCTTAATCCATTCACCACTATTCAGGTTCCGTCCATGTCCATCCATATCCGCCCCGCCCAAGCCCAAGACGCCGCGCTGATCCTGCGCCTCATCAAGGAGCTGGCCGTCTACGAACGCGCCGGCGATCAAGTGGCCGCCACCGAGGACAGCATCGTCTCCAGCCTGTTTGGCGCGGACAGCCCGGCGCGGGCGCTGATTTGCGAGGTGGACGGCGAACCGGCCGGCTACGCCGTCTACTTCTTCAGCTATTCCACCTGGCAAGCCAAGCAGGGCCTGTATCTGGAAGACCTGTATATTTCGCCGCGGCAACGCGGCGGCGGCGCCGGCAAGCTGATGCTGCGCCGCCTGGCCCAGCTGGCGGTGGAACACGGCTGCGGCCGCTTCGAATGGAGCGTGCTGGACTGGAACCAGCCGGCCATAGACTTTTACCTGTCCATCGGCGCCAAGCCGCAGGCGGAATGGGTGCGTTACCGGATGGACGGCGCCGCGCTCGCCGACTTCGCCGCCGGCTGAGGCGGGCCTGTTCATGGTCTCCAAGCCAGAGCGAGGCGAAAACCGCTGAGAAAGCCGAATGCACACGCGGCGCATCAGCATTTCGAAGCGGCGCTCACCGTGCAGCATGTCACGACGCGCCGCCGATCGTGAACAATTTCTTAGCCGCTCACCGTCAACGCGGAGCAACCGGCGGCGCCGGCCCGGCCCACCCGAATCTGCACCGGGGTGCGCTCCTTCAAGGCTTCCACATGGCTGATCACGCCTATGGTCTTGCCGCCGGCGTTGAGCGCGTCCAGGGCGTCCAGCGCCAGTTCCAGCGTGTCGCCGTCCAGAGTGCCGAAGCCCTCGTCCAGGAACAGCGAATCGATCGAGGTTTTGTGACTGGCCAGGTCGGACAAGGCCAGCGCCAGCGCCAGACTGACCAGGAAGCTTTCGCCGCCGGACAGGGTGCGGGTGTCGCGCGCGGCGTCGGCCTGCCAGCTGTCGACGATTTCCAGCTCCAGCTCGCCGTCGGCGCGGCGGCGCAGCCAATAGCGGCCGTGCAGCCGGCTCAGGTGACGGTTGGCCAGCACCACCAGATGCTCCAGCGTCAGACCCTGGGCGAAGCGGCGGTATTTGTCGCCGCCGGCGGAGCCGATCAGGCCGTTCAAGCGCTGCCAAACGTCGGCCTCCTCGCGCAGGCCGTCGATGCGGGCGAACAGCTCGCGCTGGCCGTCGCGGCGCGCGGCGTCGTTGTCGAGCAGGGCGCGCAAGGCGCCGTCCTCGCCGGCCAGGCTTTGCCGCTCGGCGTCCAGCGTTTCCATGCGCTGGCGCAATTCCGGTTCCGGCTGCGGCGAGGCGTTGTCCCGCTCCAGCGCCGCCAGCCGTTCCGCGGCCTGTTGCCGCAGCGCCGCCGCGCTCAGCCTTTCCCGCTCCAGTTGCCGGCCGAGCGCGCTCAAGCGCTCGCGCTCGGCCTCCGGCAAGGCCGCCGCCAGAAAGGCGGCGGCGTCCGCAAACGGGCTGGCGGCCAGGGCTTGGGCCCAAGCCTGTTCCGCGTCCTCGGCGCGCCGCCGCTGGCGCGCGGCGTCGCTGTCCGCCCGTTCCAGCGCGCCCTGGATCTGGGCCAGGGTCCGCGCGGATTCCTCGCAATCCGCGACCGCGGCCAGCCAGGCGGCCTCGGCGTCGCCGTCCTCCTGCGGCGGCGCGCCGTCCGGCAGCCGCAGCGCCCGCCAGCGCGCGTCCCAATCCGCGACCCGTTCTCCGGCGAGCCGGTGCGCGGCGGCCTGGGCCTCCGCGTCGGTTTCCGCTTGCCGGCGAGCCTGTTCCAAATCTTTCCAGTCCCGCCAGTCGGCGGCGCGCTGTTCCAGCCAGCTGGCCTCCTGCCCCGCTTCCGGGGCCTCGAAGCCGGCGGCGGCGATGTCGGCGTCGCGGCCGCCGGCCAGTTCCCTCAGCTCGGCCTCGCGCTGCGCGAGCTCGTCCCGCAGCGTTTGCAGGCTCTGTTCCAGGCTACGCAGGCCGTGTTCTTGCAAGGCCCATTTCTGGCCCAGCGCCTGAACGGCCTCGCTTTGCCGCTGCGCGTCCGCGCGCGCCCGTTCCAGCGCCGCTTCCGCCTGTTCGGCGGCGCGCAGCGCGCTTTCCTGCCGCTGCTGCAGCCCTTCCGCGTCCCGGCAAGCCTGTTCCAGCCGCGGTCCGCGCCAGTCCCCGTCCGCCAGCCCCCAGGGCGCGCCCTCGCTCAGCCATTGCGCGGCCAGGGTTTCGCGGCGCGCTTGTTCCTGCTCCGTCGCCGCGTCCAGCTGGCGCAGCTGCGCTTCGTCTCGCGCCAGCTGCGCCGCCGCCTGCTGGCCTTGTTCTCGCAGCGTCTCCAGCGCGGCCTCCTTGGCGTTCAAGGCCGCTTCGGCGGCGCCGATGTCCAGCGCCTGATAGGCGGCCACCGCCGGGTGCTCGCAAGCGCCGCATAAGGGGCAGGGTTCGCCCGGCCGCAAGGCGGCGCGGTGCTGTTCCAGGCTGAGAATGCGCCGCTCCTGCTCCAGCAGCCGCCGCTTGTCCGCCGTTTGTTCCTGCGCCAGCCGGTAATCGGCGCGCAGCCGCTGCAAGTCGGCGTCGCGGCGCGCTCGCTCGGCCTCCTGCGCCGCTCTTTCCTCGCGCCGTCCGGCCAGCCGCTCTTCCAGCGGCTTCAGTTCGGCGGCCAGCGTCGCCAGGCCGCGCAAGGCCGTGTTTTGGCGCAGCGCGCGCTGCCATTGCTCGCGCCATTCGGCCAGGCTGCGGCCGTCCAGCGCCGCCCGGCCGCTCTCTTCCGCCCGCCGCAGCGCGGCGGCGGTCTCCAGGCCGCGTCCTTCCGCCGCCTCGGTCTCCGCGTTCAAGGCCGCCAGGCCCTGGCGCTGGTTCAGCGTCCGGGCGTCCAGCTCCGCGACGCGCGCGGCGCAGCCGTCGCGCTGTTGCCGCAAGCGCTGCTGTTGATCGAAACCGGCGCGCCAACGTTCCAGCAACTCGCCCAGGCGAGCGTGGTGTCCCAGACGCCGGGCGGCGGCCTCTTGTTCCTCCGCCGCGGCCTTGAGTGCGTCCAGACGCGCTCCTTGGGTCCGCTCCAGCCGGCGGGCCTGGCTCAAGGCCCGCCAATGGCCGGCCTGCCAGTCCGCGTTCCGCGCCGCTTGCGCATGGCCAAGCGCCTGGCTTTCCGCGCTCAGACGCAGCAGCTCCGCCCGCGCCTGCTCCGCTTCCCGCCATTGCGGCAGGATGCGCTGCGCCGGCTCGTCGCGGCGCAAACACGCCAGTTCCGGCTCCGCCCGCGCCTCCTGCTCGCTGGCCCGCCGCCACGCCTCGTCGGCGTCCGCGCTCTGACGCCGCGCCTGTTCAAGGGCTTCGCGCCACTGCCATTGCTTGCGCGCCAGCTCCCAGTCCGCCTGCGCCTGGCGCGAGGCCGCGCCCAGCGCGGCCAGCCTGGCCTCCATGTCCGCGCGCCGCTCCGGTTCCAGCAGCTCCACGCCGTCGGCGCGCGCCTGCCATTGCTCCAGGGTCTGGCGCGCGTCGCGGGCGCGCTCGAACACCTGTTGCGAGATCAGGCCGTAGATTTCGCTGCCGGTCAGTTCTTCCAGCAGTTCCGCGCGCGCGTTGGCGTCGGCATTGAGGAAGGCGGCGAAACCGCCTTGCGCCAGCAGCATGGACTTGGTGAAGCGTTCGTAATCCAGGCCGGTGATGGCTTCGACGCGCTTGAGCTTGTCCGCCACCTGGCTGCTGAGGATCTCGCCGTCGGCGTCGGCCAGCTCCACCTTGGGCGCTTGCAGCGCGCCGTCCGGCTTGTCGCGGGCGCGGCGCTGGCTCCAGAAGGCGCGGTAACGCCGGCCTTTGACTTCGAACTCCACTTCCGCCAGGCAGTCCGCGGTGTGCCGGCTCATGATGTCGTTGCTGCCCTGGGTCACGGCGTCCAGCCTTGGCGTCTTGTGGTAGAGCGCCAGGCAGATGGCGTCCAGCAAGGTGGATTTGCCCGCGCCGGTGGGGCCGGTGATGGCGAACAAGCCGCTGCCGGCGAAGGGTTCGGCGCTGAAATCCAGCTTCCATTCGCCTTGCAGCGAGTTGAGGTTTTTCAGGCGCAGGCTCAGTATCTTCATGCCTGTTCCTCCCGCAGGGCGGCCAGGGTTTCGCGATAGCGCAGCCGCAGTTGCTCCTGCAGCGGCGGATCAAGGGTTTCCAGCGCCAGCCGGCGCTCGAACACGTCCAGCGGCGTCAGTTCGTCCAGGGTTTCGCCGGCGGCCGAGGCCAGCCCTGAGGCGGCCTGCCCGCGGTCGCGCCGCACGCGCAAGAGCTCCAGCGGCAGATCGGCGCACAGCGCCTGCGCGCGGGCGGACAGATCGCTCAGGTAGTCGTCGGCGCTGACCACGATCTCCAGCCAGACCGGCCGTTCCGCGCTGCCGGCCTCCGCCGCCTGCGCCAACAGCGCCGGCAACTGCGCCAGGCTGCCGCGCACCGAACGCAAGGGCTGGAAGCAAGGCACCGCCAGCGGCCGGACGGAGCCTAGGCCCTGCTCGTCCAGCTCCGCCAACAACACTTCCTTGCCCTGGCCGGCTTCGTCGAAGCTCAGCGGGATGGGCGAGCCGCTGTAGCGGATGTGCTCGTGGCCGCCCACTTTCTGCGGCCGGTGGATGTGGCCCAGGGCGATGTAGTCGGCCGGCGGGAAGGCGTTGCTGGGAAAGGCTTCCAGCGCGCCGACGTAGATTTCGCGCACGGATTCGCTGGCGCTGGCGCCCACCGTGGTCAGGTGGCCGCTGGCGACGATGGGCAGGGGCAGGCCCAATTGTTCGCGGCGGCGGAGCGCTTGCTCGTACACCTGCCGGTAGCGTTCGCGTATGGCGTCCTGCAAGGATTGCTGCTTTTGCTCGGCGCTCTGGCCGGCCTGGCTGCGCAGCACGTCGCGCGGGCGGATATAGGGCAAAGCGCACAGCAGCGCGCCCGGCTCGCCGTCGCGGCGCTTGAGCATCAGGACCTGATCGGCCGGGTCCTCGCTCAGGGCCGGCACCACGCTGGCGGACAGATAGGACAGCAGCGCGCGGCTTTCCGCCAGCGTGGCCACGGAGTCGTGATTGCCGCCCAGCAGCACCAGTTGCACGCCGGCGCGATGAGCGGCGGCGATCAGGCCGTTGTAGAGTTCGCGCGCGTAGCTGGGCGGCGCGCCGGTGTCGAAAATGTCGCCGGCCACCAGCACGACGTCGGCCCGGTGGACGTCGGCCTGCTCCAGCAGCCAGTGGATGAAGGCCTGGTGCTCCGCCAGGCGGGTTTTGCCGATGAAATGCTGGCCCAAGTGCCAGTCCGAGGTGTGGAGGATGCGCATGCCGGCCGCTGTGTGGGTTCAATGCCCGGCAGTTTACCGGCTTGCCGCGTCCCGTCCAGTCCCGGACCTCGGCTCAGTCGCCCCACTTGAGGCTGAGACCCAGCCCCTGGCAGTTTCTGTCGTCCGGCGCGCAATTGCTGTTGCGGGTATGCAGCTGCAAGGCGCTGTCCGCGCATTGCGGCGAATAAGGGTCCTGATCGCAAAGCTTGGCGCTGCCCATGGGCTGGGGCGGCGCGGAGGCGTAGGCGCGTTCGGCGCCCTTGGGCTGGCAATAGGCATAGCCGGGATGGCTTTGGCAGTCCACCGGCGTCTTGGGCTCTTGCTTGCTGCGCAGCGCCTGGTCCGCCAGCAGGCGGGTGCGCTCGGACGGCGGATAGCTGAAGCGTTTACTGTCGTAGCCCAGGCTCCAGCCCGGCGGCGGCTTGGCCGCGGGGCTCGCCGTTTCGGGCGGCGTCGGCTTGAGGTCCAGGTCCAGCGCCAGGCTGGGGCCTGCCAGGCCTAGCGCGGCCAGCAGCAGGCCAAGAGATAGAGTGGGAGATGCGCTCATCGGAACCTTTCCCCGTTCCGCGCTTATGAACTGCCCGCGCCAAAGCGCGGCGGGAACGGTGTCAATGATAAAAAAGATAGAGCCGCGATGGCGTGGACAAGTTCCGCCGCGCGCTCAATCGGCAGGGACAGATGTCATGCTGTACACATAGACAGCGCCGTCTATCCCGCCCAGAATGCCGCTGAAATCAACCACGCCCCTCCCCGCGCCATGCACCAAGCCGAATCCCTCGCCCTGCTCCGCCGCGTAGACCAACGCGTCCGCCTGCAACTGTCGCCGCTGGCCGCCGCCATCGATCAGCAAGGACATTATCCGGAGGAGATATTGCGCGGCCTGGGCGAAGACGGCGCCTACGCGGCCCTGTTGCCGACGGAAGCCGGCGACGGGCCGGGCCTGGCCGCGGCGATGGCGGCCATCGCCGAAGTCGGCGCGGTTTGCGGCAGCACCGCCTTTCTGGCCTGGTGCCAGAGCGCCAGCGTCTGGCTGCTGCGCCACGCGGCGCCGCGGGCGGAGCTGAGATCGCTGATGACGGAACTGGCCGCGGGCCGGCGCCTGGGCGGCCCCGGCCTATCCAACGCCATCAAGCACCTGGCCGGCCTTGAGCCGCTGCGGCTGCATGCCGAACCTTGCCCCAGCGGGTACCGGATATCCGGCGATCTGCCCTGGGTGTCCAATATCGGCGGCGGCCATGTGTTCGCCGCGGCGGCGGCCGCTTCGGACGGCGGCAAGCTGGTCTTCGTCGCCGATTGCGACGCGCCGGGGGTACGGCTCTGCGACGGGCCGCCCACCGCCGGCATGGCCGGCACCCGCACATTGAGCGTGAGGCTGGACAAGGTGTTGGTGCCCGCCGAGCGGGTGGCGGCGGAACCGGCCGACTTCGCCGCCTTCATACGGCGCGTCCGCCCCGGCTTCGTGCTGGCGCAGGCGGCGGCGGGTCTGGGCATTGTGCAAGGCTGCCTGGACGACATCCAGGAAGCCAATCTGCGCGACGGCGAGCAGAATCGCTGGCTGGACCACTCGTATCAGGATCTGGCGGCCGAACTGGCCGGTTTGTGGCGCGAGGCGAAAACGCTGGCGCCTCAGGCCGAGGCGGGCCAGGTTCAACCCTTGAGCGTGCTGCGCTTGCGCGCCGCGGTGGGCGAATTGTGTCTGCGCGCGGCGATGTCGGCTCAACTGCACGCCGGCGCGGCCGGCTTTCTGCTGTCGCATTCGGCGCAGCGCCGGCTGCGCGAGGCCAGCTTCATCGCCATCGTGACGCCGACGCTGAAACAGCTGCGGCGCGAAATCGATCTCGCGGAACAGGCGCAGCCGGCTTAGAAGCCGTTCAAAATCCGCCCCGCCTCGCGCTGCGCAACGCAGGATAAGGCTTTGCCGGCGGGCCTTGGAACGTGTTTACGATCTCGCGAGCTAAGGCGAGACAAGGCCTTGCGGCTGAGAAAGCGGAATGTACGAGGCGCGCGCGAGCATGCCGAACGCCGGCGCTCGCCGCGCCGCGCCTCACGAAGCGCGGCGGACTTTGAATGGATTCCTTGGAACGGGCGCTTAGTGGCGTAGATAGGCGAACAGCCCCACCAGCGCGATACAGGCGATCAACGCCGCATGCAGCAAGACTTCCTCCTGTCGGGCGCTGAGCCGCCATTTGACATGGCGTTTGCCCGCCAGGGGCAGATTGGGCGAAAAATGCTGATAAAACGCGCTGGGACTTCGATCTGCGGAATCGGGATGGCCGCTTTTCATGAGAAATAACTCTGAAGTTGTCGGGTGTAAGCAATTTTACACCCGCCACTCTATGCTTTTTACATTTTTTTCACAAGTTCGGCTTGCCGGCCGGCGGCCCGGCTATTTATTCGCCGCCGGGCTGACCCAGGTCAAACGCCTACGCCGCCCGCCTGGAAGCCCGTCAACACATTCACCGCGTTGACGCCGATATCGTCCACCATATAACCGCCCTCCATCACGAACAGCGTCGGCAAGCCCAGCCCGGCGATGCATGCGCCCAGGCGCAGGAAGTCTTCGCTCTCCAGGCGGAACTGGCTGATCGGATCATCCTTGAAGGTGTCCACGCCCAGCGACACCACCAGCGCGTCCGGCGCATAAGCGGCTATTTGCCCGCAAGCGTGGCGCAAGGCTTCGCCGTAGGCCGGCCAGCCGGTGCCGTGCGGCAGCGGGTAATTGTGATTGAAGCCCAGGCCGGCGCCCCGCCCCCGCTCGTCGCGATGGCCGGAAAAATACGGGTAGGAGGATTTGGGATCGCCGTGCAAGGACAGAAACATCACATCGTCGCGCTCGTAAAAAATGCTCTGCCCGCCGTTGCCGTGATGGTAGTCCACGTCCAGCAAGGCCACCCTGGCCGCGCCGCCGTCCAGGCAGGACTGCGCCGCGATCGCCGCGTTGTTCAGATAGCAGTAGCCGCCCATATACTCGGCGGCCGCGTGGTGGCCGGGCGGCCTGCACAGCGCGAAGGCGCTCTTCTCTCCCGCCAGCAAGGCGTCCATGCCGGTCAAGGCCACGTCGGCGCTGGCGCGCGCCGCCCTCCAGGTGCCGGCGGTGATCGCCACCCCGGCGTCCATCGCGTAAAAACCCAGCTTGCCGTCGATGAATTCGGGTTCGATGTCGCCGCGCAGATCCCGCACCGGCCAGATCAGCGGCAAGGCGTCGTGGCTGCGGCCGGCGGCGGTCCATTCGTCCCAGGCCCGTTCCAGAAAACGAACATAGCGCCGGCTGTGCACGCGGGCGTAACGTTCGCTGTCGTATTCGCTCGGCGCGGCCACCGGGCCCAGCCCCGTCGCCCTCACTCGCGCCAAGATGGTGTCGGCGCGCCCCGGCTGCTCGAAACAGGGCATCAACACCCCGTCTTTCAACTCGCAACCATGGTGCAGATGGTGCGCGTCGCTGTAAATCGTCAACATCGCCGTCCCTCCTGTCTCGCTTGAATAAGGCAAGGCCCCAGTATGCGCCGCGGCCGCTGGAATAGTTTTGCTTTTGCCCCGCCTTCGACGCTAATCTGGAGCAAGAAAGCAATATTGAAAGCGATTGTTGAGCATGAATAGACTCAAAACTCCGCTGGATGATACGGATCTGACTCTGTTGCGCTTGCTGCAGCAGGACGGAGCGATGTCCAACCCCAAGTTGGCCGAACGGCTGTCCCTCAGCGTCACCCCCTGCTGGCGGCGGCTGAAGCGGCTGGAGGAAGCCGGCTACATCAAGGACTACCAGGCCAATCTGGATCGCCGCAAGCTGGGCTATGATGTGCTGGCCTTTGTCCGGCTCAGCTTCGGCCAGCACGCCGACGACGCGCCCAATCGTTTTGAAGACCGGATGCGGGAGCGCCCGGAGGTGCTGTCCTGCCACAAGATCACCGGCGACGCCGACTATCTGCTGCAAGTGGTCGCGCCCAATCTGGACGCGTACAGCGACTTCATCGAAACCGTGCTGCGCCGCACCCCGGGCCTGCACTCCATCCACTCCAGCCTGGCGCTGCGCGAAGTCAAGGCCGGCAGCCGGCTCCCCATCTAGCGCGCTCCGGCGCAATGGAAGAACCCGCCCATGATCACCGTCCACCACTTGAACAATTCCCGCTCGCAACGCGTGCTCTGGCTGCTGGAGGAGCTGAACCTGCACTACCGCATTCAGCACTACCAGCGCGATCCGCTCACCCTGCTCGCCCCGCCGGAACTCAAGGCGGCGCACCCTCTGGGCAAGTCCCCGGTGATCAGCGACGGCGAGCTGACCCTGGCCGAATCCGGCGCCATCGTCGACTACCTGGTGGACACCTACGGCTCAGGCCGGCTCAAGCCCGCCGCCGGCGCACCGGAGCACAGCGACTACCTGTTCTGGCTGCACCACGCCGAAGGCTCGCTGATGCCGCCCTTGGTGATGAGCCTGGTGTTCTCGCGGCTGGACCGGCCGCCGGTCCCTTGGCTGCTGCGGCCGCTGGCGCGCAAACTGGCCGCCGGCGTCCGTCGCGCCTATCTGCAACCGCAGCTGGACGCGCTGCTCAGCCATGCCGACCGCTGTCTGGCCCGCCACGGCTGGTTCGCCGGCCCCGTCTTCAGCGCCGCCGACATCCAGATGAGTTTTCCGCTGGAAGCCGCGCGCGCGCGCGGTTATCTGAATCGGGAACATCCGCATGCGCTGGACTTCCTTCGCCGCGTCCATGCGCGGCCGGCCTATCGGGCCGCGCTGGAAAAAGGCGGGCCTTACGCTTACGGCGACGATTGATTCCTGCTGAAACCGGCTCAAAGTCTGCCGCGCTTCGTGAAGCCTTGCAGGGTGAGTGCGAGCTCAACAGGCTCATGCGCCACGAGCAATTCCGCTCTTACGCTCGTTTTCGCCTTGTCTTGTTCTGGCTCGCGAGACTTTGAACCGTTTCTTATATTAATAAACGGCGAATATCCGCCGCATTGAAGACCCGGCTTCAGGCATTGCGACGCCGTTTTTCATTCCATCCCATGCCCATGGCTTATTTAGTGTTGCGCCGCACACAAAAATGTAAAAAAGTTTGATTCAGGATTGCCTATCCTCGTAAAGCCCCCTATAATCCGGGCATCTCAAATACTGCAAAGGTTCATCGTGGACAACGACGGAAGTAGTCGATCTTGTATCGCAACGCCGTCTTGCAGGATTTAGCAGAACCTTTTCTCTGCCACATCCTGCAATGACAGGGTGTGGTGTCTAAAATTCGGCAACAACGCACATCAGCGACCCGCCTAGCGCGCGGCCCAGTGCGAGCCGGAACCCAGGCCGAACGGCCAAGCTTTTCAGACATCCCCAGATTCGCGCCGCGCAGGCGGCTTGCCGCCTGATTGCGCACGGATTCCCTTTGACGGCGTTTGCCTTCGGATTTCGTCGCGTCCTCCTTGCATCGCCAATGGGAGGAATCATCATGCGCTTGATCACTAAACTGGCAGCCCTGCTGCGCCCAGGCAAAACCACCGCCCCGGCCGCCGTTTACCAGTTGAACATTTTTTGCGTCCATGCGGACCTGACCATGCTGCGCGTGCAAGCGGCCAAGCAATTGCACGCCCGCGGCCTGGAGGTGGAACGCATCGCCCTGACCGCCGGCGACAACGACCTGGCCTGTCTGAGCGTGCTCTTCGCCTGTCCGGACGTGGCCAGCCGTTGCCTGAACCAGCTAGCCGCGCATTTTTGCCAGCTGCCCCAGGTCAACCGGGTTCACTGGGCGCGCCACGCGCAGCGCCCGCGCGTGCCCAACCGCGCCTTTTTGCTGGCCCAACGGGCTCATTTGGCGCACTGAACCCACCCCGACTTCCCGCGCGCGGCCATGTCCGCGCGATCCCACTAAACGCAAACGCTGCCAGCCAGCAGGAGGTTCCGATGTTGATAGAAGACCCTGAACCGCGACCGCGCCGGCCCTTGGCGAATTGCTGATCTGAGCCCCTCCCTTATTGCGACAACGGGACCGGCCAATTAGCCGCCGCCGACCATCGCAATCGACCATTAAATTATTTTTATTTCTGCGTCTATAAAACACAGAAAGGGAATAATGCTGTCCGTCGCATTTTCAAAATGAAAATGAGGGAGTGAAATATGCGCCACAATAAACTGGCTTGGTTATTCAATTATCTCGCGCGCAATCCAAGCAAACGCCAAGACGAAACCAGCTGCCACCTGAATGTGATTTGCGACATCCCGGTCATTACCGCGCTGCGCAAACAACTATTCTGGGAAATGCACACCCTGGGCCTGGCGGCGACCCACGTCGCCATCACCCCGGCCGCCGCCTCCGGACAAGCCTGCCTGAGCGTGCGCCTGGATTGCCCGGTCGCCCTGCGCCGCGCCTTCAATGAAATGGCGCTGCGCCTGAGCAAGATGCCGGAGATTCACCGCGTCCGCTGGGGACGCCGCAAGCCGGAGACGCGGGCCACGCCCCGTCGCTGGGCGGCCAGCGCCTGAGCATCCATTGAGTTCAACCCCACCGCCAAGAAAGGCCAGCCATGTCTGAAGAACCGGAACCCCGATCTTGCAGACCCGAGGCCGCCCGCACCGCCTGATCTCCTCCGCCTGACGGCGGCGGGATAGGCCCGCGCGCCTCGCCACCGTCAAAAACAACCCTGTCATCGCATGCCGCCAGGCAGGGGCCGGCACGTCCGCACGCGACGGAAGCCGGATCGCAAGGAGATCGCCATGAACGACATCATCCGCCACAACATCCGGCCGCAGCGCTATCAACTGTCGGTCATCTGCCCCACGCAAGCGGTCAAGGCCGCGCGCCGGGAAATCCGCGCCGCCGCCCAAGGCCACGGGCTGAAAGTGTCCAGCTGGAACGAAACCCTGCTGGCCGGCGAATGCCACGCCTCCGGCGCGCCGGCCAACTGGATGCTGGCCACCGAGTTCCGTTCCCGCGGCGACGCCTCCATGCATTTCCTGGAAGCCGTCATGCAGCGGCTCGGCAACCTGCCGCTGGCCCGGGTCCGGCTGGACATCCTGCCCGGCCAGGTCCGGCCCGAGTGGTCCGCCGGAGTCCGTCCGCTGGCCCAATCCTGATTCACCCTCCCGCGCCGCCCAGCCGCGGCGGCACGGGCCTCAAGCCCACATGAAGGAAACACCATGACCGACGACAGTTACCCGCTACCGCCCGCCCTGCACACACCGACAACAACGCAGGCGGGCGCAAAACAACAACCCGGAACATCCGCAACACCCGCCGTGCTGCGTCCGCCAGATACCAGGCCGGCCTGAACAGGCCCGACCGCTCTGCGCGAAACAGGCGCGCAGGAGACGAAACAATGACGAAACACACTAGCAGCCGACACAAGCTGAAAGGCTATGTCGCCACCCCAGGCGCAAAACAGGAAAAACCGGTTATCCGCGCGGTACAGGAAGCCGAAAGCTCCGTGGAAGAAACCTTGCAACGCGTGCGCGGCCACCAGGACGGTCTGACCATGGCGGAGGCGCATCAGCGCTACGCCCAGTTCGGACCCAATGAGGTGGCCCACGACAAGGCTCCGCACCCGCTGATCCAGCTGGCGCAAGCGTTCAAGAACCCCTTTGTCGTGGTGCTGATGGTGCTGGCCGCCATCAGCTATTTCACCGATGTCTATTTCGCCAGCCCCGGCGACGAGGAATGGACCGGCATCATCATTCTGCTGACCATGGTCGGCATCAGCGGCCTGCTGCGTTTCTGGCAGGAATTCCGCTCCGCCAAGGCGGCGGAAAAGCTGAAATCGCTGGTGCGCAACACCGCCACCGCGCAGCGGCGCCCGGCCAACGGCAGCAGCCCGATCCGCCAGGAAATCGCGATGAGCGAGCTGGTGGTGGGCGACATCGTCCACCTGCAGGCCGGCGACATGATTCCGGCCGACATCAAGCTGATCGAATCCCGCGATCTGTTCATCAGCCAGGCGGTGTTGACCGGCGAAGCGCTGCCGGTGGAGAAGTACGACACCCTGGGCGCGGTGGCCGAGAAATCCGCCAACGGCCAGGCCAAGGGCGACGCCGATCTGCTGGACCTGCCCAATGTCTGCTTCATGGGCACCAATGTGGTCAGCGGCAAGGCGTCCGCCATCGTGGTGGCCACCGGCACCGACACCTATTTCGGTTCGCTGGCGCGCAGCGTGGTCAGCCACAAGCGCGTGGAAACCAGCTTTGACCGCGGCGTCAACAGCGTATCCTGGCTGCTGATCCGCTTCATGCTGGTGATGGTGCCGGTGGTGTTCATGATCAACGGCCTGACCAAGGGCGACTGGATGTCCGCCCTCACCTTCGCGCTGGCGGTGGCCGTGGGCCTGACCCCGGAAATGCTGCCGATGATCGTGTCCGCCAACCTGGCCAAGGGCGCGGTGGCGATGGCGCGGCGCAAGGTGGTGGTCAAGCGGCTGAACTCGGTGCAGAACTTCGGCGCGATGGACGTGCTGTGCACCGACAAGACCGGCACCCTGACCCAGGACAAGATCATCCTGGAACACCATTACAATATCCATGGGCTCAAAGACGAAGGCGTGCTGCAACTGGCTTGGCTGAACAGCTTCCACCAGAGCGGCATGAAGAACCTGATGGATATTGCCGTGGTGGAGCACGCGGACGAACTGGGCAGCCGGGTCAAGCCGGACGGCTATAACAAGGTGGACGAAATGCCGTTCGATTTCGTGCGCCGCCGCCTGTCCGTGATCGTGGAAAACCAGCGCGGCCGCCAGTTGATGATCTCCAAAGGCGCGGTGGAGGAAATGCTGGCCGTCTCCAGCCATGTTCAGGACGGTTCGCAGATCAAGCCGCTGACCGCCGAGGAGCGCGCCGCCCTGCTCAAGCGCAGCCAGGACTACAACGCCGAAGGTTACCGCGTGCTGCTGGTCGCCACCCGCGACATCCCCGCCGAAGAAGCCAAGCGCAACTACAAGACCAATGACGAGGCCCAACTGGTGGTGCGCGGCTTCCTGACCTTCCTGGATCCGCCCAAGGACTCCGCGGCGCCGGCCATCCGCGCGCTGAAGGAATACGGCGTGGCGGTCAAGGTGCTGACCGGCGACAATCCCATCATCACCGCCAAAGTGTGCCGCGACGTCGGCCTCAGCCCCGGCGTGCCCTTGATCGGCAAGGACATCGAGGCGATGGACGACGTGGCGCTGTGCAGCGCGGTCAAGCACACCACCATCTTCGCCAAGCTGACTCCGCTGCAGAAGTCCCGCGTGGTCAAGGCCCTGCAGGCCAACGGCCACACCGTGGGCTTCCTGGGCGACGGCATCAACGACGCGCCGGCGCTGCGCGACGCCGACGTCGGCATCTCGGTGGACAGCGGCGCGGACATCGCCAAGGAAACCGCCGACATCATCCTGCTGGAAAAGAGCCTGATGGTGCTGGAAGAAGGCGTGATCAAGGGCCGGGAAACCTTCGGCAACATCCTCAAGTACCTGAACATGACCGCCAGCTCCAATTTCGGCAATGTGTTCTCGGTGCTGGTGGCCTCGGCCTGGCTGCCTTGGGAGCCGATGCTGGCGATGCACCTCTTGATCCAGAACCTGGTCTACGACGTATCGCAGATGGTATTGCCCTGGGACAAGATGGATCCGGAGTTCCTGAAGAAGCCGCGCAAGTGGGAAGCCAACAACATCAAGCGCTTCATGCTGTGGCTGGGCCCCACCTCCTCAGTGTTCGACATCACCACCTACACGCTGATGTGGACGGTGTTCGGCGCCGGCGCGGCCTACTACGCCGGCCTGGCCCACGGCGTCAGCGACGGCGGCGCCAGCATCATGCACTCCGGCTGGTTCATCGAAGGCCTGGTGTCGCAGACCCTGGTGGTGCACATGCTGCGCACGCGCAAGATCCCCTTCCTGCAAAGCACCGCCTCGCTGCCGGTCCTGCTGTCCACCTCGGTGGCCATCGCCATCGGCTGCTACCTGCCGTTCTCGCCGCTGGCGGACAGCATCGGCTTCGTCAAGCTGGACCCCAGCTACTTCTGGTGGTTGCTGGCGACCATGCTGGGCTATATGACGCTGACCCAGATCGTCAAAACCCTTTACATCAAACGCTACGGCCGCTGGTTCTAAGCCAGTGCGTCCAAAGCCGTCCCAACCCCGCTTGCGCGGGGTTTTTTTACGCCGGCGCCGGCCATTCCCAGCGTCTTGCCGCGCTGGCACAATCGCCCCATCCCTCACGATAAGGAAATCCCATGCATCTGCCCTCTTTGCGCCGCGCCCAGCAAGGCCTGAAAAGCCTGCTCGCGCTCTCCATCGCCCTGTTCGGCCTGCTGGCGGCCAGCGGCAATATGCTGGACTACGACAGCAATTGGCAGTTCGTCCGCCATGTGCTGGCCATGGACGGCATGGAACCCTGGTTTAACGGCCACGCGTTGAAAAGCCGAGCCATCACCAATCCCGGCTTGCAGCAGGCCGCCTATCTGGCCATCATCGCCGGCGAGCTGCTGTTCGGCCTGATCTGCGCCTGGGGCGGCTGCGCCATGCTGCGCGGCGCGCTATGCGGACGCGAGGACGCCTATCTGCGTGGCAAGACGCTGTTCACGCTGGGCTGCGTTCCGGCGCTGCTGGTCTGGTACACCGGCTTCGCGGTGATAGGCGGAGAATACTTCGCGATGTGGGCCAGCCAGTGGAACGGCCAGATGAAGGCCTACGCCTTCATCGGCTTCATCCTGCTGAGCCTGGTCTACCTGTCGCAGCCGGAAGCGGCGGAGCGCTAGCCGGCCCGGCAACGGCGGCGGCCCTCGTATATCATGAACCATGCCGACTTCCGCATCCGCGCCATGATGTCCCGCCGCCTCACCCTGCCCGCCCGCATCAGCCGCTGGCTGTTGATCGGCGTCGCCGCGCTCCTGCCGCTGGCCGTGATCACCCCCATCGTTTACTGGCAGGAAAGCAACCGACTGCGGCAGCAGGCCACCCTGCAGACGAGCCAGGCGGAAAACATGCTGGATCTGATGCTGGACTACGCGGAACAGGCCACCGTCACCGTCGCCCCACTGACCGGCCAGCCGTGTTCGCGGATTGAACAGGCGCTGCGCAAACAAGTCACCATCGTGCCCTTCATCCGCAGCGTCACCCTGGAACGCGACGGCATTCTTTATTGCTCCTCGCTGTTCGGCGTCTACCACCGGCAGATTTCGCCGCCGGACACGCCGCGGTCGGCCACCGAACTGCGCCTGATGTCCGGCAACGAGCTGACGCCGGACCGGCCCTTGATCATCTACCGCAAGCAAGCGGGTCCGACGGCCATCTACATCGCCATCGACGGCGTGCATCTGCAGTTCAGCCTGGACATGGCCAGCGACTACAGTCCGGTCTATATGCGCGTAGGTCCGCACTGGATAGGGCCGGACCACGCGGTACACCTCAACCCCAGCCCGTCCTTCGATCTGCTCACCATAGAACGCGCCTCCCCCCGCCACCCCTATGCCGTGATCAGCGGCTTCAACCACCGCGACCTGTACCGCCAGATGGCCAACAGCTACGAGCTGGTGTTTCTCAGCATGGCGGCCCTGGGTCTGGTGCTGGCCGCCGCGCTGCGCTGGCAGCTGAACCGGCCGGCCTCGCCCACCGTGGAATTGCAGCGCGCGCTGGACAACGGCGAGTTCGAGCCCTTTTTGCAACCGGTGGTGCGCTCGGACGGGCTGGGCTGGCAAGGCGCGGAGGCGCTGATGCGCTGGCGCCATCCGCGCGACGGCCTGATCCGGCCGGACCTGTTCATTCCTCGCGCCGAGGATTGCGGCATGATCGTGCCGATGACGCGGCAGATGATGCGCCAACTGGCGCGGACCCTGGGGCGGAGCCGGCTGCCGCCTCAATTTCACCTGGGCATCAACATCACCGCCGCTCATCTGCGCGACGACGTCTTGCTGGGGGACTGCCGGCAATTTCTCGCCCACTTCCCGCCCGGGGGGCTGAATCTGGTGCTGGAGTTGACGGAAAGAGAGATGGTGGAGCCCACGCCGGAGGCCTGCGCGCGGCTGGCGCGGCTGCGCGAGCTGGGGGTGAAGATCGCGATAGACGATTTCGGCACCGGCCATTCCAGCCTGGTCTATCTGCAACAGCTACCGCTGGACGGCATCAAGATAGACAAGAGCTTCACCGCCAGCATAGGCGCAGACGCGCCGTCCAGCCACATTGTCGACAGCGTGGCGGAGCTGGCGCACAAATTGAAACTGGAAATCGTGGCGGAAGGGGTGGAAACCGAGGCCCAGCGCGCCTACCTGACCCGCCTGGACGTGGGCTGGCTGCAAGGCTATCTGTTTGCGCGGCCGATGCCGCTGCGCGAGTTTCTGCTGCGCCCGGAACTGGACGCCGCGCGGGCGGCGGCGTCCGACGCCGACGCGGCGCCTTAGAACCTGTTTACGATCTGCCGCGCGTCTGAGCCCGGCTCTTAGCGCCGGCTTTCCTTGCAGTCGTCCAGCAAGGCCTTGTCGGCGATTTCGTCGCGCAGCGAGCCTTCCGGCCCCTTGGTCCACCAGCTGTATTGCTCGGCCGCGTATTTGGCGCCGGAACCGGACAGCACATTGCTCAGCAGCATGGTCTTGCCCTTGATCGGCAATACGGCGAAGCTCTGGCCGTTCTTGACGTTGTAATACTTGACCGTCAGCTTGGCGCCGTCGGCGCAGACGTAGTTGACGATCTGGCGCTGTCCGGCCGGGATCTCCGGCAAGGTCAGCGGTTTGGCCAGCGCGGCCGCGCTGCTCAGGGCCAGTACGGCGAATACGGCGGATTTCATCATTTCACTCCTGTTCTTGGCTGCCGGCCGCCGGCCATTCGGCGGCGACCGGGGATAGACCGCGGCGCGGCGGCTTCGTTCGCCTCCGCCATGAAAAAGCCCGCCTGACGGCGGGCTGGAAGGCGTGCGCGACGGCTCAGCCGTGCATGCGGGCGAAGTCCTGCATAAAGTTGGCCAGCGATTTGACGCCCTCGATCGGCATCGCGTTGTAGATGGAGGCGCGGATGCCGCCCACCGCGCGGTGTCCTTTCAGCTGGATCAGGCCGTTCTTGCGCGCTTCCAGCAAAAAGGTCTCCTCCAGCGCTTCTTCCTTCAAGCGGAACACCACGTTCATCCGCGAGCGGAACGGCGCGTCGATATGAGTGTGGTAGAAGCCGCCGCTGGACTCGATCACATGATTGAGCAAGCCGGCCTTTTCCTCGTTGCGGGTGGCGATGGATTTGACGCCGCCCTGCTCCTTCAGCCATTTGAACACCAGGCCGGAGATGTAGATCGGGAAGGTGGGCGGCGTGTTGTACATGGAATCGGCGTCGGCGTGCACCTGGTAGTTGAGCATGGTGGGCAAATCGGCCCGCGCCTTGCCCAGCAGATCTTCGCGCACGATCAGCACCACCAGGCCGGACGGGCCGATGTTTTTCTGCGCGCCGGCGTAGATCAGGCCGAACTGGCTGACGTCCACTTCCCGCGACAGGAAGTCCGAGGACATGTCGCAGACCAGCGGCACGTCCGGCAGGCTTTGCGGCACGAAGGGGAATTGCAGGCCGCCTATGGTCTCGTTGGAGGTGTAATGCAGATAGGCCGCCTTGGGATCGCGCTGCCAGCCGGCTTCGTCCGGCACGTAGGCGAAATTGCGGTCTTCGCTGCTGGCCGCCACGTTCACCTTGGCGTAGCGGCGCGTTTCCTTGATCGCCAGCTTGGACCAGTGGCCGGTGTTGACGATGTCCACGCTGTCGCGCTCGCCCAGCAGATTCAGCGGCACCTGGGAAAACTGCAGCGAGGCGCCGCCTTGCAGGAACAGCACTTTGTAGTTGGCGGGAATGCCCATCAGCTCGCGCAGATCGTGCTCGGCGTCATGGATGATCTCCATGAACTCCTTGCCGCGATGGCTCATTTCCATCACGCACATGCCGGAGCCGTGCCAGTCCAGCATTTCGCTTTGCGCTTCGGCCAGCACCTGGTGCGGCAGCACGGCGGGGCCGGCGGAGAAGTTGTACACTTTGGCCATGTTCATCCTCTATTTGCGTTGACGGCCCTTGGCGCCCGCACCGGCGAACTTTCGGGCCTTGGTATGCGACAAGGCCCGATCGCGAAGCGCCGGGCCTTTGTTATAGCTTACTGACTGAGCAGGAAGTGGGCTCTCGCCACGGCAACCGGCTTTCGCCGGTCTTCTTGCCAGGCTTCGATCAGCACATTGGCCACCCGCTTGCCCTGCTTGGTGATCTCGCACTTGGCGTACAGGGTTTGCGGCCGGCCCGGACGCAGATAGTCCAGCGAGAAATCGACGATTTTCGGCGTTTCCAGCGATTCGCGGTTCCACATCAGGTGCAGCATCGCCGAGCTTTCCAGAAAGCCGCCGATCAGCCCGCCGTGCAGCGCCGGCAAGGCGGTGTTGCCGACATTGCGCTCGGAAAAGGGCAGCTGAAACAACAGCTCGCCGGCCTCGTCCTCGCCCAGCTCCACCCCCATCAGCTTGATGTAGGGCAGCTCTTCCACGATGAGCGCATAGGCTTTTTGATCGCGCAGCGCGTTGAAACGTTCCATGAAGCGGCTCATGCGGCGGCCTCCGGCAACATCGGCGTGCGGCTGGATTCGCGCATGAAGGTGGCCACGCCGTGGGCGATCGGATCGCTGGGCGATTCGTGATAGCACACGGCGCGGGTAAAGGCGATCTGGCTGGCCAGGCGATAACATTCCGCCCGGCAGAAGATGGGCTTGCCCGGCGTGGCCGCCTTCAGGTAATCGATGCGCAGATCCAGCGTGGCGATGGTTTCCATCTCCGGCAGATGCGCCGTCACCGCCACCGCGCTGCAGGTGTCCACCAGCGAAGTGATCACCCCGCCGTGCAGGATGCCGGTGACCGGATTGCCGACCAAGTCCTCGCGCCAGTCCACTTTCAGAGTGGGCCGGCGCCCCTCGGTGCCGATGTACTGGAAACCCAGGGCGCGACAGTGCGGAAAGGAGACGAAAAGCTGGCTCATCGCCTCCAGTACTTCGGGATTGGCCGGCGTCGGAATCATGCCTCGCCGCCCTCGTCGGCGGCTTCGACGCCGTCTTCGCCTTCCAGCGCGTCCGCCTCGTCGTCGCTATCGCCCTCGGCCACTTTCTCCAGGCCGATCAGCTGCTCGCCTTCGTCCAGATTGATCAGGCGCACGCCCTGGGCGGAACGGCCGGTTTCGCGCACTTCGGCCACCTTGGTGCGGATCAGCACGCCGCCGGTGGTGATCAGCATCACGTCGTCGGTTTCCTCCACCAGGCTGGCGGCCACCAGCTTGAAGCCGGTCTTGTCGGTCAGGTCCATGGCGATCACGCCCTGGGTGCCGCGGCTGGTCAGGCGGAAGTCGCCGGTGCGGGTGCGTTTGCCGTAGCCGCCGTTGCTGGCGGTCAGCACCATCTGGTCTTCGGAGTTGGTCACCAGCAGGGAGATCAGCTTCTGGCCTTCGCCCAGCTTCATGCCGCGCACGCCTCTGGAAGTGCGTCCCATCGGCCGCACCTGGCTTTCGCTGAAGCGCACCGATTTGCCGGCGTCGGAGAACAGCATCACCTGATCGCCCTCGACCGGCAGGCCGTCCTCGATCAGCTCTCCTTCAACCGCGATGTCTTCTTCTACGATGGCCTCGTCATCCTCGTCGCCCTGGCCGGCCACGCTCTTGCCGCAGGTCAGCGCCACGCCGATCAGATAATTGCCTTCGTCCAGATTGATGGCGATGATGCCGGCCGCGCGCGGCTTGGAGAAGGCGCGCAGCGGCGTCTTCTTCACGGTGCCGTCGGCGGTGGCCATGAACACGTACTGGTCGTCGCGGAATTCCTTGACCGGCAGCAGCGCGTTGATCTTCTCGCCCTCTTCCAGCGGCAGCACGTTGACCATGGGCTTGCCGCGGCTCTGACGGCCGCCCTGCGGCAGATCGTAAACCTTGCGCCAGTAGCAACGGCCGCGGCTGGAGAAGCACAGCACGAAGTCGTGGGTATTGGCCACGAACAAGGTGTCGATGAAATCGTCGTCCTTGGTGGCCGCCGCCTGCTTGCCGCGGCCGCCGCGCCGCTGGGCGCTGTAGTCGTCGATAGGCTGGGCCTTGATGTAGCCGGTATGGGAAATGGTCACCACCATGTCCTGCGGGGTGATCAGGTCCTCGATATTGATGTCGCCGCCGAAAGGCTCGATCTCGGAACGGCGCGCGTCGCCGAACTGGGCGCGGATGGCGGTCAGTTCTTCGCTGATGATCTGGTTGATGCGCTCCGGCTTGGCCAGGATGTCCAGGAGGTCCAGGATCACCGCCATGATGTCGCGGTATTCGGCGACGATCTTGTCCTGCTCCAGACCGGTCAGGCGTTGCAGGCGCATCTCCAGGATGGCCTGGGCCTGGGCGTCGGACAGCCGGTAGCCGCTGGCCTTGAGGCCGAACTCTTCCGCCAGCCCGTCCGGGCGCGCCTTGTCCTGATCCACGCGGGACAGCATTTCCTCCACCAGCGGCGAACGCCATTCGCGCTCCATCAGCGCGATTTTGGCTTGCGGCGGGGTTTCAGACGCCTTGATCAGCGCGATGATTTCGTCGACGTTGGACAGCGCGACGGCCAGGCCTTCCAGGATGTGGCCGCGTTCGCGCGCCTTGCGCAGTTCGAAGATGGTGCGACGGGTCACCACTTCGCGGCGGTGACGCAGGAATTCCACCAGGATCTGCTTCAGGTTCAGCAAGCGCGGCTGGCCGTCCACCAGCGCCACCATATTGATGCCGAAGCTGTCTTGCAGCTGGGTCAGCTTGTACAGGTGGTTGAGCACCACTTCCGGCATTTCGCCGCGCTTGAGCTCGATCACCACGCGCATGCCGGACTTGTCGGACTCGTCGCGCAGGTCGGAAATGCCTTCGATCTGCTTGTCGCGCACCAGCTCGCCGATGCGTTCCAGCAGCCGCGCCTTGTTCACCTGGTACGGGATCTCGTCGACGATGATGGCCTGGCGGTCGCCCTTGCCGATGTCTTCGAAATGGACGCGCGCGCGCATGATCACGCGGCCGCGGCCGGTGCGGTAGCCTTCCTTGACGCCGGCGGTGCCGTAGATGATGCCCGCGGTGGGGAAGTCCGGCGCCGGAATGATGTCGATCAGCTCGTCAATGGTCAGCTCGCTGTTGGCCAGCAAGGCCAGGCAGGCGTCCACCACCTCGTTCAGATTGTGAGGCGGAATATTGGTGGCCATGCCCACGGCGATGCCGGAGGAACCGTTGATCAGCAGATTGGGGATCTTGGCCGGCAGAATCAGCGGCTCGTGCTCGGAACCGTCGTAGTTGGGACCGAAGTCCACGGTTTCCTTCTCGATGTCGGCCAGCAGCTCATGGGCGATGCGCGCCATGCGGATCTCGGTGTACCGCATCGCAGCGGCGTTGTCGCCGTCCACCGAACCGAAGTTGCCCTGACCATCCACCAAGGGGTAGCGCAGCGAGAAATCCTGCGCCAGACGCACGATGGTGTCGTATACCGCGCTATCGCCGTGCGGGTGGTATTTACCGATCACGTCGCCAACGATACGCGCCGATTTCTTGTACGCGCGGTTCCAGTCGTTGGACAGCTCGTGCATGGCGTACAGCACCCGACGGTGCACCGGCTTCAGGCCATCGCGCACATCAGGCAAGGCGCGGCCCACGATCACGCTCATCGCGTAATCCAGATAAGAGCGGCGCATCTCCTCTTCGAGGCTGATGGGGATGGTTTCCTTGGCGAACTGGTTATCGGTCATAGTTTCTTGATTCGTAAGGATGAACAGGCCGCGCTGCGATTGCGGGTGCATTCACGCGCCCGCCGCAGGGCGGCCAGCATAGGTAATGACAGCTCGTATTCTATCACGAAACGGTCATCTCCAACGGACTTCCGTCAGTCCGGACCGGGCTCTTCCGCCCCTTCCGCGCCCTCGTCTTCCGCCGCGCCCAGTTTAAGATGCTGCTGTAATTGCTTGTTATTGCGCACCCCCAGCTTGCGCAGGCGCTCGGCGCTGGCGACCAGGTTGCCGCGGCCGCTGGACAGCTGCTTCATCGCGTCGCCGAAGCTGTCGCGCGCCACCTCCAGCTGCTTGCCCAGCTTTTCCAGATTGGCGGCGAAGCCGACGAATTTGTCGTACATCGCCCCGCCCTGGCGCGCGATCTCCTGGGCGTTCTGGTTCTGGTATTCGTAGCGCCAGATGCTGGCCACGGTGCGCAGCGTCGCCAGCAGGGTGCTGGGGCCGACGATCATGATGCGGCGCTCGAAGGCCTCGTTGAACAAGCTCATGTCCTGCTGCACCGCCAGCAGATAGGCCGGCTCCACCGGGATGAACATGAACACGAAGTCCAGGGTGTTCAAGCGGTACAGGTCCTGATAGCGCTTCTCCGACAAGGTGCGGATGTGGTTGCGGATGGCCGCGACATGCGCCTTCATTTCCGCCGCGCGCTCGGCCTCGTCCTCGGCGGCGGTGTAGCGCACATAGGCGTTCAAGGACACTTTGGAATCCACCACCAGCTGCTTGCCTTCCGGCAGGTCTATCACCACGTCGGGCTGGTAGCGGCGGTTGCCGTCCTCGCCGGCCACCACGTCGGACACTTGCACCCGGTATTCGCGGTCCTTGTGCAGGCCGGAGGTTTCCAGCACCCGTTCCAGCACCATCTCGCCCCAGGAGCCCTGCGCCTTGCTGCTGGCGCCGGTCAAAGCCCTGGTCAGCGCGATGGCGTCGTCGCCCAGCCGGCTGTTGAGTTCTTGCAGCCGCTTGAGCTCCGCCTCCAGCGACAAGCGCCCCTGGCTGTCTTTTTCATAACTGTCCTGCACCAGCTTGCCGAAATCCTGCAGCCGCTGCTGCAAGGGCCCGAGCAGATGGCCGAGGTTCTGCTGGTTCTGCTCGGTGAAGCGCCTGGCCTTCTCTTCCAGGATGTCGCCGGCCAAGGCCTTGAACTGCCCCGCCATGCTTTCGCGCGCCTCGGTCAACAAGGCCAGCTTTTCGGCGTTCTGGCCGCGCTCCTGCTCCAGCAAGGTCGCCAGCTCCTGCTCGCGCGCGGTGAGCCGGGTGATTTCCTCGCCCTGCGTCTGCGCGCGCCCCTGCAAAACGGCCAGCATCTTGCCCTGCTCCTCGCTGGCGGCCAGCTGCGCGCCAAGGCGACGCAGTTCCGCCTGCAGCAGCTCCAGCTGCCTCTCCCGCTCCTGCGCCTGCCGCTCCAGCTCCGGCACGCGCTGCGCGCGCGCCACATAGGCGCCCAACTGGGTCTGAACATCGCCCAGTTGCTGCCCCTGTTGCTGCACTTGCGCCAGCGCGGCCCGTTCCCGCTGCCTACACTCTTCCAATTGCAGGCGCGACATCTCCTGCTGCGCCCGCAGATCCGCCCCCTCCCGCGCGAAGCGCCCGCGCAGCAAGGCCGCGGCCGCGCCGGCGGCCAGCAAGCCCAGCAACAGACCGATCACCAACATTTCCATCATGAAGCCTTAAATTGGCCGGCCCGCTCTCCATGGCCAAGCCGCGATTGTTCGATGACGAAGCGGAGTCGCTGGGCCAAGGGCGCCGGCGGCACTTCGATGATTTGATAAGCCAGACGCCGATACGTCCGCTCCATCGCGGCGCAAGTGCGCTCCGCCTCGGCAAAGCCTTGCTTGCGCTCCTGATCCTGAATGAAGATTTCGCGCCACGGCGGCAGCAAAAACACTTGGCGATGGTAGGGAAACCGCTCGGCGGCGGCTTGCATATGCGCAGGTATAGGCAAGCCCTGCAAATCAAGATAACCCAAGACATCGGGCAGGCCGCGATCGAAGAACACCGGCCCGGGCAAACCCTCGGCCAGCCGCAGGCTGCGCAACTCCCAGGCCAGCATCGCCTCGGCGAAAGCGCCGGGGTCCACCCAGGGCAAGGCGCGTCCGCCGATCAACGCCTGATCCTGGATGACGGCGCGGCCGGCCTCGTCCATCACCGAAAACCCGGCGTCGCGCAAGGCTTCCAACAAGGCGGTCTTGCCGGCGCCCGGACCGCCGGTCAGCACCAGCCGCCGCGAATCCGCCGGCCGACTCACGTCGCCGCCCAGTGCTGCAAATACACTTGCAGTTCCTTGCGGCCCTGCCACTCGTTGGCGATCAACTGGTAGACCGCGTCGACATTGTCCGGCAGCCACTCCACCTGATTGAACAGCATGGCGTCGAACTCCTCCCCGTCGCGCGCCAGCCGCAGCTTCAGGTGCTTGTCGCCGACCACGCGCTGGCTCATCACCGCGAAACGGTCGTGAAAATACGGCACCGGGAAGCCCTGACCCCACACTTCGGCCGCCAATTGCTCGGCGAACGCCAGGTTCAATTCGCGCGGCGCCAGGCTGCCGTCGGTTTCTATGGTGCGGGTCAGGTGACGCTCTTCCAGCAGTTCGCGCGCCACCGCCTCGAAGGCGCGCTGGAATTCGTCAAAGCGCGATTGACGCAGGCTAAGGCCGGCCGCCATCGCATGGCCGCCGAACTTGAGGATTAGACCGGGATGGCGCTTGAACACCAGGTCCAGCGCGTCGCGCAGATGGAAGCCGGGAATCGAGCGGCCCGAGCCCTTGATCTCGCCGTTGTCGCCGGGCGCGAACACGATGGCCGGCCGGTGGAAGCGCTCCTTGAGCCGGGAGGCGACGATGCCCACCACGCCCTGATGCCAGTCGTCGCGGAACAGGGTCAGCGTATAGCGGTTGTCGGCGTCGATGCCGGACAGCGCCGCCAGCGCCTCGTCCTGCATGCCGTGTTCTATGCTGCGCCGCTCGCGGTTGAGCTGATCCAGCTGCTGCGCCAGCCGCTGCGCCTGCTCCTCGTTGCCGGACAGCAGGCAGGCGATGCCCAGGCTCATATCGTCCAAACGGCCGGCGGCGTTCAAGCGCGGGCCCAGCGTGAACCCCAAATCGAAGGTATTGGCCTTGTAATGGGCGCGGCCGGCGACGCGGAACAAGGCGGCGATGCCCGGCGCCATGCGGCCGGCGCGCATGCGCTTGAGGCCGTTTTCCACCAGGGTGCGGTTGTTCTGGTCCAGCCGCACCACGTCGGCCACCGTGCCCAGCGCCACGTAATCCAGCAGTTCGCCCAGATTGGGCTGGCCGCGCTCGTCGAAGACGCCGCGCTGGCGCATTTCGGCGCGCAAGGCCATCAGCACGTAGAACATCACGCCGACGCCGGCCAGGTTCTTGGACGGGAACTCGCAGCCCGGCTGATTGGGGTTGACGATCAGCGCCTCCGGCAAGGTGTCGCCCGGCAGGTGGTGATCGGTGACCAGCACCTCGATGCCTCGCGCCTTGGCGGCGAGCACGCCGTCCACGCTGGCGATGCCGTTGTCCACGGTGACGATGATGTCCGGGCTTTGGCGCGCGGCCAGCTCAACGATCTCCGGCGTCAGGCCGTAGCCGTATTCGAAGCGGTTGGGCACGATGAAGTCGACGCGCGCGCCCAGCATGGACAGGCCCTTGACCGCCACCGCGCAGGCGGTGGCGCCGTCGGCGTCGTAATCGGCCACCACCAGCAGCCGTTGCCGGCCGGCGATGGCGTCGGCCAGGCGGCGCGCCATCGGCAAGATGTTTTTCAGGCTCTGATAGGGCAGCAAGGCCTTGAGGCCGTAATCCAGCTCGGCGCAGTCGCAGATGCCGCGCGCGGCGTACAGCCGCGCCATCAGCGGGCTCAGGCCCTGGCGCAGCAATTGCTCATGCGTGTCGGCGGGAATGGTTCGGGAAACGATTTGGGACATGTTTTCTCAATACAAGGCGGACAGCGGCAGCGGCCGCTTCCAGAATTTCCACAGGTCGTTGCGGCGCGCCCTCAGCTCCAGCCCCTCGGGGCCGTGCGCGCGCAAGACCAGGCTGTCGATCCGGCCCTGGCGCAGCGCCTGCAGCAAGGGCGCGAACCAGTCGCGCTCCAGGCGCTGCAGCGCTTCGCGCCAGCCCCAGGCGTCGCGGTACTGCGCCGCCGCCTGCAGCGCGTCCAGCACCAGCAGACTGTCGCGGCCGCCGGCCTGGTCGACGAAGCCGGAAAAATCGTAAGGCGCCGGCAAGCAGGGCTCGCCGGCCTCGGCGGCGATCCAGCCCAGCCAGTCCTCGTCGGCGAACACCTGCTCGGCCGGCGCGCGCCAGCCCGGCTCCGCGCCGCCGCCCCACAGCCACAGGCTGTTGACGCCGAGTTCGCCGCGCGCCTCGCGCTCGTCGTTCAATGGATGGGCGTACAACAGCATCTGCAATTCATTCAGCAGCCGGCTCCAGTCCAGGCCGCGCTCGCCCTGCGGCAAATGCGCGTTGATGTCCTCGCCCACCACGTCCGGCAGCGGACTGAAGCTCGCGGCGGCCGGCGCGTCCAGCTGCAGCAGCCAGCGGCCCGGCTCCAGCGGGTGGATGCGCCAGCCGTCGTCGGCGAAATGACGGTTCGCTGCGTCGGCCAGGGTTTCGGCCTCGGCCTGGCTCAAGCTCATCACGCCGATATCGGCCAGCAAGGCGCGGTCGCGGTCCACGCGCACATGCACCGGATCGGCCAGCAGCCAGTCCCCCCGCTCCGCCGGCAGGCCGGCGCCGCGCGCCCGCAGCCGCGCCAGACCCGCCGCGGGGCCGCGCCACGGCGCGGTCAACAGTTCGCTCAGCGCCGCCGGCCTGGCGGCGCGTTCGCCCTGGCCCAGCAGACGCTGCAAGGCGGGCAAATCCAGGCCCTTGCACACATCGGCGCCGTCGTGGCCGTCCAGCCAGAGCAGACCGGGCAACAACAATGTCAATTTCATTTATCGCTACACATGGATGACAAGATCGAAGTAATATCAAAGCCTTGCAAAAACGCCCTGGCATGGGCGCCCGGCGAAATCAGGCGGATAGCATCCGGAATCGCGGCTATAATTTACAGTTTGCACAGGAACTTATGCCGCGCAAGCTCCCCAAATGTTGAGACGCGGCCGCAAGGCCTGTGATTGGCAAATACGGAATTTACATAAGGTTGGCTCATGGCCAGCCTTTTATAGTGAACGATGGATTATCGCAAACTGCTACATATCCCGCAAAAATGCTTCCACAAGCTGATGAACCACCATCTGAGCTTGATCGGCGCGGCCGCCTCCCTGCCCTTGTTCGGCATGGCCACCGCTTTCGCCGTGGCTCAGAACGGCGCCCAACCCGCCGCCGCGGACATCCAGCAAAAAGAAGTGACCGAACAACTCAGCCTGCCCGCCTTCAGCTTCAGCGAGAGCGGCACCCGTTATTGGCGGGACGAGGCGATACAGCGAGGCGACACCATCGCCCGCGTGTTGAACCGGCTGGGCATCCGCGACAGCGAAGCCAACCGCTTCCTGCACTCCAGCCCCTTGTCCAAGGACCTGCTCAAGCTGAAGACCGGCGCCACGCTGTCGGTGCAAACCAACGATCTGGGCGAACTCTTCGGCCTGCGCTTCCTCAATGACGACGAGAACGGCGAACAGGTGCTGGTGGCCATCGAAAAGGTCAAAGGCGAATGGCAGGCCAGCGCCGACCCGATCGCCACCGAGGCGGTGCAGACGGTGCGCTCGCTGCTGATCACCCGCTCGGTCGGCGCCGCGCTGGCCAAGGCCCAGGTGCCGCGCGACATCCGCGCCCAGCTGACGGAAATCTTCGCCGATCAGTTCAACATCAACTCCCTGGGCAAGGGCGACCGCATCAATCTGGTGTACGAAACCCTGCTCTACAACGGCGCGCCCATCGCCGCCGGCAACCTGCTGGCGGTGGAAATCCAGCGCTCCGGCAAGCTGCACCAGGCGTTCTACTTCGCCCACGACAGCGAATCCGGTGCCTATTACGACGCGCAAGGCAAGCCGATCAAACAGGGCTTCAGCCACCAGCCGGTGGCCAACGCCCGCATCAGCTCCGGCTTCGGCTTCCGCAAACACCCGATCCTGCGCTCTCTGCGCCTGCATTCCGGCGTGGACTACGCCGCCGTCACCGGCACCCCCATCATCGCCCCGGCAGACGGCACCATGGTCAAGGTGGAGCGTCAAAACGGCTATGGCAATATGGTGGAAATCCGCCACAATCAGAAAATGACCACGCTGTACGCGCACATGAGCCGCTTCGCCCAAGGCGCCCGCTCCGGCAAGAGCGTCAAGGCCGGCGAGGTGATAGGCTATGTCGGCAGCACCGGCCGCTCCACCGGCCCGCATCTGCACTTTGAAGTGCGGATCAACGGCCAGGCAGTGGACCCGGCTACCAACGCGCTGCCGACCCCGGGCCTGAGCGCCACCCAGCTGGCCGAGTTCAAATCCGGCAACCAATCGCTGACCGCGCACCTGAAACTGCTGCGCGAACTGCCCACCAATATCGCATTGCTAGACTGATGAATGAACGCTTGATCGGACTGATGTCCGGCACCAGCCTGGACGGCGTCGACGCCGTGCTGGTGCGCTTCGACGAACAGGGCGCGCCCAGCGTGGAAGCCGACCATTTCGTCGCCTACCCGCCGCGGCTGCGCGAACAGGCGCTGGCGCTGCAGGCGATCGGCGACAACGAACTGGACCGCGCCGCCCGGCTGGCCAATGAACTGGCCGAACTCTACGCTCAGGCCGTCAACGGCCTGCTGGCGGCCGAGGGGCTGAAGCCGGCCGACATCGCCGCCGTCGCCAGCCACGGCCAGACCATACGTCACGCGCCGGACGCCGGCTACACCTGGCAAATCGGCAATATGGCCCGCCTCGCCGAACTGAGCGGCATCGACGTGATCGCCGACTTCCGCAGCCGCGACCTGGCCGCCGGCGGCCAAGGCGCGCCCTTGGTGCCGGCCTTCCACCAGGCGGTGTTCGGCGCGCCGGAACAAAACCGCGTGATCCTGAACATCGGCGGCATCAGCAATCTGACCCGGCTGCATCCGGGCCAGGCGGTGGTCGGCTTCGACTGCGGCCCCGGCAATATGCTGATGGACGCCTGGTGCCTGCGCCACCAGGGCCGGCCCTACGACGCCGACGGCCAGTGGGCGGCCCAGGGCGCGGTGGAGAACTCGCTGCTGCAGGCCTTGCTGGACGAACCCTTCTTCCGTCTGCCGCCGCCCAAGAGCACCGGACGCGATCTGTTCGACCTGCCCTGGCTGGAGCAAAAGCTGCTGGGCCGCCATGTGCCCGCCGCGGACGTGCAAGCCACGCTGCTGGAATTGAGCGCGCGCGGCATCGCCCAGGCCATCGCCCTGCACTGCCCCGGCAATCAGACGGTCTTCGTCTGCGGCGGCGGCGCGCGCAACGGCGCGCTGATGCGCCGGCTGGCCGCGCTGCTGCCGGAGCAAGCCATCGCCGGCACCGCCGCGCTGGGCCTGCCCGAGCACCAAGTGGAGGCCGCCGCCTTCGCCTGGCTGGGCTGGCGCTTCTTGCGCCGCCTGGCCGGCAACCTGCCGGAAGTGACCGGCGCCGCCGGCGGACGCGTGCTCGGCGCGCTGTATCCCCGCTAAGCGTTTCAATAGGGAACGCCATCAAGTCTTGTCAGCGGAGCTGAATACATTCCGACACGCTTAAACCGGGCGTGTCAGGCTATAATCAGCGACAGTCATAGCCGAACAAGAGAAAAATGCGACTTTTCAAGCGCAAAGCCGTAGTCAAAAACAGCCAGACGCCGCTGCCGCCGCAGCTGGCCTCGCTGCTGCGCGAGGCGTGGTGGCTGCTGATGGCCGTGCTGGCCGTCTATCTGGTGCTGGTGCTGGCCAGCTACTCCCCGCTCGACCCCTCCTGGTCCCACAGCTCTTCCGACCCCACGGTGCGCAACTACGGCGGCGCTTTCGGCGCCTGGCTGTCCGATATGCTGCTCTATGTGTTCGGCCTGTCCGCCTGGTGGCTGGTGGTGTTCTGCCTGGTGGCCATCGCCTGGGGCTATCAGCGGATGGAAACCCTGGGCTTCAAGCTCAATCCCATCACCGTCGCCGCCATCGGCGGCTTTCTGCTGCTGCTGTTTTCCAGCGCCAGCATTGAAGCCATCATCCTGGCCGAAAAAGCGCTGAACCTGCCGCTGTCCGCCGGCGGCATGCTGGGGCATTTCATCGGCCTAGGCATCGCCCACGGCCTGGGCCTGTCCGGCGCCTATCTCTTGCTCAGCGTGCTGGCCGCCATCGGCTTCTCCCTGTTCACCGGCCTGTCCTGGCTGGACATCATGGAACGCCTGGGCGGCGCGCTGGAAGACGGCGCCCTGAAGCTGTGGCACAGCTGGCAGGCGCGCAAGGACAGGGAAATCGGCAAGGAAACCGCGCAGAAGCGCGAAGCCAAGATCACCACCGAGAAAAAGAAGAACGAAGAGAAAATTCCTCTGCGCATCGAACCGCCGGTGCTGGACGTGCCGCTGTCCACCAAGGCGCAAAAGCCGGTGCAGCACTCCTTGTTCGCCGATCCCAAGGACGGCGCGCTGCCCGGCCTGACGCTGCTGGAAGCGCCCAAGGAGCAGCAGGAGCCGGTATCGCAGGACACGGTGGAATACACCTCGCGGCTGATCGAACGCAAGCTGGCCGACTTCGGCGTCGACGTCAAAGTGGTGGCCGCCTATCCCGGCCCGGTGATCACCCGCTACGAGGTGGAGCCCGCGGTGGGCGTCAAGGGCGCTCAGGTGGTCAACCTGATGAAGGACCTGGCGCGCGCGCTGTCCCTGGTGTCCATCCGTGTGGTGGAGACCATTCCCGGCAAAACCTATATGGGCCTGGAGCTGCCCAATCCCAAACGCCAGATCGTGCGTCTGTCGGAAATCGTCGGCTCCGACGGCTACCAGAACATGGCCTCCCGGCTGACCATGGCGCTGGGCAAGGACATCGCCGGCCAGCCCGTGTCCGCCGACCTCGCCAAGATGCCGCACGTGCTGGTGGCCGGCACCACCGGCTCCGGCAAGTCCGTGGCCATCAACGCGATGATCTTGTCCCTGCTCTACAAGTCCACGCCCAAGGAAGTGCGGCTGATCATGGTTGACCCCAAGATGCTGGAATTGTCGATCTACGAAGGCATTCCGCATCTGCTGGCCCCGGTGGTCACCGATATGAAGCAGGCCGCCAACGCGCTGAACTGGTGCGTGGCGGAGATGGAGCGCCGCTACAAGCTGATGTCCAAGCTGGGCGTGCGCAATCTGGCCGGCTTCAACCAAAAGATCAAGGACGCGGACAAGGCCGGCGAGAAGATCCCCAACCCCTTCAGCCTGTCGCCGGAAACGCCTGAACCGCTGGACACCCTGCCGCTGATCGTGGTGGTGATCGACGAGCTGGCCGACCTGATGATGGTGGCCGGCAAGAAGATCGAGGAATTGATCGCGCGGCTGGCGCAGAAGGCGCGCGCCGCCGGCATCCATCTGATCCTGGCCACCCAGCGGCCGTCGGTGGACGTGATCACCGGCCTGATCAAGGCCAATATCCCGACGCGGATCGCCTTCCAGGTGTCCAGCAAGATAGACAGCCGCACCATTCTGGACCAGATGGGCGCGGAAACCCTGCTGGGCCAGGGCGACATGCTCTATCTGCCGCCGGGCACCGGCTACCCGGTGCGGGTGCACGGTGCCTTCGTCGCCGACGAGGAAGTCCACCATGTGGTGGAGTTCCTGAAAAGCACCGGCGGACCGGACTACGTGGAAGGCATTCTTACCGGCCAAAGCGAGGGCGACGACGGCGCGTCCTCCGGCCTCGACGGCGAATCCGACGGCGAAGCCGACCCGCTTTACGATGAAGCCGTCGCCATCGTGCTCAAGACGCGCAAGGCGTCCATCTCCTCGGTGCAGCGTCATCTGCGCATAGGCTACAACCGCGCCGCGCGGCTGATCGAGCAAATGGAGTCCGCCGGCCTGGTTTCGGCGATGGAAAGCAACGGCAACCGCGCAGTGCTGGCGCCGTCCCGCGAAGACTAAGACAAGCCACCAAACCCGGCCGGGCGCCATGCCGCCCGGCCTCAACCAAGAGGTCCCGCATGGCGGATTTCAAGCCCGAACCCCCGTTTCGTCACGACTACGCGCCCAAGACCGGCGTGCTGCTGATGAATCTGGGCACGCCGCAAGCGCCCACCGCCAAGGCGCTGCGCCCCTACCTGAAAGAATTCCTGTCCGACCGCCGCGTGATCGAAATCCCGCGCGCGCTCTGGTGGCTGATCCTCAATGGCGTGATCCTGAACACCCGCCCGGCCCAATCCGCCAAGAAATACGCGGCGATCTGGGAAAAGGACGGTTCGCCGCTCTACACCCACACCCGCAAACAGGCGGCGCTGATCAAGGGCCAGTTGGGCGAGATGGGCTTGCGCAATCTGGTGGTGGACTTCGCCATGCGCTACGGCGAGCCTTCGGTGGAAAATGTGATCGCCCGCATGCGCGAACAAGGCGTGGAACGGCTGCTGGTGCTGCCCTTGTATCCGCAATACGCGGCCTCCTCCAGCGCCACCGCCTTGGACCAGGTCTTCCGCGCGCTGATGAAGCTGCGCAATATGCCGGAGCTGCGCACCGTTCGCCATTTCCACGACGACCCCGGCTATATCCGCGCGCTGGCGGAACAAGTGCGCGCGCATTGGCGCGAACACGGCCGCGGCGACAAATTGGTGATGAGCTTCCACGGCGTGCCGCGCTTCACCCGCGACAAGGGCGACCCCTATCACTGCGAATGCCAGAAAACCGGACGCTTATTGGCGGAAGCGCTGGGCTTGACGCAACAGGAGTACCAAGTCTGTTTCCAAAGCCGTTTCGGCCGCGCGGAATGGCTGCAGCCTTATACCAGCGAAGTATTGGCTCAGTTGGGCAAAGACAAGACCGGCAAGCTGGATATTCTCTGTCCCGGCTTTATCGCCGATTGCCTGGAAACGCTGGAAGAAATCGCGATGGAAGGCAAGGAGACCTTTCTCAGCCATGGCGGCGGCGAATATCGATACATTTCGTGTTTGAATGAAAACCCGCAATGGATTCACGCAATCTCGACTATGATCAAACAGAATCTGGCGGGATGGTGCGAGGCCCCGGAGGAAAACGCCCCGCTACGCCAGGAACGAGCCAAGGCCTTGGGCGCCAAAACCTGAAACCGGACTGCCGGCAAAAATCCGAACAAGTCGTTTAAATTCAAAAACTTGAAAAACAAGAAACGCCACCTGGCAGTTATTCCAGGTGGCGTTTGCGCTTTAGACACACCATTACCCAAGAAGTTTACAAATAGTTGCACCCCTCCCCGGTTTTGACATTGACACTCGCGCAAACAGCTACCCATAATCAAACGCAACCAATGGTCATTTTCACCAAATACCGTTGGCCACAAAGAGATGACTAGAGTCTACAGAATAGAGAATCAGGGGATACATCACATGAACAAATATGTCCGCCTCAGCGTCATTGCCGCTGCCGCCATGACCCTGGCCGCCTGCGGCAAGCAAGAGCAACCGGCCGCCAACCAGGCGGCTTCGGCCCCGGCTCAAGCCGCAGGCGACGGCGCCGTCGTCAAAATCGGCCAGGTATCGCCGATGTCCGGTCCGATTTCCCATCTGGGCAAGGACAATGAATACGGCGCCAAGCTGGCCATTGCCGACCTGAACGCCGCCGGCGTGGAGATCGGCGGCAAGAAGCTCAAATTCGAACTGGTGTCGGAAGACGACCAGGGCGACCCGAAGATCGGCACCCAAGTGGCGCAGCGCCTGGTTGACGCCGGCGTGGCCGGCGTGGTGGGCCACCTGAACTCCGGCACCACCATCCCCGCGTCCAAGATTTACTCCGACGCCGGCATTCCGCAGATCTCTCCGTCCGCCACCAACCCGGACTACACCAAGCAAGGCTTCAAGACCACTTTCCGCGTGATCGCCAACGACGTGCAGCAAGGCCGCGCGCTGGGCGAATTCGCCGCCACCGGTCTGAAAGCCAAGAAGATCGCCATCATCGACGACCGCACCGCCTACGGCCAGGGCCTGGCCGATCAGTTCGAGGCCGCGGTCAAGGGCAAGGGCGCCGAAGTGGTGAAACGCGAGTTCACCACCAACACCGCCACCGACTTCAACGCCATTCTGACCTCGATCAAGGCCAGCAAGCCGGACCTGATCTTCTACGGCGGCATGGACGCGCAAGCCGGCCCGCTGGCCAAGCAGATGCAGCGCCTGGGCCTCAAGGCCAAGCTGATGGGCGGCGACGGTTGGCAGACGCCGGAATTCATCAAGCTGGCCGGCGAGGCTTCCGACGGCCAGTACGCGTCCAGCTGCGGCGTGCCGCGCGACAAGATGCCGGGCTTTGCGGCGTTCAACGACAAGTTCAAGAAGCAATTCAACACCGAGGTGCAGATCTACGCACCGTATGAGTACGACGCGGTGATGGTGTTGGTGGACGCGATGAAACGCGCCAAATCCACCGACCCCAAAACCTATCTGGCCGAAGTGGGCAAGACCGGCTACACCGGCGTGACCGGCAAGATCGCCTTTGACGACAAGGGCGACATCAAGAACGGCGCGGTGACCGTGTACCAGGTCAAGGGCGGCAAGTGGGAAGTGGTGTCCACCGTCGGCGGCGAAGCCGCCGCCGCGCCGGCCGCCAGCGCCGCCCAGTAAGCCCAGTCCTACCGCTTGAACCGAAGAGGCGCTCCGCGCCTCTTTTTTTGCGCCCCGCCGCTCACGAAGCGCGGCGGCGGGTGAACGGGGCCAAGAACGAACAATGGCGCCCTAAGGCGCCATTGGAAACCCGCGAGACAAGCCTCGCTCAGTCGCGGAACTGCGCCGCGTGCCCGGTCAGGATGGCCATGCCGGCCTTCTGGATGTCTTCGGAGATCAGCATCGCCGCGTTCCAGTTCGCCACATATTCAAGGCCGTCCGCCACCGAGTGGTCTCGGCTGTAATTGAGCACCTCCTTGCAGCCGCGCATCGCCAGCGGCGACTTGCCGGCGATCAGCCGCGCCGATTCCAGCGCCGCCGCCAGCACCGCGTCCGCATCCGGCAGCACGCGGTTGACCAGGCGGATGGCCAACGCTTCTTCCGCCGTCGCGTCGCGGCCGGTCAAGGCCAGCTCGCGCGCCAGGCCTTCGCCCACCACCCGCGGCAGCCGTTGCAGCGAGCCCACGTCCGCCACCATGCCGACGTCGATCTCGCGCACCGAAAATACCGCGTCCGCGGCCGCGAAGCGGAAATCCGCCGCCAGCGCGATGTCGAGGCCGCCGCCGACGCAGGCGCCGTGCACCGCGGCGATCACCGGCTTGCGGCAACGCTCCAGACTATTGACGCAGCCCTGCAGATCCAGGATCAGACGGCGCAATTTCTCGCGCTTGCGCGCCTCGCAGTCGTCGGCGATCTCCGCCTGCACGCCCATCAGCATGCCCAGGTCGATGCCGGAACAGAAATGACGCCCCTCGCCGGCCAGCACGCCCACGCGCGCGGCCGGGGTGTCGTCCAGCCACTCGAAGGCGGCCCGCAAGTCCTGCCACATCCGCTGGTTCAGCGCATTGGCCTTGTCCGCGCGATTGAGGCGGATCAAGGCCACGTGTTCGTTCAGCTCGATCCGTATCGTTTCCAGATTGATCATGCCGCCGCTCCTTGTTCCGGACGTTTCTTGGGAATCCACGCCCACAGCATTTCGCATTCGATCGGCGATTCGCCGGACTCGTCGGTGACCAGCACCGGCACCAGCACCTCGCCCTTTTCCGTGTCGTGCATCAGCTGGATCTGCTCCGCGTTCAGGCTGGCCACCGCGCGCATATCGCCTTGCGAGCGGCGCACGTAGTTGACCTTCATCGATTTGAGCAGCATCAGCTTGTCGTCCGGCATATTCATGCCGACGACGAAGCCGGTCGAGGTCTCCGCCAGCAGGGCCATCGCCGCGGCGTGCACGCCGCGGATGTGATTCTGCACCTTCTTGCGGTTGCGGATGGACACTGTCAAACGCTGATGGCCCACCTCCTCGAAACGCAGGCCCGCGGTGGACAGAAACGGCACGATCTTGCCGAACATCATGCTCAATACCGTGCTGCGCATTCCCGCCGGCAACTTGCCCACTTTGTCGGCAATGCGGCTCATGCTGTTTTTCTTGTACTCCATGTAGCGCCCCTCTGTTGTTGTCGTGATTCCGGCACTCAATGCCCGCCCAGGCCCAGCACCGCGCGCACTTGCTGCTTGATGGTCTCCAGCGCGTGCTGATCTATGCGCGCCAGCTGCAGCGCCCCTTGCAAGGCGGAGAACAGCATCATGCCGATGGCCTCCGGCGTGCCGGCGTAACGCATCTGGCCGCTGGCCGCGCCGCGCCTGGTGATGTCCACCGCCCACAGCCGCATCTCGTCGATGAAGGCCGCCGCTTCCCGCTGCATTTCCTCCGGCAGCGTCAGGAATTCGGTGCTGAGAATGCCGCTGGGACAGATCTGCCGGTGCTGCCGATAATAGCTGTCGCTCAGACCGAAATACGCCTCCAGCTGCGCCTGGGGATCCAGCGCCGCCTGCTGATCGATGAAGCGCTGGAAACGCCGGCGGTAACGCTGGATCAAGGCCACGCCCAGATCGCTTTTCTTGGGGAAGTGATAATGAATGGCGGCGTTGCGCACGCCCAGCTCCGAGCTGATGTGCTGGTAGCTGAAAGCGTTGAAGCCCCGGCTGAGCAGCAATTGCTCGGCGATGTCCAGGATGCGCTTGCGGGTGTCGGTCTTGGGATCTGGGCCTTGAGTCATGCGAAGCACTCTACTTACTGGTCAGTAAGGTGTCAATTGCGCGATTTTGCAAGCAAAGCTGGAAACTGAATCAATCGTCCCCATCTCTAAACCCCGATGCCGATTCCACGCGCCGCCGGCCGTCCGCGCCGCGTCGGAAAATCAGCCCGCTTGCGCCTACCATTAAGGTCATGGGCCGGAATCGCGCCCCCATCACCCACTAGCCCCCTAACCAGCACCCTAGATGAGCGAAAACAATCAGTCCCCCAGCCTGGAGCAGGCCTTGCGCCAGATCAGCCAAGCGCCGGCCCAGCTCGACGCCCTGTCCGCGCTGCTGCAGTGCCTGCGCCCCGACGACGCCGGCAAGCCGCAACAAGCCGTCGTCAATCTGCAGGCGCTGTCCTATCTGCTGGAACACCATGCCGAATACCGCGCGGCCCTGCGCAAGGCGCTGCTGCAATTGCTGACCGAAACCCGGCAGATTCCGCTGTACACCGAATGCGGCATCCTGGCCAACGAAGGCTTCGGCTCCACCTTGCTGCGACGCGTCGGCGAACGCATTCTGCCCATGCCTTATAAGGCGGATTCGCTGCAGGACCGCTTCAGCCGGCTGTTCAGCTGGAAGCAGGACTACATCTGGCTGGCGGCCATCCCCGACGCCACCTGGCACGCGCTGTGGCGGGCGATGGCCTGGCAGGAGAACGACAACGCCGACGGCTGGCAGCAGACTCGGCTGCAGTTGCTGGAATCGGTGCAAGTGCTGTCGGCCCAGATCACCGCCATCGGCCTGGAACCGGAGCTGGTGCGCATCAATCCGGACATCGAACGCTTCGAATCGCCGTTTCTCAATCTGAACGCCGAAGTGCAGCGCTACGTCGACGGCTACCGCCGCGATCTGATCGAGGGCCTGCCGCGCGCCGAGGACGACAAGCACGTGCTGGTGCTGCTGGACCAGTGCGAAAGCATACTCAACAAGGTGCGCAAGAACGCGCGCCGCTTCGGCATCTCGGTCAACCTCACCTACCACGGTCTGCGGCTGGCGCAGAGCATCGCCCGCATCCGCGCCTTGCTGGCCATCCTGGACCCGGAACACGACCCGGCCGCGGAACCGCACTTGTTCCAGCTCATCGTCACCTTCGCGCGCGCGGAAAACCGCAAATACAGCCTGCGCGATCTGTTCAAGTCCAATGTGGAACTGCTGGCGCTGCAAGTCACCGAGCACGCCGGCCGCCACGGCGAGCACTACATCGCGGAAAGCCGCAAGGAGTGGTCCGCCATGGCCAAGGCGGCGATGGGCGCCGGCCTCATCGTCGGCTTCATGGCGCTGATCAAGCTGATGCTCAGCCGCGGCCACCTGCCGCCGCTGTGGGAAGGCATCGCCTTCGGCCTCAACTACGCGATCGGCTTCATCATCGTGCAAATCCTGCACCTGACCATCGCCACCAAGCAGCCGGCGATGACCGCCGCGCGCATCGCCGCGGTGCTGCACGAAAACAACGGACAAAAGAAGCAGCTGGAGGACCTGGCCGACCTGGTGGTCAAAGTGATGCGCACCCAGTTCGTCGCCATCCTCGGCAATGTGCTGCTGGCCATCCCCACCGCCGGCCTGATCGCCTTCGCCTGGCAGGCCGCCTTCGGCGCGCCGGTGGTGGACGTGGCCAAGGCGCAAAGTCTGCTGCACGACATCGACCCCATCCACAGCCTGGCGCTGCCTCACGCCGCCATCGCCGGGGTGTTTCTGTTCCTGTCCGGCCTGATCGCCGGTTATTACGACAACAAGGCGATCTACCGCCGCATCCCTGAGCGCATCGCCTCCCACGCCGGGCTGAAGCGGCTATTGGGCGAACACCGCGCCTGGAGACTGGGCAACTATATCGAACACAATCTGGGCGCGCTGGCCGGCAACTTCTACTTCGGCATGTTCCTGGGCCTGACCGGCACCATAGGCTTCATCCTCGGCCTGCCCATCGATATCCGCCACATCACCTTCTCCGCCGCCAATCTGGCCTTCGCCACCGTGGCGCAGGACTTCCAGCTGCCCCTGGCCACCGTGCTGCTCGGCTGCGCCGGCGTGGCGCTGATCGGCCTGACCAATCTGGCGGTCAGCTTCTCGCTGGCTTTGTGGGTGGCCTTGCGCTCGCGCAAGCTGTCCGGCAGCCTACTGTGGCCGCTGGTGCCGATGCTGCTCAAGCGCTTCCTCAGCGCGCCGCTGTCCTTCTTCCTGCCGCCCAAGACCGTCGCGCAGGAAGACGCCGCCGCGGACCCCGCCGCCGAGCTCAAAAACCACTCTTGAACCGCCGCAGGGCCGTCAACCGCCCGGCCCGGCCCGCGTTATTGCGAGAGTCGGGCCGGGGATTAAAGTTGACGGCCAAACGGCCGATAACATGACAGTATTCCCCCGCCGGCTGGCAGCCGGCGGCCCCGTGATGGAACACGCAACGACCACAACGCTTGATTTTCTCGCAAGACAAGCGCGCCAGCGGCAGCGGCGCGCCAGGGAGGCGTCGTCATGGCATCCATCACCACCAGCGTAGGGCCGCTGGACGTGCAAAGCATTGTCAGCCAGCTGATCGCAGTGGACTCGCAACCGCTGACCCAAAGCCAGAGCCGGGTCAGCAATTATCAGTCCCAGCTCAGCTCCATCGGCCAGATCAGCTCCGCGCTGTCCAGCCTGCAGACCGCCTCCACCGCCATGGCCTCCGGCAGCTTTCTGCAGCAATTCCAGATCGCCTCCACCGACAACACCATCGCCAGCGCCAGCGCCACCAGCGGCGGCGTGGCCGGCAACTACGCGCTCAACGTCACCCAGTTGGCCCAGCCGAGACAACTGGTGTTCGACCAAACCTCGGGCGGGCAAGCCATCACCGACCAGAACGCCGCGCTGGCCGGCGCGCCCGGCGCGCTGAGCTTCACCGTCAACGGGACCACCAGCACCGTGCAGCTGGGCCAGAACGGCTCCGCCGTCTCGCTGTCCTCCATCGCCGACAGCATCAATAGCGCCGGCATCGGCGTCAACGCCTCGGTGGTGGAGTACAACAGCAAGTTCTCGCTGGTGCTGGCCTCCGCGCAATCCGGCCCCGCCAACGCCTTCAGCATCGCCGCCGGCGGCAGCGACAGCGGCGCCGCGTCCGGCAACACTCTGGCCGGCCTGAGCCAGAGCGGCGCGGCCGCCGGCGAATCCGCGGCGGCCCAGGACGCCTTGCTCACCGTCAACGGCGTCAATGTGTCCAGCAGCAGCAACACCCTGAGCAATGTGATCAACGGCGCCACCGTCAACCTCAACAAGCTGGGCCAGGTGACGCTGAACATGAGCCAGAACACCGCCAACGTCACCTCCACGCTGCAAACCTTCGTCAGCGCCTACAACCAGGTGATCAGCGCCAGCAACGCCGCCCTCAACGGCAGCATGAAGAACAATAGCGACGTCATCGGCCTGCAAGAGCAGCTGTCCGGCCTGCTCAGCACGCCGGTGCCGGGCGTCAACGCCTCCTCCTCTTACGCCTATCTGGCCCAGGTCGGCATCACTCAGCAGGCGGACGGCACGCTGAAACTGGATTCCAGCGCCTTCACCACCGCGCTGAACGCCGATCCCGGCGCGGTGGCCAATCTGTTCGGCAACGCCCAGAACAACGGCTACGCCAACGCCTTCAACACCGCCATCAACAATCTGCTGGGCCCCAACGGCATGATCACCGCCGATCAGGGCGACATCAACGTCAAGATCAACGACGAAACCAATCTGCAGGCTCAGCTCAACAACCAGTTGGCCAACGAGAAAAGCTCGTTGCTGAACGAATACACCGCGCTCAACAGCGAGCTGTCGGCCATGCAGCAGTCCACCTCCAGCCTGGCCAATCTGCTGGCTTGAGCGCGGCGACGCCGGCGGCGGCGCTCTGCGCCGTCGCGGCGTTTGCCGTATACTGACGCAACTCACGCAGCCTCGCGCTGTCGAACCCCGTTTGCACCGGCCCTTCGGCCCCGGATTCAATGACTGCCCGCATTCAATACTCTCGTCGCCAACTACTCCAGATGGGCGCGCTCAGCGCCGGCCTTGGCCTCTTGCAAGGATGTCGCACCATGGTTGACCAATCCCTTCCCGCGCCGGCAGCCGTCGGCAGCAGCCTCTATTTCACCGCCTGCTCCGGCCCGCTGCCGGACGCGCGCCAAAAGCAGCAAGCCGTGGAGCGGCTGCGCCTGGCCGGCTATCAGCTGGAAAACGTCCAGGCGCTGGACCGCCGCCATCAGCGTTTCGCCGGCAGCGACGCGCAAAGGCTGGCCGACCTCAATCAGCTGATCTCGCGCCGCAGCGCGCCGCAGCTGCTGGTGGCCGGCCGCGGCGGCTACGGCGCCACGCGGCTGCTGCCCCACATCGACTACGGCCGGCTCTGCCCGCTGCTGCGCGAATCCGGCAGCCAGCTGATCGGCTACAGCGACTTCACCGCCATTCAGCTGGCCTTGCTGGCCAAGGGCGGGCTGGGCAGCTTCGCCGGCCCCATGGTCAGCGACTTCGGCGCCAAACAACCCAGCGCCTTCACCCTCAATGAATTCCTGACCACCACCACCACGGCCAACCGCCAGCTGCGCGTCGACGCGCCGCAGCGCCACAACGCCAGCGGCGAAGGCGTGTTCTGGGGCGGCAACCTCAGCGTGCTCAGCAGCCTGGTCGGCACGCCCTATCTGCCGGACATCAAGGGCGGCCTGCTGTTCCTGGAGGACGTCGCCGAACAGCCCTACCGCATCGAACGCATGCTGCAGCAGCTGCATCTGGCCGGCGTGCTGGCCAAACAGCGCGCCATTTTCATCGGCGATTTCAATATGAGCCGCCAGGTCGACCTCTACGACCCCGGCTACACCCTGGACGCGGTGCTGGCGGAAATCCGCCGTCTGACCGGCGTTCCGGTGCTGACAGGCATTCCTTTTGGTCATGTCCACGACAAGACCACGCTGCCGCTGGGCTTCCCGGCCCGCTTCAGCGCGGACGGCGGCGGCCTGACGCTGCAGTTCTTCGACTACCCGGTGACGCCGGCCAATCCGCAACAAAAAGAACTACTTAGCGTTCCCGCGCCGCTCTAGGGCGCTCGCGCCTTCCGCCGCCCGCGCGCGGCGCGCCTTGACGCTCCTGCGAGACTAGGGCAAGTTTTTCCGCTTGCCCGCCATCCCTCACAGGAGCCCCGCATGCCCCCTCGTATTCCGCTGCTGGCCGGCGCGCCGCTGATCGCCGGCCTGCTGGCCGCTGCGCCGTCAAGCGCCGCCGAACAGGGCTATCAGACCCCGCCCGCCGAATTGCGCGCCCTGGTGGACGCGCCGCGCCCGCCCTTGCAAAGCCTGGGCCCCAAGCGCCGGACCCTGCTGCAAATCCATCGCCCCGGTCTGCCCGGCATCGCCGACGTCGCCCAGCCCGAACTCAAGCTGGCCGGCTTGCGCCTGAACCCCGCCATGCGCGCCGCCAGCCGTTTCGACTTCGGCAACGCGCTAAGCCTGCTGGACGTGAAACAGGGCCGCAGCCGCGCGGTGCGCGGCCTGCCCGCCGGAGCCCGCATCGCCGACAGCGCCTGGTCCGCCGACGAAAGCCGCGTGGCTTTCAGCCTATGGGGCGCCAAGGGCGTGGAGCTGTGGCTGTTGGACGTGGCCGACGCCCGCGCGCGCCGGCTGGGCGAGGTCCACCTCAACGCCACCACCGGCCCCGGCTTCGCCTGGTTCGGCGAACAGCTGCTGATCAAGCGCGTGCCGGCGAAGCAAGGCCCGGCGCCGCGGCCGCCCCAGGCTCCGAGCGGCCCCAATATCCAGCAAAGCGAAGGCGGCGCGCTGTCCCAGACCCGGACCTATCCCGACCTGCTCAAGACCCCGTACGACGCCGACCTGCTGGACTACCAGCTGCAAAGCCAATTGGCCTTGCTCAGCCTGGACGGCAAGCTCAGCCCCATCGGCCAGCCCGACCGCTATCTCGGCGTCAGCGCTTCGCCCAATCGCCAATACCTGCTGGCCACCCGACTGCAACGCCCCTACTCCGGCCTGGTGCCGATCTCCCGCTTCCCCAAGCGCGTCGACGTATTGGACCGGCAAGGCCGCATCGCGCATACCGTGACCCAGCGGCCGCTGCTGGAACGCATGCCTTCCGGCAACGACGCGGTGGAGACCGGCCCGCGCGAAATCGCCTGGCGCGCCGACGCGCCGGCCAGCCTGTTTTGGGTCGAAGCGCTGGACGGCGGCGACCCCGGACAAAACGCCGCCGAGCGCGACGCGCTCTATCTGCAAGCCGCGCCCTTCCAGCAAGCGCCGCGGCAGCTGCAGCGGCTGGCCAGCCGCTTCGCCGACGTCCGCTGGGGCCGCGGCGACCTGGCCCTGGTGCGCGAACACTGGTGGAAAAGCCGTGAACTGAAAGTCTGGCGCGCGCGCCCCGACCAGGATCGTCCGCCGGAACTGCTAAGCAGCCGCAAATCGGAAGACCGCTACAGCGACCCCGGCGAGGCGGCCATGATCAGCAACGTCAACGGACAATCCGTGCTGCAAACCACGCCGGACGGCAAGGCCATCTATCTGCTGGGCGAAGGCGCCGGCCCCGAAGGCGACCGTCCCTTCGTCGACCGCTACGCGCTGGACGACAAACGCGCCACGCGGCTGTGGCAATCGCAAGCGCCCTGGTTCGAACGGCCGGCCGCGCTGCTGGACGACGCAGGCCGGGACCTGCTGCTCAGCCGCGAATCCGTCAGCCAGCCGCCCAATCTCTACCGTCTGACGCTGGGGCAAGCGTCCGGACCGCTGGCGCTGACCCATGTGCCGCACCCGACGCCGCAATTGAAGGACGTCGCCAAGACACTGCTGCGCTACCGGCGCGCCGACGGCGTGGCGCTGACCGCCACCCTCTATTTGCCGCCCGGCTACGAGGCCAAGCGCGACGGCCCGCTGCCGGTGCTGATGTGGGCCTATCCCACCGAGTTCAAAACCGCCGCCGCGGCGAGCCAGGTGACGGAATCGCCCTACCGCTTCAATCGGATCAGCTATTGGGGACCGCTGGCCATGCTGGCGCGCGGCTACGCGGTGCTGGACGATCCGGGCATGCCCATCGTCGGCGAAGGCGAGAAAGAGCCGAACGACAGCTATCTGCCGCAGCTGAAAATGAACGCCCAGGCCGCGGTGGACGAAGTGGTGCGCCTGGGCGTGGCCGACCCGGCCCGCATCGCCGTCGGCGGCCATTCCTACGGCGCCTTCATGAGCGCCAATCTGCTGGCACACACCCGGCTGTTCCATGCCGGCATCGCCCGCTCCGGCGCCTACAACCGGACGCTGACGCCCTTCGGCTTCCAATCGGAGGAACGCAATTTCTGGCAGGCCAAAGAGGTTTATCAAGCCATGTCGCCGTTCAACTACGCCAATCAGATCAAGGACCCGCTCTTGCTGATCCACGGCGAAATGGACAACAACCCGGGCACCTTCCCGCTGCAAAGCGAGCGTCTATACCAGGCGCTGCAAGGCCTGGGCGCGGTTGCGCGGCTGGTGACCCTGCCGGCGGAAAGCCACGGCTACCGCGCTCGCGAATCGATATTGCACATGCTGTGGGAACAGGACCGCTGGCTGGGACGTTACCTGGGCCGCGCCGGCGCCGCGCGGCAGCCGTCCTAGGAAACCGTTCAGAGTCGCGCGAGCACGAGCGGGACAAGGCCTTGCGGCGGAGAAAGCGGAGCGTGCAAGCGCTGCATGGGCATTTCGAAGCCGTACTCGCCGCGCCGCGTCCCACGAAGCGCGGCAGACCTTGAACAAGCGCTAAGCGGCGAGGCCGCGCGCGGCCTGCGCGGCCATCGCCAAGCCCACCAGGAACATCAGGCCGGCGGACAGATAGGGCGCGCGCCGCGCCCACTCGCCCAGGCCGCCGAAACGGGCGCCCGCCTGGCGCACGCCCCAGGCCGCCAGCACGCCGACGCTGACCAGCGCCAAGGCCAGCCCCAGGCTGAACGAAGCCACCATGGTGGCGCCCAGGGAGAAGCGCTTCAGATGCAGGCATAGCAGCAAAATGGTCACCGAGGCCGGACACGGTATCAGCCCGCCGGTCAGGCCGAACAAGGCGATCTGCGCATTACCCACCTTCCTGCCGGCGAAGCGCCGCTGGATGTGCTCGGCGTGCGCGCGTTCATGCGCGTCCTGATAGGCGGGCAGCGTCGCCGTCGCTCTTCGCGCCGGCTTGGCCGGCCCCGCGCTCACCGCCCGGCGATACGTCCCCGCCCCCTCGACGCCGGCCACCGCCGGCGCGAAACGCACGGGATAGCGATGAACGTGGCCGCCATGGCTTAGGAGCAAGGCCTTCGCCATCGCCCCGGCCGGCAAGCGCGGGCTGAGCAGATACTCCCCCTCAGTTTCAAAAGCCAGTTCCCCGGCCTCCTCCTCGCCTTGCCACGCCAGCGCCAAGCCGCGCCCATCGGGTTTCAGCCGTCGCAGGCCGGCGCTGTACTGGTACAAGGCCACGCGCAGACCGTCCTCGCGCAGAAGCAAGGCCTCGACCAGACCATGGCCGGTGTCTATCATGCTGCCGCCGTTTGGCGGCCGCCGCATGGCCCGCGCCACCAGATTGTCCCGCCGGGTGCGCCACAACATCCAGGCCGCCACCGCCAAAACCACTACGGCGGAAAACAGCATCAGATACGGCTCCGCCTGTTCGGCGATCAACTGATTGCCGTATTGGAGCGCCAGCGCCGCCAGCAGCCAGACGATCAGCGAATGCGACAAGGCCGCGCACAGGCCCAGCAGTACCGCCTGGCCTATGCTGCCTCGGATGGCGATGATGAAAGACGCCATCATGGTCTTGGAGTGCCCGGGCTCCAGCCCGTGCAGCGCACCCAACAGGATGGCGGACGGAATGAACAGCCAGAGATTGATGTTGCCCTGTTGGATCAGCTCGGCGATTGGCGGCATCTTTGACCTTCTTTACAATGAGTTCCATTTGGCCGCCGTGGACGATTGGAATCAACGCGTCCGGCGGCGGATTGGCGTCAATATACTATACCCCAGTATATTATCAATAGAAGGAAGCTGCGCGCATGCCGCATACCGTGAAAGACAAGAAGAAATTATTGACCCGCGTCCGCCGCATCAAGGGCCAGGCGGAAGCGCTGGAACGCGCACTGGAACAGGAAGTCGATTGCTCGGCCGTGCTGCAACAGATCGCCGCGGTGCGCGGCGCCGTCAATGGGCTGATGATGGAAGTGATGGAGGGCCATCTGCGCGAACATCTGGGCCCTGAGGCCGACGACCCGCTGCAGCGCAGCCGGGACCTGGAACAGGTGGTGGGTGTCTTACGCTCCTATCTGAAATAAGAGCCCTAACAAAACCGCGCTGCGCACCTGAGCTACGGCGCGCCGACACAGACAGTACCAGTACGACAAGGAGGCGCAACGCAGGATCAGGGGTTTTGTCAGCGGGCCTGAGAAACCTGTTTACGATCTGCTGCGCGTTGTGGAGCGTTACACGGTGAGTATCCCTTCGAAATACTCATGTACCGTGTGTACACTCCGCTTTCTCAGCGGTTTTCGCCTTGTCTCACCTTCGCTCGCGAGATCGTAAACACGTTCTAAGCGCGCAAAAAAATTGGGAGGGCTAAGCCCTCCCATCAAGTCTTGTAGCCAGGAGTGTTACAAGAAATCCTGCGCCGCCGGCCGTCTGCCGGCGCGCGAGTAAGCGATCTCGCTTAGTTCCAATTCTGCGGCAGCTTGTAGCCCGCGTACTTCTGCTTGGCGAAAGCCTTGAACGCCGGCGAGTTGTAAGCCGCCACCACGTCCTTGGCCCAGGGCTTGGCCAGGTCCGCCGTGCGTACCGCGCCCCAGTTGACGTAGGCGTAGCTCTTTTCCTGATAGATCGCCTCGGTCAGCTTGATGCCGGAACTGGTGGCGTAATTGCCGTTGATCACCGAGAAGTCCACATCGCTGCGCGAACGCGGCAGTTGCGCGGCTTCCAGCGGAATGATCTTGATCTTCTTCACATTCACGGCGATGTCGCGCTCGGAAGCGGTCAGCGGGTTGATGCCCGGCTTCAGCTTGACCCAGCCCAGATCGGCCAGCATCACCAGCGCGCGGGCGAAATTGGACGGATCGTTGGGGGCGGCCACGGTGGAACCCACTTTGACGTCTTTCAGCGCCTTGATCTTGCCGGCGTAGATGCCCAGCGGCGCGGTCGGCACCTGGAACGCCTCTTTCAGGTTCAGCTTGTGCTCTTTGACGAAGTTGTCCAGATAGGGCTTGTGCTGGAACACATTCACGTCCAGCGCGCCTTCCTGCAAGGCCAGATTAGGACGCACGTAATCGGTGAACTCCACCAGCTTGACCTTGTAACCCTGCTTTTCCAGGATGGGCTTGATCGATTGCTTGACCATATCGCCGAAATCGCCGACGGTGGTGCCGATCACGATGTCCTTCTTGGCCGGGTCCGCCGCCAGCGCCGCGCCCGCTGTCGCCAAGCCCAATACCGACGCCGCCACTGCCTTGATCACGAATCTACGCATTTGTTTCTCCTGCTTGTCCATTGATAGGTAAAAGCTTAGCCCTGCCGGCGCCTGGCGCCGGCGGATGTCAACGTTTGTCCAGCTTGGCGGCCAGCCGGTTGCCCAGCAGCTGGATGACTTGCACCAGCGCCACCAGCATCAGCACCATGGCCACCATCACATCGGTTTGATAACGGTAGTAGCCGTAACGGATGGCCAGATCGCCGATGCCGCCGCCGCCCACCACCCCCGCCACCGCGGTATAGCTCAGGAAGCTGATGGTCAGAATGGTCAGACTGGAAATCAGGCCGGAGCGCGCCTCGTTGAGCAAGACCTTGCAGATGATCTGCAGCGGGCTGGCGCCCATCGCCTCGGCCGCCTCCACCACGCCGCGCGGAATTTCGCGCAGCGTCTGCTCGACCAGGCGGCCGAAATACGGAATCGCGGCAAAGGCCAGCGGGACCGAAGCCGCCACCGGACCGATGGTGCTGCCCACCAGCGCTCGCGTCAGCGGCACCAGCGACACCATCAGGATGATGAAGGGGAAGGAACGCACCAGGTTCACCACCCAGCCCAGCACGCCGTTCAGCGCGCGGTTGGCGAACTGCTGACCCGGCTGGGTCAGGTAGAGCACGATGCCGAGCGGACCGCCCAGCAAGACGGCCGCGCTCAGGCCTATGCCCAGCATCACCAGCGTTTCCTGGAAGGCCTGCCAGATTTCCGGCCCCATGCTCACCAGGTTTTGCAATGCTTCGTTCAGGGTTGCGGCATCCATTACGCGGCCTCCAGCAGCGAGCGCGCCAGATCGGAATCCGCCGCCACCTCGTTATTCGACACATCCACCACTTCCACCACCCGGCCGGCGTCCAGGGCCGCCGCGCGATGGCAGATCGCCCTCACCACGCCCATCTCGTGGGTGACGATGACGATGGTGACGCCAAAGCGTTGATTGATGTCCTTCAGACAATCCAGCACGGCTTGAGTGGTTTTCGGGTCCAGCGCCGAGGTGGGCTCGTCGGCCAGGATCACCTTGGGATTGGGCGCCAGCGCGCGGGCGATGCCGACGCGCTGCTTCTGGCCGCCGGACAATTGCGCCGGATAGTGATTGGCGCGGTCCAAGAGGCCCACCACTTCCAGGCATTCATGGACGCGCTTGTCGATATCCGCCTTGGCCCAGCCCGCCACTTCCAGCGGGAAGGCGACGTTGCCGGCCACGGTGCGGTTGGCCATCAAATTGAATTGCTGGAACACCATGCCGATATTCTGGCGCGCGCGGCGCAAGGCCTTGGCGGACAGGCTGGTCAGGTCTTCGCCGTCGACGATGACGGCGCCGTGGTCCGGACGCTCCAGCAGATTGATCAGGCGCAGCAAGGTGGATTTGCCGGCGCCGGAAAAGCCGATTAGTCCGAAGACTTCGCCCGGACGAATCGTGAGAGAGGTGTCCGTGACCGCATCGAACCAGCCCCCCTCGGGGTGACGGAAACGCTTACGAACATTTTGCAGATGAATCATTCCAAATACTCCAAAAACACAAGGCCCGCCAATGAACTTGGCGGGCCTTGCATGGGAATCTTCGGAATCACTGCGGAATCGAGATTACTGTAAGCAGATGCTGGATCACGTCCTGGGGCTGCTTACCCACGCTTTAGCTGTTTTACGCCCGCAAGCTGTGTTCAAATCGGCGACTAAATTTGTTTATGATTGAACATCTATTTTCGTTTCCAGTCAATAGTTCCGACTAAAAAAGATTGAAATTATCTCATCCCACTCAAAAAAAATTGCCCGCTTAGCGCTCAAACTTATAAGCAAATCAGCGCGCGGCATATGAAAAACCGCCGCCAGCAAACGCTGGCGGCGGCGATCGGACATCGTTCAAACCGGACTTATTGCGCGTCGGACAAACCCTGCTTGCCCATCGTCACGCTGTACTTCTGACGCAAGGTGTCCAGATAGCTGGACAGCTGGGCGTTGGCGTTCATCTCGCCCAGGATCGCGCTCAGCTGGCCGCGTTCGGCCTCGCTGGCCGCCGGCGCCGGAATCACTTTGTCGATGCGATAGAGCGCGTATTCGCCGTTGTCGCGCTTGGCGCCGGCGAAGGCCGGCAGCTTGCCCGCCTGAGCGGCGAACACCGCCCGCGCGTCGGCGATGGGCAGGCCGGCCGGATCGCGGCGCAGCAGGGTCCTGGCTTCGCTCCAAGCCTTGCCCTCGCCCTTGCCCGCCTTCAGCTCGGCCAACAGCGCCTGGCCCTTCTTCTCGGCCAGCTTGGCGCCTTCCTTGGCCACCAGCTCGGCCTTGATCACCTCGCGCACCTCGTCCATCGTCTGCTGACGCTCCGGCTGATGTTCGGCCACGCGCACCACCAACAGGCGGCTGTTGCCGATGTCCACCGGCTCGCTATTGTGCTTCTTCTTCAGCACGTCTTCGCTGAACGCCGCCTCAAGCACTTTGGGGCTGTTGAGCAGCGGGTCCGCCGCCGGCTTGCCGCGGCTCAGCCAATCGGAATGCTGCGGCTGCAGCTTCAACTGCTCTTGCAGCGCCTTCAGCGAATCGCCCTGCTGGTAGGCCAGTTCGGTCAGCTTGTCGGCCTGGCTGCGGAACAGGCTGCCCGCCTGCTGACGCTGCAGCTTCTCGGCGATAGCCGCTTTCACTTCGGCGAAGTCCTGAGCCTTCACTTCGTCCAGCTTGATGATGTGATAACCGAACTCGGTTTCGATCACTTCGCTGATCTGGCCCGGCTTCATGCGGAACACCGCGTCGTCGAAAGGCTTGACCATCATGCCGTGGCCGAAGAAACCCAGATCGCCGCCATTGGCCGCGGAGCCCGGATCTTGCGACTTGGCCTTGGCCAGTTCGGCGAAACGGGCCGGATTGGCGCGCACGTCCTTCAGCAAGGCCTCGGCTTCGGCCTTGATCTTGGCCTTCTGCTCCGGCTTGGCGTCCTTGGCCACCGTCAGCAAGATATGGGAGGCGCGGCGCTGTTCGTTGCTGAACTCGGCCTTGTGTTCTTCGTAGTATTTCTGCAGCTCGGCGTCGCTGGGCTTAAGGCCTTGAGCCAAGGCGTCCTGGGACAGCAGCACGTAGTCGAGCTTGACCCGCTCCGGTACGCGGAAACGCTTCAGGTTGGCGTCGTAGAAGGCCTTGAGCGCGGCGTCGTCGGTCTTGACCTCGGCGGCGAAATCCGCCGGCTTCAACAGCAAAGAGCGCACTTCGCGGCCCTCGCCCAACAGGCCGGCCAGACGGTTGACCACGGTGCCGGCGACGAACTCGGTGCCGGCGATGCCGGTCAGCTGGCTTTGCAGCACGATGTCGCGCTTGACCTGGGCTTCGAAGGCTTCAGGAGACGGATAGCGGTTTTGCAGGAATTCGCGATAGCGTTCCGGGCTGAACTTGCCGTTGTCCTGGAAGGCGGGAATGGAGGCGATGACTTTGCGCAGCTGCTCGGGGCTGACGGTGACGCCGCGGTCGTGCGCGTCGGACAGCAGCAGTTCCTGGCGGATCAGGTTTTCCAGCGCGGCCTGGCGGCTTGCCGGATCGGTGGGCTGGCCCTCCAAGGCTCGATCCAGATCGCGCTTGTAAATCTTGGCGGAACCTACCTTGGCGAGATAAGGGTCGTCGGAAGCTGCTTCATAGCTGCCCACGCCGAAGCCCACGAAGGTCAACGCAACAGCTCCCAATACAACCTGAATGAAGACTTTATTGTTCTGGACAAACTCGAACATGGCGATTGGCTTGAGCCACCCTTGTCAAAAAAAAAGGTGAACGCTGTATTTCGTTCACCTTTTTGTGAGTTCTGGCGGAGCGGACGGGACTCGAACCCGCGACCCCCGGCGTGACAGGCCGGTATTCTAACCAACTGAACTACCGCTCCGGACTGTGGTGGGCGTTGACGGAGTCGAACCGCCGACATTCTGCTTGTAAGGCAGACGCTCTACCAACTGAGCTAAACGCCCCTCGAAACACCTTGCCAGCCGCTAGGGGCTGCCAAGGCCGCTAATTATAGCGCGTCTTTCAGTGCCTTGCCAGCACGGAACTTCGGCGAACGAGCTGCCGGGATCTTGATGGTGGCGCCGGTCTTCGGGTTGCGGCCGCTGCGTTCAGCGCGTTCGCCAACGTAGAAGGTGCCGAAGCCCACCAGGGTCACGGTGTCGCCCTTTTTCAGAGCGTCGGTTACAGCGGCCACCATGCCGTCCAGCGCCTTGGCGGCGGCGGCTTTGGAGATATCGGCCTCAGCGGCAATAGCGTCAATCAGTTCAGACTTGTTCACGTAAGTCCCCTTTCGTCGTTCTCGGTCTACGTAATTCGGATAAAAACCGCTTGCTTTATAGCAAGGGCGAAATCCTTGTGTCAAGCGGCTTTGACGGGCATTTTGCCATTTCGCAAACACACTGGAAAGCCGCTTGAACACAAGTTATTCAGCGTTCGGCTAAGGCCATGATTCTTAATGCTTCATCACGGACACGCCTTGCGCTGCCTCCTGCGTCCCTCGCAACTCCTCCGCCGGCTTTTCTTCTTCCGACAAAGGCTCCGGTTGCCGCTCCAAGGCCAAAGCCAAGACTTCGTCTATCCACTTAACGGCATGGATTTCGATTTTATGCTTGATATTGGCGGGAATTTCAACCAAATCTTTTTCGTTGCCTTTGGGGATCAACACGTGCTTGATCCCGCCGCGATGCGCCGCCAGCAGCTTCTCTTTCAGGCCGCCGATAGGCAATACCTCGCCGCGCAGCGTGATCTCGCCGGTCATCGCCACGTCGGCGCGCACCGGAATGCCTGTCAGGATGGACACCAGGGCCGTGGTCATCGCAATGCCGGCGCTGGGCCCGTCTTTGGGCGTCGCGCCTTCCGGCACGTGGATGTGCATATCGCTCTTCTCGTAGAAGTCCGGCTTGATGCCCAGCGAACGCGCGCGGCTGCGCACCACGCTCATCGCCGCGGTGATGGACTCCTGCATCACCTCGCCCAGCTGGCCGGTGCGGATGATGTTGCCCTTGCCCGGCAGCGACACCGCCTCGATGGTCAGCAGTTCGCCGCCCACCTCGGTCCACGCCAGGCCGGTGACCTGGCCGATGCGGTTCTCGTCCTCGGCGATGCCGTAATCGAAACGGCGCACGCCCAGGAATTTGTCCAGGTTGCGGCCGCTGACGGTCACCTTGCTCGCCTTGCCGGCCTTCAGCGAGGCGCTGGTCACCACCTTGCGGCAGATCTTGGCGATTTCGCGGTCCAGGCTGCGCACGCCGGCTTCACGGGTGTAGTAGCGCACGATGTCGCGCAGCGCGGTCTCCTGCACCGCCAGCTCGCCCTCCTGCACGCCGTTGGCCTTCATTTGCTTGGGCAGCAGGTATTTGGTGGCGATATTGACCTTTTCGTCCTCGGTGTAGCCGGCGAGACGAATGATTTCCATCCGGTCCAGCAGCGCCGGCGGAATGTTCAGCGAGTTGGCGGTGGCCACGAACATCACATCGGACAAGTCGAATTCGACTTCGGCGTAATGATCGATGAAGGAGTGGTTCTGCTCCGGGTCCAAAACCTCCAGCAAGGCCGACGACGGATCGCCGCGGAAATCCGCGCCCATCTTGTCCACTTCGTCCAGCAGGAACAGCGGGTTCTTCACCGCCGCCTTGCTCATGTTCTGCAGCACTTTGCCCGGCATGGAGCCGATATAGGTGCGGCGATGGCCGCGGATCTCGGACTCGTCGCGCACCCCGCCCAGCGCCATGCGCACGAACTTGCGGTTGGTGGCGCGCGCCAGGGACTGGCCCAGCGAGGTCTTGCCCACGCCCGGCGGCCCCACCAGGCACAGAATCGGCGCCTTGAGCTTGTCGACGCGCTGTTGCACCGCCAGGTACTCCAGAATCCGCTCCTTGACCTTCTCCAGGCCGAAGTGATCCTCGTCCAGCACTTCCTCGGCCTTGGCCACGTCCTTGCTGATCTTGGTCTTCTTCTTCCACGGCAGTTCGAGCAGGGTGTCGATGTAGTTGCGCACCACGGTGGCTTCCGCCGACATCGGCGACATCATGCGCAGCTTCTTGAGCTCGGACATCGCCTTCTCGCGACCCTCCTTGCTCATGCCTGCGACCTTGATCTTGTTTTCCAGCTCGTCGAGGTCGCTGACCTCGTCCATCTCGCCCAGCTCTTTCTGAATCGCCTTGACCTGCTCGTTCAGATAGTACTCGCGCTGGCTCTTTTCCATCTGCCGCTTGACGCGGCCGCGGATGCGTTTTTCCACCTGCAGGATGTCGATTTCGCCTTCCAGCTGCGACATCAGGTGCTCGAGGCGCTGCTGCACGTCGAACATCTCCAGCACCTCCTGCTTCTGCTCCAGCTTCAGCGGCAGGTGGGCGATGATGGTGTCGGCCATGCGGCCGGCGCGGTCGATGCCGGCCAGCGAGTTCAACACTTCCGGCGGAATCTTCTTGTTCAGCTTGACGTACTGCTCGAACTGCGCGAGCAGCGCGCGGCGCATCGCCTCGGTCTCGGTCGATTCCTCGGCCTCCGGGCTCAGCGGCTTGAAAGCGCCGACGAAGCATTCGTTTTCTTCGCCCACGGATTCGATCATCGCGCGCTGACGGCCTTCGACCAGCACCTTGACGGTGCCGTCCGGCAGCTTGAGCATCTGCAACACCGAAGCGATGGTGCCGACTTGATACAGGTCGTCGGCGGACGGTTCGTCCTTGGAGGCGGAACGCTGCGCCACCAAGAGAATTTGCTTGCCCTCGTCCATCGCCAGCTCCAGCGCGCGGATGGACTTGGCGCGGCCGACGAACAACGGGATCACCATATGGGGGAAGACCACCACGTCGCGCAGCGGCAGCAATGGCAGCGTGGCTTCTTCTTTGAGTTCTGCGGGTTGCGGCATATCACCTAACCTTGCTTATGAAACAATGCTTGGGAGATGGGGGGGCGGACAGTAAAATTCAACACCCCCATACTAAATCAGATTTCCGGCTCTACAAATAAAAAACCGCCCGGTTTGGGCGGTCTCCGGAGTCGCGGCGGACAATCAGGCCGATTGCGCCTTGTCGTCCTTGTCGCGATAAATGAACAGCGGTTTGTCGCCCTTGTCGATAACCTTTTCATCCACCACGACTTTTTCCACGTCGGCCATGGACGGCAGCTCGTACATGGTGTCGAGCAGCGCCCGTTCCAGGATGGAGCGCAAACCACGCGCGCCGGTCTTGCGGCTCAGCGCCTGCTTGGCGATCACCCGCAAGGCGGACGGACGCACTTCCAGCTCCACCGACTCCATCGAGAACAGCTTCTGATACTGCTTGATCAGCGCGTTCTTCGGCTGGGTCAGGATGGTGACCAGCGCCTCTTCGTCCAGCTCCTCCAGCGTGGCCGCCACCGGCAGCCGGCCGATCAGCTCGGGAATCAGACCGAAACGGATCAGATCCTGCGGCTCCACTTCCTGGAACAACATGGACAAGCTCTTGCCGTCGTCCTTGGAGCTGATGTCGGCGCCGAAACCGATGCCGCCCTTTTCCGAGCGCTGGCGAATGATCTTCTCCAGCCCGTCGAAAGCGCCGCCGCAAATGAACAGGATATTGGTGGTGTCCACCTGGATGAATTCCTGATTCGGATGCTTGCGGCCGCCCTGCGGCGGAATCGAGGCCACGGTGCCCTCGATCAGCTTCAGCAAAGCCTGCTGCACGCCCTCGCCCGATACGTCGCGGGTGATGGACGGGTTTTCCGACTTGCGCGAGATCTTGTCGATCTCGTCGATGTAGACGATGCCGCGCTGGGCCTTGTCCACGTCGTAGTCGCATTTTTGCAGCAGCTTCTGGATGATGTGCTCGACATCCTCGCCCACGTAACCCGCTTCGGTCAGCGTGGTGGCGTCGGCGATGACGAAGGGCACGTCCAGCAAGCGGGCCAGAGACTGGGCGAGCAAGGTCTTGCCGGAACCGGTCGGACCGATCAGCAGGATATTGCTCTTGGCCAGCTCGACCTCGCTCTTGCTTGCCGGGCTGCTCAGACGCTTGTAGTGGTTGTACACCGCCACCGACAGGGTCTTCTTGGCGAAATCCTGACCAATGATGTATTGGTCGAGATCCGCGCGGATTTCCTGAGGCGTAGGCAGCGGACTGTCTTCGGAGGAGGACGCGGCGTCGCCGACGCCCTTCTCCAGCTCCTCGCGAATGATGTCGTTGCACAGCTCGACGCATTCGTTGCAGATGAAGACCTGCGGCCCGGCGATCAGGCGTTGGACTTCATGCTGGCTCTTGCCGCAGAAAGAGCAGTAGAGAAGCTTTTCATTGCTGTTCTTATCAGCCATTGGCGGATTCCATCGCTCCTTAAGCTTTCACGTCCTTGTGGGACGTCAGCACTTTGTCGATCAAGCCGTAGGCCTGTGCCTCGTCGGCGGACATGAAGTTGTCGCGCTCGGTGTCGGCGATCACCCGCTCCAGTTGCTGGCCGCTATGTTTGGCCAGCAGCTCGTTCATCTTGGCCTTGACTTTGACCAGTTCGCGAGCATGGATCTCGATATCGGTGACCTGGCCGGACAGGCCGCCGCCGTACAGCAGCGGCTGGTGAATCATCACCCGGCTATTGGCCAGCGCGAAGCGCTTGCCCTGCGCGCCGGCGGCGAGCAGGAAGGCGCCCATGCTGGCGGCCTGGCCAATGCACAAGGTGGAAACATCCGGCTTGATGAAGTTCATCGTGTCGTAAATGGACATGCCCGCGGTAATCGACCCACCCGGCGAGTTGATGTAGAAGTGGATGTCCTTGTCCGGATTTTCCGATTCAAGGAACAACATCTGCGCCACAACCAGGTTGGCCGACTCATCCGTGACAGGGCCCACCAGGAACACGATGCGTTCCTTCAGCAGACGCGAGTAGATGTCATACGCGCGCTCGCCGCGGCCGCTCTGTTCCACCACCATGGGCACCAGGCCCAGACCTTGAGGTTCCATCATCGATTTCATCGGCCACTCCAGCTGTTATCAGGCGTTGTTGCCCATCAGGGCGTCGAAGGACAGTTCTTTCTCTACAACATTGGCCTTGGACAGCACAAATTCAACCACATTGTCTTCCAGTACCATGGAAGTCGGGCCTTCCAGGCGGTCCGGGCTGGCGTAATACCAGGTCAGCACTTCAGCCGGATCTTCGTAGCTGTCGGCGAACTCGGTGATCATGGCCTTGACTTGGTCCTGCTTGGCTTCCAGCTTGTTGGACTCCACCACTTCGGACAGGATCAGGCCCAGAGCCACGCGGCGCTCGGCTTGCTGAGCGAACAGTTCCGGCGGGAACGGCATGTCTTTGACGTTCATGCCGCGTTGCTGCATGTCGCGACGGGCTTGCTCGACCAGACGGCCGATTTCCAGGCTGACCAGGGCTTTCGGCAGTTCGATCTCGGTGGCGTCCAACAGCGCCTGCATCACGTTTTCCTTGGTGCGGGCCTGCAGACGGCGCTTCACTTCGCGTTCCACGTTCTTGCGGATTTCAGCGCGCATTTTCTCAACGTCGCCGTCGGCGATGCCCAGCAGCTTGGCGAACTCTTCGTTCACTTCCGGCAGCACGGCTTCAGCCACGTTCTTCAGCAGGATTTCGAACACGGCGGTTTTACCGGCCACGTCTTTGCCGTGGTAATCCTCGGGGAAGCTCACTTCCACGCTCTTGATGTCGCCTTCCTTCATGCCGGCGACGCCCGCTTCAAACTCGGCCAGCATCTGGCCTTGGCCCAGCACGAAGGGGAAGTTCTCGGAAGAACCGCCTTCGAAGAGCACGCCGTCGATGGCGCCCTTGAAGTCGATGATCACGCGGTCGCCGGTGGCGGCTTCGCGCTCAACGCGGTTGTAGCGGGTGCGCTGCTTGCGCAGGATATCGATGGTTTTCTCGATTTCGGCGTCGGTCACCGGGGTCAGCGGCTTTTCCACTTCCTTGCCGGCCAGCTCGCCAACCTTCACTTCCGGGTAAACCTCGAAAGTGGCGGCGAACTTGAAGTTTTCCTTGTCGTCGCCGGCGGCTACCGGCTCGAAGCGCGGGTAGCCGGCAACGCGCAGCTTCTGCTCGCTCACGGCGGAGTAGAAACCCTGTTGAACCTGTTCACCCATCACTTCTTCACGCACCTGGGCGCCGTAGTTCATTTCCACGATCTTCAGCGGAGCCTTGCCCGGGCGGAAACCTTGAATCTTGGCGTTGCGGGCCACGCGCTTCAGGCGCTCGGCCACTTGCGTGTCGATGGCCGCCATCGGCAGGGCGATATTCATGCGGCGCTCAAGATTGCTCAATGTTTCCAGCTGTACTTGCATGTTAAATCCTTAAGTGTGTGACAGGTTTAGTCATCTGGGACGGTACGACGCCACGGATCGGCAGACACGAAGGACATTGCCTCACCTCAGAAGTGGCGCTGCGCGGAGTTACACCACGCACCCAACGCGAAAACGGACAGTATAGCACGCGGCCGGTGCTGGCAAGTAGCCGCCGCGCGGCCGCGGCGGGCCAAGCGGGCCTAGCCCCGCCGCGGATTCCGGCATGACGGCGCCCCGAAAAACGGCAAGCTTTTGAATCGACGCGTGAATGCGCAAATGATTTCAGCCAGAACCAAGCCCGGCCGATAGGACGGCCGGGAACGGCGATAAAGGAATTCAATCAGCAATGTTGAATATTCCAATCAAGCCAACGCTTAACCTTGCCCCGCCGCTCTTGTATATTGTCAGCCGAAACGCCGGCGCCCGCGCGCGGGCCCGCTGGCTGAATAGTCCGCTCTTGCTCTTGGATTCCGACGGACAGACACCATACTTCAGAACTGAACGACTCGACCTCGGCGCCCAACCGGCCGCCCCGGTTTGACGCAATCGGTTTCATTACCCGCTTCTCACACAGGAAAACATCATGACCACGACTCGCCACAGCCCCCTGCTGATTCTTGGCTCCGGCCCCGCCGGCTACACCGCCGCCGTTTACGCGGCGCGCGCCAACCTGAAGCCGGTGCTGGTCACCGGCCTGGCGCAAGGCGGCCAGTTGATGACCACCACCGACGTGGACAACTGGCCCGCGGACGCCGCCGGCGTGATGGGCCCGGAACTGATGCAGCGCTTTCAGCAGCACGCCGAGCGCTTCGGCACCGAAATCCTGTTCGACCACATCCACACCACCCATCTGCATGAAAAACCGATCCGCTTGGTGGGCGACGCCGGCGAATACACCTGCGACGCGCTGATCATCGCCACCGGCGCCTCGGCCAAATACCTGGGCCTGGCCTCCGAAGAAGCGTTCAAGGGCAAGGGCGTGTCCGCCTGCGCCACCTGCGACGGCTTCTTCTACCGCAACCAGGACGTGGCGGTGATCGGCGGCGGCAACACCGCGGTGGAAGAAGCGCTGTATCTGGCCAACATCGCCAAGCACGTGACCCTGATCCACCGCCGCGAAACCTTCCGCGCCGAGAAGATTCTGATCGACAAGCTGATGGACCGCGTCAAGGAAGGCAAGATCAGCCTGAAGCTGAACGCCACCCTGGACGAAGTGCTGGGCGATGCTTCCGGCGTCACCGGCCTGCGCCTGAAGTCCATGCAGGACGCCTCCACCGAAGAAATCAAGGTAATGGGCCTCTTCGTCGCCATCGGCCACCAGCCGAACACCGAGATCTTCAAAGGCCAGCTGGAAATGGACGGCACCGGCTACCTGATCACCAAGAGCGGCCGCGAGGGCAACGCCACCGCCACCAGCGCGGCGGGCGTGTTCGCCGCCGGCGACGTGCAGGACCACATCTACCGCCAGGCGGTGACCAGCGCGGCCTCCGGCTGCCAGGCCGCCCTGGACGCGGAACGTTACCTGGACAGCCTGAAGTAAACACTTGAAAGCCTTCAAGAAAGCCTTGCAAGGCCTGCGCCAGCAGGTGCGCGACTCCCGCGCGCCGGCTGGCGTTTCCGTTTCCGCCGCGCCGCCGGCCGAACCGGAACCGGATTTCCGCCAGCTGTTCCGCGACGTCAAGCCGCTGAAGCCGGACAACCGCCACGCCAGCCCTCGCCCCAAGCCCAGCCCGCATCCGCGCCGCCGCCATCAGCACGGCCAGACGTCGGAAGCGGTGCAACAGGCCTTGCTGCAGCAGATGGTGGGGTGGTTCGAACCGGCAGAGATCGACGCCCATTTCGCCCGCCCCGGCATGCCCTCCGCCACGCTGAAAAAGCTGCGCGCAGGCTTCTGGCCGGTCTGCCGCCAGCTCGACCTGCACGGCTGCGACCGCTACCAGGCCCAGGACGCCTTGGCGCTGTTCCTGCACCAGGCGCGGCGCCACGGCCCCTGCGTGCGGGTGATACACGGCAAGGGCTTCGGCTCCAACGGCCAGCCCGTGCTCAAGCGCATGGTGCGCGCCTGGCTCAAGCACCACCCCGATGTGCTGGCCTTTTGCGAGGCCGGCGAATCCATGGGCGGCGCCGGCGCGCTCTTGGTGCTGCTGCGGCGGGAACACGCGCCGTGAAAATTTCGTTACCCATTCCCATTGTCTAACCGGGCGGGAATCCGCTAATCTCAAAACAAGGCGGACGCACCAACCCAGTTCCACCACAGGAGTTACTGCATGTCCGGCATTGCTTGCCCCGACTTCACCCTGCCCGGCACCGCCGGCGTCTCGTTTCAGCTGTCCAGCAGCCCCAAGCCGCTGGTGATCTACTTCTACCCCAAAGACAACACCCCCGGCTGCACCAACGAAACCATGGATTTCCGCGATCTGCACGCCGAATTCGCCGCCGCCGGCGCCGCCGTTGTCGGCATTTCCCGCGACAGCCTGAAGTCTCACGAGAACTTCAAAGCCAAGCTGGAGCTGCCATTCGAATTGTTGTCCGATGCAGAGGAGGTTGTTTGCAATCTGTTTGGCGTCATCAAGATGAAGAATATGTATGGCAAACAGGTCAGAGGGATTGAACGCAGCACCTTCGTGATTGGCCGGAACGGCGACATCGCGCGCGAATGGCGCGGCGTCAAAGTGCCAGGCCACGCCGCGGCGGTGCTGGACTTCGTCAAGACGCTCTAAAAACTGCGACGGGGTCGGCCGATTCCCGGCCCGCCCCGCGATAAAACCAGGGGATCATCATGGCCAGCCGCAAAAAAATCAGCGCCAGCAAGCTGTTTGTTCTCGACACCAACGTGCTGCTGCACGACCCCACCTGCTTGTATCGCTTCGAAGAACACGATGTGTTCATCCCCATCATCACGCTGGAAGAACTGGACACCCACAAGAAGGGGATGTCCGAAGTGGGGCGCCACGCGCGCCAGGCCAGCCCGTTCCTAGATGAGATCGTCAGCGGGGGCGAAGCCAAGATCGAAACCCGCATTCCGCTGAAGAGCGCCA
>NZ_JAMZGH010000099.1:0-3106 GCF_024158805.1 Chromobacterium sp. S0633 | reverse complement strand
GTTTCCCAAGCCACTCAAATGATAGGATCAAGCCTCACGAGCAATTAGTATCGGTTAGCTTAACGCCTCACAGCGCTTCCACACCCGACCTATCAACGTCCTGGTCTCGAACGACTCTTCAGGAGGGTCAAGCCCTCAGGGAAGTCTCATCTTCAGGCGAGTTTCCCGCTTAGATGCTTTCAGCGGTTATCTCTTCCGCACTTAGCTACCCGGCAATGCGACTGGCGTCACAACCGGTACACCAGAGGTGCGTCCACTCCGGTCCTCTCGTACTAGGAGCAGCCCCCGTCAAACTTCCAACGCCCACTGCAGATAGGGACCAAACTGTCTCACGACGTTTTGAACCCAGCTCACGTACCACTTTAAATGGCGAACAGCCATACCCTTGGGACCGGCTACAGCCCCAGGATGTGATGAGCCGACATCGAGGTGCCAAACACCGCCGTCGATGTGAACTCTTGGGCGGTATCAGCCTGTTATCCCCGGAGTACCTTTTATCCGTTGAGCGATGGCCCTTCCATTCAGAACCACCGGATCACTATGTCCTGCTTTCGCACCTGCTCGACTTGTCGGTCTCGCAGTTAAGCTACCTTTTGCCATTGCACTATCAGCACGATTTCCGACCGTACCTAGGTAACCTTCGAACTCCTCCGTTACACTTTGGGAGGAGACCGCCCCAGTCAAACTGCCTACCATGCACTGTCCCCAATCCGGATCACGGACCAAGGTTAGAACCTCAAACACACCAGGGTGGTATTTCAAGGACGGCTCCATGAGAACTAGCGTTCCCACTTCATAGCCTCCCACCTATCCTACACAAGTCTGTTCAAAGTCCAATGCAAAGCTACAGTAAAGGTTCACGGGGTCTTTCCGTCTAGCAGCGGGGAGATTGCATCTTCACAAACACTTCAACTTCGCTGAGTCTCAGGAGGAGACAGTGTGGCCATCGTTACGCCATTCGTGCGGGTCGGAACTTACCCGACAAGGAATTTCGCTACCTTAGGACCGTTATAGTTACGGCCGCCGTTTACTGGGGCTTCGATCAAGAGCTTGCACCCCATCACTTAACCTTCCAGCACCGGGCAGGCGTCACACCGTATACGTCCACTTTCGTGTTGGCACAGTGCTGTGTTTTTGTTAAACAGTCGCAGCCACCGATTCTCTGCGACCTCTCAAAGCTCCTCCCGCAGGGGATTCACTCTAAGAGGCATACCTTCTCCCGAAGTTACGGTATCAATTTGCCGAGTTCCTTCTCCTGAGTTCTCTCAAGCGCCTTAGAATTCTCATCCTGCCCACCTGTGTCGGTTTGCGGTACGGTTCTTATGCAGCTGAAGCTTAGTGGCTTTTCCTGGAAGCGTGGTATCAGTCACTTCAGGTCCGTAGACCCTCGTCATCACGTCTCGGCCTTAAGGGGCGGCGGATTTGCCTACCACCCCAGCCTACCGGCTTAAACAGACTATTCCAACAGTCTGATGACCTAACCTTCTCCGTCCCCACATCGCACTGCATAAAAGTACGGGAATTTTAACCCGTTTCCCATCGACTACGCTTTTCAGCCTCGCCTTAGGGGCCGACTCACCCTACGCCGATGAACGTTGCGTAGGAAACCTTGGGCTTTCGGCGAGCGGGCTTTTCACCCGCTTTATCGCTACTCATGTCAGCATTCGCACTTCTGATATCTCCAGCATCCCTTACGAGACACCTTCACAGACCTACAGAACGCTCCCCTACCATCTGCACTTACGTGCAAATCCGCAGCTTCGGTTATCAGTTTGAGCCCCGTTACATCTTCCGCGCAGGACGACTCGACCAGTGAGCTATTACGCTTTCTTTAAATGATGGCTGCTTCTAAGCCAACATCCTGGCTGTCTATGCCTTCCCACCTCGTTTACCACTTAACTGATCATTTGGGACCTTAGCTGGCGGTCTGGGTTGTTTCCCTCTTGACGATGGACGTTAGCACCCACCGTCTGTCTCCCATGCTCGCACTTTCCGGTATTCAGAGTTTGCCATGGTTTGGTAAATCGCAATGACCCCCTAGCCATAACAGTGCTTTACCCCCGGAAGTGATACATGAGGCACTACCTAAATAGTTTTCGGGGAGAACCAGCTATCTCCGAGTTTGTTTAGCCTTTCACCCCTATCCACAGCTCATCCCCTAGTTTTGCAACACTAGTGGGTTCGGACCTCCAGTGCGTGTTACCGCACCTTCATCCTGGCCATGGATAGATCACTCGGTTTCGGGTCTACGCCCAGCAACTAAAGCGCCCTATTCGGACTCGGTTTCCCTACGCCTCCCCTATTCGGTTAAGCTCGCTACTGAACGTAAGTCGCTGACCCATTATACAAAAGGTACGCAGTCACGGAACAAGTCCGCTCCCACTGTTTGTATGCATCCGGTTTCAGGTTCTATTTCACTCCCCTCCCGGGGTTCTTTTCGCCTTTCCCTCACGGTACTGGTTCACTATCGGTCGATCATGAGTATTTAGCCTTGGAGGATGGTCCCCCCATCTTCAGACAGGATTTCTCGTGTCCCGCCCTACTTATCGTACGCCTAGTCCTTGGAATGCGTTTTCGTGTACGGGGCTATCACCCACTATGGCGGTCCTTTCCATGAACCTTCCACTAACACAATCCATAACACGTACAGGCTCTTCCGCGTTCGCTCGCCACTACTAACGGAATCTCGGTTGATTTCTTTTCCTGCAGCTACTTAGATGTTTCAGTTCGCTGCGTTCGCCTCCTCAGACCTATGTATTCAGTCTGGGATCTCCTTGCGGAGGGGTTTCCCCATTCGGACATCGCGGGATCAAAGCTCTATTGCCAGCTCCCCCGCGCTTTTCGCAGGCTTACACGTCCTTCTTCGCCTATGATCGCCAAGGCATCCACCAGATGCACTTAGTCGCTTGACCCTATCATTTCAGTAACCTAGATCACCAAAACAACAAGTGTGTTTGTGCGACGACTACACCGCCCCTTTTGATATGGCGACGTAGCCTAGATACAATCAAATACCCAAGATGACGATCCGTCCGCGTAAAGAGTTAACTCTACGCTTCCTTCTCGCCGTCTTTATATATTCGGCTTCTTCAGTTTGTTAAAGATC
>NZ_JAMZGH010000098.1:0-3400 GCF_024158805.1 Chromobacterium sp. S0633 | reverse complement strand
GCGTGGTGGCCCGCGATCCGGCCGCGGCGCGCGCCCAAGTGGCGGCGGCCCGCGGCGGGACGGCGGCGCTGCTGCTGATCGCGCTCAATTACGGCCTGCTGCTGCATCAGCGCTGGCTGGACCTGCTGCTGGCGGCGTCGGCCGTTCTGATGCTGATCGGCGCGGCCTTGATGCGCGCGCGTCGCCGCGTGCCGCCGGCCCGGCTGTCGTTGGGAGAATGGCAGCGGCTGCCGGCGCGGCTGGCCTGTTTCGCGCTGGGCGCGCTGCTGGCGGCGGCGCTGGCCGGCGGCGAGGTCTGGCTGAGCGCCGCCGGGCAAGGGCTGGCCGCCGTCGCGTTGTCGCTGCTGGCCTTGGGCGGAGCGGAGCTGGCCCTGGGCATAGGCCTGGGCCGGCCGATGAAGCACGCGGTGGCCGGTTTGCTGCACCTGGCCTTCCATCCGCGCGCCGAGCGCTTCGCCGGCAAGTCCGCCGATCTGAAGCCCTTGAACCTGGCCGCCGGCGAGCTGGGCGCGGCGCGGGCGGCCGATTTCGCCTGGAACCGGCTGCTGTCCTTCGACGCCTGCGTGCAATGCGGCAAATGCGAAGCCGCCTGTCCGGCCTTCGCCGCCGGCCAGCCGCTCAATCCCAAGCGTCTGATCCAGGACCTGGTGGCGTCCATGGGCGGCGGCGGTCCGGCCTACGCCGGCAGCCCGCATCCGGGCCGGCCGGCGGCCGCGGCCGCGAGCGCGGACCGGGACATCGTCGGCGGCGCGTTGGCGGCGGACACCTTGTGGTCCTGCACCACCTGCCGCGCCTGCGTGGAAAACTGCCCGATGCTGATCGAGCACGTCGACGCGGTGATCGATCTGCGCCGGCACCTGACCCTGACGCGGGGCGAACTGCCGGGCAAGGGCGCGGCGGCGCTGGCCAATCTGCGCCATACCGACACCGTCGGCGGCCATCCGCTGCGCGCGCGCTACCACTGGGCGGCGGACCTGGACCTGCCGCTGCTGCGGGAGGGCGAGTCCGTCGATTGGCTGTTGCTGGCGGGCGAGGGCGCTTTCGACATGCGCTATCAGCGCGCCCTGCGCGCCTTGCTGACCGTGCTCAAGGCCGCCGGCCTGCGCGTGGCGGCGCTGGGCGAAGCCGAGCGCGACTGCGGCGACCTGGCGCGCCGCCTGGGCGACGAGGCGGGTTTTCAGCGGCTGGCGCTGGCCAATATCGCCACGCTGGGCCGCTATCGCTTCACCCGCATCGTCACGCCGGACCCGCATGTTTTTCATTGCCTGGCCAATGAGTACCCGGCGCTGGGCGGACATTACGAAGTCTGGCATCACAGCCGGCTGCTGGACCAACTGCTGGAGACGCGGGCGATCCGCGTGCGCTCCCGCGACTCGGCCGAGCCGCTGAGCTATCACGACCCCTGTTATCTGGGCCGCTACAACGAGGGCTACGGCGCGCCGCGCCGCGTGCTGGCCGGCATCGGCATCCAGGTGGTGGAGATGAGCCGCTCCGGCCGCGACGCTCGTTGCTGCGGCTGGGGCGGCGGGGCGGCCTTTACCGACGTGCCCGGGCCGCGCCGGATTCCGGACATGCGCATGGACGACGTCCGCGCCGCCGGCGCCGGCCGCGTCGCGGTGGCTTGCCCCAACTGCACCGCGATGCTGGAAGGCGTCAGCGGCGCGCGGGCGGAGGTGGTGGAATTGGCGGAACTGGTGGCGGAGCGTCTGGAGACCGGCCCGGAGGCTGGGCAAGAGCGGGGCGATGCGCGGCGTGCGGCGGCGCAAGGCCGGCTGGCGAAGGAGGAGGCATGACGATGAAGCAGACCGCGCCGCGGGTGGACCCGCGCCGGCCCTGGGTGCGTTCGCCGGACGGGCTCAAGCGCATCGTGCTGGGCGAGGACGGCGGCCTGCGCGACGCGCCGCCGGCGAGCGCGGCCAAGCTCAAGCCGCTGCGCAGCGCCGGGCCGTTCGATGGACGGCTGTTGGTGGTGGCGCACGCCGAGCGCGGTCAGCTGGACGAGGCGGCGCGCGAGGCCATCGCCGCCGCCGCCCTGCTGGCCGGCCCGCGCGAAGAGGTGCTGGCGGTCTTGTTCGGCATGGAAGGCTGCGCCGACGCCGAACTGGCGGAACTGGCCTTGGACCGCGTCTTGACGCCGGCCGATCCGGGCTTTGCGCCGGAAGCCAAGCTGGCCTTGTTGCGGCGGCTGTGGCGGCGGGAGCAACCGCGCCATGTGCTGTTCGCCGACCGCGGCGAGGACGCCGATCTGGGCCGGCGCTTCGCCTGCCGCGAGCGCCTGTCGGTGCTGACCGACGTAGTGGAAATCGCCGCCGACGGCGTGCGCCGCCGCCGGCCGGGCGCGGGCTTCAGCGTGCACCCGCGCGCCCAGGCGCTCTTGCTCGCGCGCGGCGTGGCCGACGTCCGCCTGCCCTTCGTCGGGCGCGGGCTGCGGCAGGCTTGCGCGCCGGAGGCGGCGGCGGAGCGGGTGCGGGACCTGGGCGGCGTCGCCAGCCCGGCCTCGCAACTGGCGCTGGAAGAGGCGGACCTGATCCTGGCCGCCGGCAACGGGGTCAGCGACGTGCCGGTCTTCCTGCGGCTGGCGGAATCCATGGGCGCGGCGGTGGGCGCCTCGCGGGTGGCGGTGGACGACGGGCGTTTCCGCCGCGACCAGCAAGTGGGCGCCACCGGCCGCAGCGTGCAGGCCAGCGCCTATCTGGCGCTGGGCATTTCCGGCGCGGTGCAGCACCTGCAAGGCATCAAGGCCTGCCGCCATGTGATCGCGGTCAATCTGGACGCTGCCGCGCCCATGGTCAAGCGCGCGGACCTGAGCGTGATCGACGACTGCCAGTCCTTCATTCAGGCCTTGCAGGCCTTGCTGGAGCTTGAGAACAAGGAGATCGGACCATGAGCGAGACGGCGCTTTCCGCCGGAACGGCGGCGAAAACGGCGGTGCTGGTGGCCCCGGCGCCGCATCCGGTCAGCGGGCGGCCCTGCGCCGGCCCGGGCGATCTGGCGGCGCTGGCGCTGGCGCGCCGGCTGGGCCGAGCCTTCGTTGTCTTGCACGCCGGGGACGCGGACAAGGAGGCGCTGGCCGACTACCTGGCTCAGGGCGCGGCGGCCATCGCCGTGTTGCAGCCGCCGGCGGACAGCGACCCGACGCCGGCGCTGATCGCCGCGCTGGGCGATTTCGAACTGATTCTGTGCGGCGAACGCTCCGGCGGCGGCGAGGCGTCGGCGCTGCTGCCCTATCTATTGGCCGAAGGCCTGGACCGTCCGCTCTTGCCCGGCGTGCTGTCCTTGACGGAGGAGGGCGGAGAATGGCGGGCGCTGCAAGGCCTGGCCAGGGGACGGCGGCGGGCCAGCAGTTCGCGCAGCGGGGCCGTCGTCGCTGCCGGGAAGGGAATGACGCTGTGGGACATGT
>NZ_JAMZGH010000097.1:0-3935 GCF_024158805.1 Chromobacterium sp. S0633 | reverse complement strand
TCACCGGCCTGTACGTTCAGGTTCTGCCGGCGTTCGGCCAGCGTGGTGGGTAGCAGGCCGCTTTCGGGGAAGGGGCCTGAGCGAAGCTGTACCGCTTCGGGCTTGGGACGGCTGTCTATTTGGGACATGTCTTGGGCTCCTTGATTTGATACCAGTCCTTGTAGGGAAAATTAGGGCTGCTGGGTTTGTGACAGGTGGCGGTCACCCGGACTTCATCGCAGGGCAGAAAGTGCACCTGGATTGCGCAGGAATCCTGGTACTGCGGAATCTCGACGACGGCGCGGTGTTGGGTGTAGTTGGCGGCATGGCGCTCGTAGGCGTCGGCCCATTCCCGTGAGTTAGGACGTAAGGAAGTCAGCACAGGATCACGGGGGTTAGGGTCTTTTTCCCACTCGACGGTGGCCATCAGTCCAGGCCGCCATTGGCGCGGCAGCGCGGCGCAGCAGGATTGTGAGCCGCCGCCGTTGTTGAACGGGCCAATGTTGTGCCCGCCGGCGCGGTTGACGCTAAAGCGGTTGATGACGGCCGAGGTGTGGTTATAGCCCTCGACCGGTGCGGGCAGCATCTCGGTGGACGGTTTATTGCCCATGGCCTGGGCCGGCAACAGCGCGGCGAGGGCCAGCGCGGCCAGGCCGTGTTGAATGGACCGCCAGACAGCGGCGAAGTCAGACATGATCCACTCCTTGCCCGATACAGAGCCAAGGCCGCAGCCCTACCCGCTTGCCCTGCGGGTATCGCTACTCACCCTTGCCACAGCGGGCAGTGCGGGCGACTGAGCGGTGGAACAAGGGGAATGCGGCAGCGGCATGGAAAATTAAGAGCTTAAGCATTTAAAACGGATGCAAGCGAGCCGCCATGGTCTGGATAAAGAAGGAAATGACTGGTGACTGTCCTTAATGCCAGGGCAAACAAGCCGTCAAAGCCGGAGCAGCACATGGCCGCAGACCGCAACAGCCATAAATGGCTGCCGCGGATCAAAAAACCATGCGTGGAAATAAGGAAATAAATACGCTGCGGCGGGATCTTAAGACTTGCCGGACAACAGCCACTCATGCGCCGGGTCGTTGTGGAAGCGCCATTCGCGGCGCGGCCCGGCCATCACGTTGAGGTAGTAGGATTCATAGCCGTGCGGCACGCACACCGGATGATAGCCGCGCGGCACCAGCACCACGTCGCCGTCCGCCACCGCGTGGGACTGGTCCAGATCGCGCTCGTCGGTGTAGACGCGCTGGAACACGAAGCCCTGCGCCGGGCTTACCCGGTGGTAATAGGTTTCCTCCAGCTGGCTTTCCGCCGGCAGCGCGTCGCGGTCGTGCTTGTGCGGCGGATAGCTGGACGAATGGCCGGACGGGGTGCGCACTTCCACCACCAGCAGGCCGTCCGCCTCCGCCTGCTGCGGCAGAATGTCGGTGACGTAGCGGGTGTTGCTCCCCTGCCCGCGCACGCTCTGCGCCATGTCTTGCGGCCGGATCAGCCGCGGCGGACGGCTGAGCGGGCGGCCCGGCGCCGAACACAAAGCCACTTCCGCCGCGCCGCGGGCGACGATACGCAATGCACAGCCGGCGGGAATATAAGCCGCCCACGGCGCTTGCCCGTCGAACACATCGGCGCGGCCGCCCACGCCCGGCCAGCGCTGTTCGCCGGCGATGAGGTCGACGACGCCGGCCAGCACCACCACGCAGCATTCCCGCTCCGCTTGCAGCCAGTCCTCGGCCTCGCCGTCGGCCAGGCGCAAGACGCGGAAACCGACATGGCGCCAGCCGGCGGAGGCCGGGGTGATGTCGGCGGCGACGCGGCCGGCCGTCGCCTTGACGCGCAAATCAGGCTGATTCATGCGCAGCTCCTTTCCGGCGCGCCGGCGCGGATGGCGGCCACCAGCCCGGCCAGGGTGCGGAAGCCCAGATCGGCGTAGCGGTAGCTGGGCGCCACCACCGGGTCCTGCTCCGCCTCCACCACCAGCCAGCCGCGATAGCCGTGCTCGGCCAGCATGCGCAGCAGGGCTTCGAAATCGATGACGCCGTCGCCGGGCACGGTGAATACGCCGTTGAGCACCGCTTCCAGGAAGCTCCAACCGCGGTTGCGCGCCAGCCGCGCCACCTGCGGGCGGATGTCCTTGCAATGGACGTGGACCACGCGGCCGATATGGCGGCGCAGCACCGCTAACGGTTCGCCGCCGGCGAAAGCGATGTGGCCGCTGTCGAACAGCAGGCCCACTTCCGGGCCGGTGACCGCCATCAGCGCGTCCACATCGTCCGGGGTTTCGACGTAGGCGCCCATATGGTGGTGGTAGGCCAGCGTCAGGCCGTGGCTTTGCAGATGGCGGCCGAAGGCGTTCAGCCGCTCGCCGTAGTCGCGCCATTGCCGCTCCGAGCCAAAGCGCGGACGCTGGCTCAAGGGCCGCGGCTGGCCCTGTATCGCCTGGGCCACTTCGCCGTAGACCATCACCCGGCAGCCGCTGGCGGCCAACAGCCGCAGATGCGGCTCCACGGCGGCGATTTCCTCATCCACACCGCGCTCGGCCAGACGGCCGGAATGCCAGCCGGACACGCATTGCAGGCCGTGCGGCGCCAGCGCCGCCGCCAGCGCTTCCGGCTGGCGCGGGAATTTATTGCCCAGCTCAAAACCGCGGTAGCCGATGGCCGCGCCTTCGGCCAGCGCCTGTTCCAGCGAGATTTCGCCGCCCAGCGACGGCAGGTCGTCATTGCTCCAGGAAATCGGATTGATGCCGATTTTCACGTCGAATGCATGCATTGCGCTGTTCCCCGCTATTCGTATTGACGCCGGCGCAGCCGGTCTTCGTAAGCCTGGCGCGCGGCGCGGACCTCGGCCCGTTCCGACACCTCCGGCACCGCCACTTCCCACCAGCAGCCGCCGGCCTCGGTGGTGCGCGCCGGATCGGTGTCGATCACGATCAGATAACTGCGTTCCGCGGCGCGGGCGCGGACCAGCGCCGCCTCCAGGCCGGCGATGTCGGCCACGTGCTCGGCCTCGGCGCCCAGCGCGCGGGCATGGGCGGCGAAGTCCACTCGCGGCGCGCCGTGGCGGCCCTGGCGGCAGTCGTCCAGCAAATTGTTGAACGGCGCGCCGCCGCAGGCCTGCTGCAGCCGGTTGATGCAGCCGTAGCCGCGGTTGTCCAACAGCACCACGATCAGTTTCTGGTCCAGCATCACCGAGGTGGCCAACTCGCTGTTCATCATCAGATAGCTGCCGTCGCCCACCATCACGATGACTTCGCGCTCCGGCCGCGCCATCTTCACGCCCAGGCCGCCGGCGATTTCATAGCCCATGCAGGAATAGCCGTATTCCAGGTGGTAGCCGCCCGGCGTCGCCGCGCGCCACAGCTTGTGCAATTCGGCCGGCAGGGTGCCGGCGGCGCAGACCACGATGTCGTCGCGCTCGGAGCCGGGGTGGCGCTGCACCGCGCCGATCACCTCCCCGTCGTAAGGCAGGCCGTGCGGCTGGCGCTGACCGGTGACGCGCGCCGTATCCGCGCGCCAGTCATCGGCCAGCGCGCGCGCCTCGGCGCTCCAGCCGGCGTCGGCGCTCCAGCCGTCCAGCCGCGCCGACAGCGCGTCCAGGCATAGCGCGGCGTCGCCGCTCAGGGCCACGGCGTCGGCCTTGATCCCGTCCAGCGCATTGACGTTGACGCTGAGCAGCCGCGCCTGGCGGAACAGCTGCCCGGAGCCGGTGCTGAAGTCCTGCAAGCGGCTGCCCAGCGCCAGCACCAGGTCGGCCCGTTCCGCCAGCCGGTTGGCGGCCGGCGAGCCGGTGACGCCGATCGCGCCCAATTGCAGCGGGTGGTCCCAGGACAAGGCGCTCTTGCCGGCCTGGGTCTCGGCCACCGGCGCGCCGTGGCGCTCGGCGAAGGCGCGCAAGGCCGCCGCGCCGCCGGCGCTGTAGAGCACGCCGCCGCCGGCCACGATCAGCGGCCGCCG
>NZ_JAMZGH010000096.1:0-4719 GCF_024158805.1 Chromobacterium sp. S0633 | reverse complement strand
GCTCGCCGCCGCCGCGCCGGCCGCGGCCCAATCCGCCGCCGGCATCCTGCGCGCCATCCGCCGCGGCGCCGCCTGGACCTGGGGCGACGCCACCCTGCGCGCGCTGTTCTTCTACTGGGCGGTGATCGCCTTCCTGACCGCCGGCCCCATCCAGATCGGCCTGCCGCTGCTGGTCAAGAACGTCTTGGGCCTGGACGCCGGCCATTTCGGCACCCTGCTGTCCGCCCAAGGCGCGGGCAGCCTGCTGGGCATGGCCCTGCTCAGCCTGCTGCCGCCCAAGGCGCTGGGCCGGCTGGGATGGATGGTATTCTGCGCGGACGCCCTGATGGGCGTGCTGATCATCGGCCTGGGCCTGTCCGCCGCGTTTGCCGCCAGTTGCGCAATGATGTTCCTGATCGGACTCTTGGGCGGCCTGGTGCAAGTCCGGCTGATGGCCTGGATCCAGGCCCGCATTCCGGCGGAGATGCGCGGCCGGGTGATGAGTTTTTTGATGTTCATGATGGCGGCGGTCACGCCCTTGTCCACCACGCTGGCCGGCCTGAGCCTGACCTCGGCGCCGGTGCGCGCCTTGTTCGCCGGCGCCGGCCTGCTGCTGATCGGCGTCGCCGTGCTGGCCTTGTGCAGCCCCCGGCTGCGCGCCATCGGCGCGCCCGCCGGCCCCAACGCCGCGGACGCCCGAGCCACCCCTTCCCTGCAAACAGGAGACTGAATCGATGCACCCCACCCCCTGGCTCCAGCGCCAGTCCGCCAGCCAAGCGCCGCGGCTGCGCCTGTACTGCTTTCCCTACGCCGGCGGCCACGCCGGCGCCTATGCCGGCTGGCAAGGCCGGCTGCCTCCGGAAGTGGAAGTCTGCGCCGCGCAACTGCCCGGCCGCGCCGCCCGCTTCCGCGAAGCCGGCTTCACCGCGCTGCCGCCGCTGGTGGACGCGCTGGCGCGGGAATTACCCTTGGACGACGAACTGCCCTTCGCCTTCTTCGGCCACAGCATGGGCGGCCTGATCGCCTTCGAACTGGCGCGGCGGCTGCGCGCCCAAGGCCGGCCTAAGCCGCTGCGGCTGATCGTGTCCGGCTGCGACGCGCCGCAACACCGCCAGCCGCCGCGCATGCTGCACCGGATGGACGACGACGGCTTCATCGACGCGCTGCGCGACTACAACGGCACGCCCGCGGAAATCCTGGCCCACCGGGAAATGATGGATCTGCTGCTGCCCACCCTGCGCACCGACTTTGAACTGGTGGAAACCTATCGCTACCAGCCGGCCCCGCCGCTGACCCTGCCCATCACCGTGCTGGCCGGGCGCGGCGACCGGCAACGTCTGCCGGAACAGACCGAAGGCTGGCAGCGGGAAACCGCCGCGCCCGCGCGCGTGCACTGGTTCGACGGCGACCACTTCTTCATCGCCAGCGCCCGGGACGCCGTGCTCGCCCGCCTCAACAGCGAACTCGCCGATGCGCTGTCCAGCCCCGCCGCCGCCATGCCGGACCTTGCCTAAGAACCTGTTCACGATCTTTTCTGATCGGGAGTATTGTTCAAGGCATTGAATCCGCTTCGCGGATGATGATTTAGGGCCGGTTCCGCCCTGACCGAGCGAGGCAAGCGTAGCGTCGCGAGGGAATAAAACGGAAAGGGGAATTTGCGCGGCCAAATTCCCCTTTACCCCAAAGGCCGCCCTGCAAGCCTGGCCTACGGCTTCCCGCCGGTTCCCGTCAGTCCCGAGGCGCGGCTGAACTCTCTACGTGCGAATCTCTGATTCGCTCAGTGATGGCGCGCTAACGTCGCGCTGCTCGAACAAGCAGCCGCTTAAGACCTCGGGCCTGCCACCCGTCGGCAGGCTTGAAGGGACCTGGGGCGCGTCGGATACGTGGTCTCCTACATATCGAGCAGCGTTTAACCACACCTACAAAAGATCATAAACAGACTCTAAGCCTCTGCCGCCGGAGGAAACACCGAACTCAAACGCGCCCGGCCTCGCTGCGCCGCCATAGCGGACGCCCGCCCCTTGCCTCCCCGCCACAGGCACGTGATAATCCGGCCGTGCTGTGCTTCAGCACCGGGCGTAGGAACCCGAGTTGCATCATGGCGGACATCACTGCGAGAGCAGCTGTGTCCGTGTGCCTTGTCATGCCCTCATAGGCGGACCGGGCGAGGCAGCCCACGGGCTGGCCGGTTCCATGGTGCCGGTATTCCTACCCTCGTTCGGGCTGCCGCCCACCGTAGGAAGTGGGCTGCGGAAAACATACCGTACATCATGGAGGCACCATGTCTAACGCCCCTCACCCCCACCACATCCCATCACTATCTACCTTGCTGTTCCAACTGAAAAGCTTGCGTCAGCAGGATGCCACGCTCCACCCGATTGACCCGCTATTGCGGCAGCTCGACCAATCCTGCCAGCACTTCGATCACAACCTTCATCTGCTCAGCCTGGAATTCAATCAAGTCAGCACCGCCTTGTCGGCGCTGGCGGCGATGTTGGAGCAATCCAAGCTAGACACGCTGGAATGCGAGCAGGTGTATTGCCTGCTAGAACCTTTCGCCCATCGTTTGCAGCAAACTACGGTGCAGATGCAGGAGTTAGCTTGAGCCTCATGAACGACCAAAGCCCCTAGTGGGGCTTTGGCAGAGGCTTGGGCTTATAAGTTACGGCGCTCCAAAAGTAGTGTTGTCAAGGTCGCGCATGGGCAAGCCATTTGGCTTGCTCACCCTTTCTTAATCATCAATAACAAACTCGAATGACTTAGCCTCTATATCCCAATCAACCCACGCGACCGGGTTTTCCAACAAACCCTCGAACGAATACAGCTGACGTGTACCGCTATCATCTACAACCGGAGGCAAGTCTTCAAGGACGTAGTCTTCTTTGAATCCATCTGGATTTCGTGGATTACCAATGTATTCGGTCAATGTTCTATGGGATGTAATCACCCCTCGAAACAAAAGCATACCACTTATAAGCCCAGCATCTTTTTTTGCTAGTGGATACCCCGCCATAGTGGACACCCCTTGAACTTGGATAGATATAGTTCGTTCCTGTATCAGCACTCTGCCAAAACAAGCTTCAGTAAAATGCAAATCATCAAAATGCCCTTGGACTATTCTCATCATTTTTGCCTTGTTTTTTCGAGAACCACACTCATCACTTTGTGATTCGGAATTTTCGTCCCATCGGTAAATCGGAAAACGTTATTCTGAAACTGAGGTAGCAACGGGCCAGGATTTTGGACTACACGAAGGCTAAGTCCCTCCAACACCTCCATGCTTGGCAACTGCCCAAACTTGTTCTTGGCTGTATAGTTAATAATAAGCTGCCCACCAGGTTTCAAAGCGTCTGCAGCACTTGGCAACCAGTCCATAACTCCAGTTCCATTCGGCAGGTACGGATTACTTGAAATGACTTGATCGGCGATACCGGACTTAATTGGAAGCTTTAATGCAGATGCCCGGATACCTTGTTCAGCAACGATGTCAACATTGATTGCGCCAGGAATCTGTGAAGCACGACCACCAAATAGGTCAATTACTATTGGAGAGCGATTATTATTTAAGCCACTTGGGATAGTTATCTTAGAGCGAATATCTATTGGTCCACTTAAACGCCCCCCCAACTCTAGCACTACACCAGGCCCCTCTAGCCCTCTCAAACCATACCCACCCGCCGGATTCGACGCTCCCAACAACCCCAGCCGCGTCGCGTCGGTACGGATGCCCGCCAAAGCTCCCAGCACGTTGCCACCAGCATAGCCGAACGTCAAAGCGGCATCTTGCCCGGCTTGGCCGGCCCCTCTCCAAATTGCGCTCAAATAGGTCGTTGTGGCTACCGGGCTGCTACTCAGCATATCCAGTTGCTGCACCAACTTACTCGGTGCCCACTGGGCATTGAGTTCCGCCCGGCGCTGCGCCGCATCCGGAGTTTGGTAGGTCAGGAAGTCCCACAGCGAGGCGTCTCCTGACATCACCTTGCTCCAGCCTTGACCAATAGTGTAATTGGAGCGGCCATTCAGCGGCTGGCCCATAATGTCCACCGCTTCCACCGCCAGCGCTTGCAACGGCCGGCTCACCGGCCGCAAGGCCGTGCCATCCACCGTGTAGCCCGGCTCGGCATCGCTCAGGATCTCCCTCCACACCAACCGGGTCTTGCCCCCATCCGCCACCAGCACACCCCGGCTCCCATAGCTCGTCTGTTGGGCTGCCGTCAGTTGTTCCTCCATCGCTTCAACCAAGCGCTGTTGCCGCGCCCTATCCTGACTTTGGATGCCGCTCACCACCTGGTCGCCCAACGCGCTGCCGAACGACTCCGCCGCGATCGCACTCCAGTTCGGACGCTGGCCGGTTAACTGCGACTGAATGCCGCCCGACACCAGGCCGCGCAGCGTGCCGTAGCCAACGCCGGCCACCGGCGCCGAGCTCTTCCAGCCCAGACTGTCGCCCATCCAGCCGCTGACCCCTGTCGCCGCGCCGCTGGCGGCTAACGCGGTCCAGCTGAAGCGCTTCTGCAAGCCGGTGGCCACCGCCACTCCTTGGGTCAGCGCATTGCCCGCCGCGGCGCGGACACCGATGGGGGCATTAGCCAAGGGATCGCCCAACATCCCAGCGCCCACGCCGGCGCTCACTCCCGCGCCAAGGGCGCTCAAGCCCACCTGACTCCACGAGAACTGATCCTGCATCCCCATCGCCATCGCCACGCCCTGGCTGGCCATTGAAGCCACCGCGCCCGCTGC
>NZ_JAMZGH010000095.1:0-4795 GCF_024158805.1 Chromobacterium sp. S0633 | reverse complement strand
GAAAAAACTGGTCCAGCCTATGGCGTCGATGATGTAGCCGGTGGAGGCGTTGGCCAGGGTGCGCGGCACCGCCGCCAACGGCGCCGCCGCGCTGGCGCTGGCCGCCCGTCAGGCCTACGCCCTGGTGCTGACCGATCTGAGCATGCCTGACATCAGCGGTTACAGCCTGGCCCGGGCGCTACGCGACAGCGGCTTCGCCGCCCCCATCGTCGCCATCACCGCGCAGGCCGGCAGCGCGGAACAGCCGCTCTGCGCTCAGGCCGGCATCGACGAGCTCATGCTCAAGCCCTTTACCCTGGAGGAACTGGACCGCGTGATCCGCAAACGCCTGGCCTTGCGCCCCGCCGAAGACCGCCCGGCCGCCAGACCGCCCGCGCCCTTGTCCGCCGCCCGGCGCGCCGAACTGCTGGACGCGCTGGATCATTCCCTGCGGCTGATGAGGCAAGCTTTGGAACAGATGGACTCCGCCCCGCTGACGCAGCAGTTGCACGCCACCAAGGGGGCTTTCGCCATGGCCGGCTTGGCGCCGGTGGCGGAGCTGTGTACGGAAATCGAGCAAGCGGTGGCGGCCGGCCTGCGCGAAGAAACCGGCGCGCTGCTGGATCGGCTGGAGGCGCTGGCGCACGCGAGACTTTGAACAGGCTCTAAGACCGCTATCGCGGCCCGGGGACATCGGCGACAATGGCCAGGCGCTTAGACCCCCTACCCAAGAGGAGCCGCCATGAAAATATCCGATCTTCCATTCGGCATCAGCGATTGGTCCGCGCTGGAGCCCACCCAACATGCCGGCGAAACCGGCTGCGCCTATTGGCGCACCCAGCGCTTCGGGGACATCCGCGTCCGCATGGTGGAATACACGCCGGGCTACCGCGCGGATCACTGGTGCGTCAAAGGCCACATTCTGCTGTGTCTGGAAGGGGTGCTGCACACCACGCTGGCGGACGGCCGCAGCTTCACCTTGACGCCCGGCCTCAGTTACCAGGTGGCCGACGACGCGGAACCGCATCTGTCCCATACCGAAACCGGCGCCAAGCTGTTCATCGTCGATTAAGGCCGGGCGCGCCGGCTTCCGCCCTTTTGCCGCACCCTCGGAACGGGCTTGCGGCAAGGGGAGGAAGCGCCGAGCGCCATTTCCTTTGAAAAGATCACGCCGCGAGCGCCTGCCGCGGCGGCTCGTCGGAACCGGGACATCCAGCAATGACAAACGAGGTGCTCATCCGGCTGCTCAGCCAAGATCAGGTCTCCCTGGCGCTGTGGAAGATCTCCAGCCCCGCCTCCCAGCCGCGTCATTTGTTCATGACGCACGGCACTTTTTCGGATAGGCGCATCTGTCTGGGCCTGGCGAGACATCTGGCGGAGCGGGGATTCACTTGCTGGATTCTTGAATGGCGCGGCCACGGAGACAGCCAGCGGGACCCGCCTCCTTTCAATTTTGAGACCGTCGCGCTGTTTGACGTGGCCGCGGCGCTGCGCTACCTGCTGGAAGAGGAAGGCGTCGCCCGCCTCCACTGCGTGACCCATAGCGGAGGGGGATTGGCGCTGGCGATGTGCTTGTTGCGCCATCCCCATTTCAACCAAGCCATCGGGAAAATAGCGCTCTTCGCCTGCCAAGCAGGCTATGCCGCCCAGACGCCCTGGCGACGGCTGCGCCTTATCGGCATGAGGGAAGCCTGCCGCCTGGCGGGCAGGCTGCCCGGAAAAAGGCTGGGAATCGGCGTTCAGGACGAGTCCTGGCACATGATGCGTCAATGGTTTGACTGGAATATCCACAGACGCTTCAATGGCGCAGACGGCTTTGATTATCTGCGGCGTTTACCGCAAATCTCAGCGCCCATCCTCGCGGTCTTTGCCGAAAACGACTCTCTCATTGCCCCGCCCTCCGCCTGCCGGCAGTTTCTGGCGGCCTTTAAAGGGCAAGAGAACCAGGCGCTATTCTGCTCGGTCGCGGCCGGGTTCAGCGCGGGCTACAACCATGCCAGGGTGATGCACTCCTCCTCCGCCAGCAAAGAGGTGTGGCCCTTGCTGCTGGACTGGCTGGAAAAACCCGAGGCCCGCGCGCTCGCCGCAGCGACTTGACCCCTCCCTCGCTCCATATCTTTTATAAACAGCTTAAGGAACGCCATGAGAACCCTCGGCCTGCTGGGCGGCATCAGTTGGGTATCGACGCTGGATTACTATCGCTATCTGAACGAAGGCGTCAACACGGCCCTGGGCGGCCTCAATTTTGCCGAGTGCGTCGTCTACTCGCTGAATTTCAACGATATCCAGCAGCGCGGCTGGGACGACTGGGAGCACACCTATGCGCTGCTGCTCAAAGGCTGCCTGCATTTAAAAGCCGCCGGGGCCGAGGCCATCGTGCTGTGCGCCAATACCGCGCACGTCGTGGCCGAGCGCCTGGAAACGGCCGCGGGCCTCCCCATCATCCATATCGCCGCCGCCACGGCGCGGGAAGTCGCCAAGCAGCGGCTGCGGACCGTGGGACTGCTCGGCACTCAATTCACCATGGAGCTGCCGTTTTTCCGGGACAAGATGCGGCAAAACGGCATTGAGACCTTGATCCCGGAGGCTCAGCACACCCGCGATTTCATTCAGCGCACCCTGCGCGACGAGCTGGGCCGCGGCGTGGCGTCGCCGGCCACCAAGGCCGCTTATCTGGAGGCGATCCAACAGTTGATAGCGCGCGGCGCCGAGGGCATCGTCTTCGGCTGCACCGAGCTTCCGCTGCTGTTGAGCCAGGCCGACGTGCCGGTGCCGGTGTTCGACACCACCCGGATTCATGTCGAGGCCGCGCTTGAGTTCGCGCTCGCGGACGCCGCTGGCCGGCGATAGACGCCGAGCCGCGGCCGTTTGCGGTCTCGCGGGCTCAGGCGAGACCTTGGACGAACCATAGGCCGAAATAGCTGCCAACGCGCCGCCCGCTTCCGCATATACTGTCCGCACATCGCCAATGACGCCCCCACCCATCCGACATCAAGGACATCCGATGCTCACCAGCGCCCGTAATCAGTTCGCCGGCAAAGTCACCGCCATCCATCCCGGAGCGGTCAACGACGAGATCGACCTCACCCTGCCGGGCGGCGAGGTGATCACCGCCGTCATCACCCAGCGCAGCACCGCCAACCTGGGCCTGACCGTGGGCTGCGACGCGCTGGCCATCATCAAGGCCCCCTGGGTGATCCTGGCCAATCCCGAAGCCGGCATCAAGCTCTCCACCCGCAACCGCCTGGAAGGCCGGGTGTCCGCGCTGCGTCCAGGCGCGGTCAACGCCGAGGTCGAAATCCGTCTCAACGGCGGCGACGCCCTGGTGGCCATCGTCACCCAGGAGAGCGCGGACGACCTTGGCCTGGCCGTCGGCAAAGCCATCGTCGCCTTCTTCAAGGCCTCCCACGTGATTGTCGGCGTCCGGATCTGAGCCCGGCATGAAGCCCTCCTCCGCGGCCGAGCGCGCGCCGGCCTTCATCCTGATAGACCGCAGAATCGCCGAACTCGGCGACTGGCGCGGCGCGGCCTTGGCGCGGATGCGGCGGCTGATCCGGGAAGCCGCCCCGGACGTGATCGAAGAATGGAAATGGATGGGCACCCCGGTCTGGTCCTTGCGGGGCATCCTCTGCACCGGCGAGTCTTACACTTCCGTCGTCAAACTGACCTTCATCAAAGGCGCGGCGCTGCCGGACCCGGCCCAACTGTTCAACGCCAGCCTGGACGGCAAGGCCAGGCGGGCGATCGATATCCGCGAGGGCGAGGACGTGGACGCGGAGGCGTTCAAGGCGCTGATTCTGGCCGCCGTCGCGCTCAATACCGGCGGCGGCAAAAGCAAGCCGACCTAGAGCCTAGACCGCTCCGCGGCCGCGCGCCGCCTGTCTCGCAGATAACGCCACACGCCGTTCAGAATGGCCGTCGGCGACAGCTCGGCCATGGCCAGCAAACCGTGGCCCTCATGGTAGTCCGGGTTGTGTTCGACAAAATAGCGCGCCGCCGGGCGCGGGTGCTGCAGCCAGAATTGCCGGTCGGTCTGGCTGTCCCGGGTCAAAATGCCCAGCTTCACCACAAAGGGGCGCTCCGCCGCGGGCGCCGCCATGCCGAAACTGCCGCACAACTCCGCCGCCAGCCGCGCCAGCGGCTGCTCCATGCCCCGCTCCGGGCTGGGCCACATGCCGGCGGCGTACTTGTGCATCTGGATGAAGCTGGACGGATGGATCATCGCGCCCAGGAAATACATGGGCCGCCACGGGCTGCGCAGCCAGTAGCGCAACATGCAGCCGGCCAGGAAAGGCATATTGCTGTTGCGGCCGCGGTAGTCTTTGAGCAGCCCGGCCTGCCCGCGCAAAACCTTGACTTCGCGCCCCGCCGCGCGGCGCTGGAACAGGTGGACGGCGCAATAGCCCACCGCCTGACCGTGTTCGCCGCGATGCAGCAGGATGCTGCTGTGCTCGGACTCCGGCAACACCATCTTGCGGAAGGCCGCCCGGTCCATGCCGCTGAAAACGGCGTCGTGCACTTGATAGGCTTCATCCACCAGGCGCTCGCGCCCGGCCATGGTCAACAAGTGCGGATATAGGGTGTCTGAGTGAGTGATGGTGCCCATGGCTCCTCGCGCGGGGTGGGACGTCGAAACGCAGCGCATGGTAAGCAGCGGGTCCGGACATCACCACTGACAGATATGCCAATGTTGTTTTTAATTCACTCAAGACCGCCGGCCCGCGCCCAGGCCAAGCATGAAAAAACCCCGCGAAGGCGGGGTTTGTCTTTGCACGTAGCGGATCAGGACTTGGCCGGGGCTTCCCAGCCGCCGCCC
>NZ_JAMZGH010000094.1:0-4880 GCF_024158805.1 Chromobacterium sp. S0633 | reverse complement strand
AGGGGCTGAAGCAGAGCACGGTGTACCAATACGACGGCCAGGGCAATGTGGTGTCCAAGACCGACGCGATGGGCAAAACCGCCTACTACATCTACGACGACAATGACCGCTTGCGTTACAGCCTCAATGTGCAAGGTCTGATGACGGAAACGGTGTACGACGCGGCGGGGCAGGCGGTGCAAAGCCGACGCTACGCGACACCGGTATCGGTGTATGGCCTGAGCTCCACGCTGACGGCGGCTGAACTGGCGGGGCGGTTGATAACCCATGAGAAAGACCAGAGCACGCGCACGGTGTACGACGCGGCGGGCCGTCCGAGCCTGAGCATCGATGAGGCGGGCTATGTGACCGAGCGGCGTTACGACGCGGCGGGGCGGGTGACGGACACCATACGCTACGCCAAGAGCCTGGCGCAGATGGGGCTGTCGGCGGAACGCCTGCAAGACCGCGCCCAGGCCAACCTGCTGCGCAACAGCCTGTTCGAAGCCTCGGCGCCGGGCAAGGTGGCGAACTGGGGCTATGGCGCGTGGAACGCTGACGCCGAAGTGGGCGGCAATCTGAATGCCGACTGGCGGATAGCGGAGGGCCTGGCCGGCGAGAACACCGTCTACTTGCACCAGACCGGTCGCCATCCGCAAGACGCTTACCAGGAACTGGTGCAAAGCGTGCCGGTGCAAGCCGGACGTCGCTACGCCTTCTCGGTGTACACCGGCGCGCATCGGGCGAATACGAGCGTGCACATCGTGTGGTTCAACGCGGCGGGTCAGGCGCTGGGCGCCACATCGGAGCAGTCGGGCGCGCATCGCAACACCCCGGCGGACAACTTGCCGGGCGGTCCGGCGCTGAAGGGTTACAAGCGGACGGTGGCGGACGGCGTGGCGCCGGACGGCGCGGTGCGAGGCGTGGCGACGCTGCGCAAAACCAATACCGCGGTGGGCGAGAACGACTCCTGGCTGTTTGCGACGCGGGCGCAGTTTGAAGAACTGGCGCTGGACGCCTCGGGACCCAGCGACTGGAAGCCGGCATTGGTGGCCGATGCGGCCGACCAGCACAGCCGCAGTTTCTACGACGCAGCCGGACGACCCAGCCTCAGCGTCGACGCGCAGGGCTATGTGACCGAGCGCCGCTACGACGCGGCGGGCAATGTCACCGATACCCTACGCTATGCCAAGAACCTGGCGCAGATGGGGCTGTCGGCGGAAAGCCTGCAAGGCCGCGCCCAGGCCAACCTGCTGCGCAACAGCCTGTTCGAAGCCTCGGCGCCGGGCAAGGTGGCGAACTGGGGCTATGGCGCGTGGAACGCTGACGCCGAAGTGGGCGGCAATCTGAATGCCGACTGGCGGATAGCGGAGGGCCTGGCCGGCGAGAACACCGTCTACTTGCACCAGACCGGTCGCCATCCGCAAGACGCTTACCAGGAACTGGTGCAAAGCGTGCCGGTGCAAGCCGGACGTCGCTACGCCTTCTCGGTGTACACCGGCGCGCATCGGGCGAATACGAGCGTGCACATCGTGTGGTTCAACGCGGCGGGTCAGGCGCTGGGCGCCACATCGGAGCAGTCGGGCGCGCATCGCAACACCCCGGCGGACAACTTGCCGGGCGGTCCGGCGCTGAAGGGTTACAAGCGGACGGTGGCGGACGGCGTGGCGCCGGACGGCGCGGTGCGAGGCGTGGCGACGCTGCGCAAAACCAATACCGCGGTGGGCGAGAACGACTCCTGGCTGTTTGCGACGCGGGCGCAGTTTGAAGAACTGGCGCTGGACGCCTCGGGACCCAGCGACTGGAAGCCGGCATTGGTGACCGACGCGGCCGACCAAGTCACCCACCAAAGCTACGATGCCGCCGGCCGCCTGATCCAGGAAACCCGCGGCGACGGCGGCAAGCTGGCCGCCGCCACCCGCTATCAACTGGACGCCCAAGGCAATCGCATTGCCGAAACCGACGCGGGCGGCCACACCACCCGCCGCGACTACGACCTGCTCGGCCGGCTGATCCGCGAAACCGACGCGCTGGGCGGCGTCACCGTCACCGAATACGACGCCTTCGGCAAGGCCATCAAGATCACCGACCCGCGCGGCTACAGCGGTTACAACTATTACGACGCGCTCGGCCGCCAGACCCTGCACATCGATCCCGAAGGCTACGCCACCGCCACCGAGTACGACGCGCTGGGCCAGACCACCCGCATCACCCGCTACGCCCAGCGCGTCGACACCGCCGCGCTCAAACCCGGCCTGACGCCGACCCTGATCGTCGATGCCCAGCGCGACGCGGTGACCCGGATCGAACACGATGCGCTGGGACGGCAGACCCGCATCTTCGACGCCGAAGGCGGCGTCGAGCGGATGGCTTATGATGCCTTTAGCAACAAGTTGAAATACTTCAGTAAACTGGGCGGAATCTACCACTACGTCTACGACGCGCAGGGTCGGGTACTCAAAGAGATCAGTCCGTCGGGCATCGTCAAACGCTTCGAATACGACGGCTTCGGCAACCGCACGCTGCAAGTGGAAGCCGAAGGCAAGCCGGAACAGCGCACCACCCGCTACCAATACGACGCCAACAACCGGCTGATCCGCCAGACCAGCGACGCGCTGCCGATCTACACCCTGGACGGCGGCGAAGCCACGGTCAGCCCCAGCCAAAGCTGGCGCTACGACGCCGCCGGCCGGCAGATCGAATTCACCGACGCCAACGGCAAAATCACCCGCAGCCGCTACGACGCGCTGGGGCGCAAGGTGGCGGAGCGCAACGGCGACGGCGTGCTCCGCGAATGGGACTACGACGCGGCGGGCAATGTCCTCGTCCTGCGCGTCTACGCCAGCCCAGTGGGCCTGCCGGCGGACGGCGGCGTGCCGGCGCCGGCGAATGCCGACGTCCGCGAAACCCGCTACGTCTACGACGGCAACAACCGCCTGATCGAAACCCGCCTGCCGGCGCAAAACGTCGGCCAGGGCGATGCGGCCAGCGGCCAGTACACCGTGGCGACCCAAGACCTGATCAGCCGCCAGCGCTACGACGCCAACGGCAACCTGATGGAAAGCATTGACGCCCGCGGCGGCAGCCAACGTCACTACTACGACCGCGCCGGCCGCAAACTGCTGAGCGTCGACGCCGCCGGCTACGTCACCGCCTGGGACTACGACGCCGCCGGCCGGGCCATCCGCGAAACCCGCTACGCCAGCGCCCTGAGCGGCGCTTACGACAGCGCCACCCCGTTGGACACGCTGCGTCAGCAACTCAAGCCCCACGCCGACGATCGCGTGCGCGAAACCGACTACGACCGGATGGGCCGCATCAGCGTCGAGCGCAGCCTCGGCGTCCAGATAGCCAGCGCCGACGGCCAAAGCCAGAACGTGGTCACTGCGACCACCCGCTACCAGTACAACGCGCTGGGCAAGGTGACGCAAAAGACCGACGCCGCCGGCCAGGTCACCGACTGGCGTTACGACGCGCAAGGCCGGGAAACCCGACGTCAGGACGCCGCCTATACCGACTACGAAGGCCGCAGCGTGCGGCCGACCAGCGACAGCGAATACAACGGCCTGGACCAGCTCAGCCGCCAGATTCGCCGCGGCCTGGACGAGGCCAGCGAAGCCGACGACCAGATCGTGCGCTATCAATACGGCGCCGGCGGCCGGCTACTGAGCCAGACCGACGCGATGGGCAATGGCATCCGTTACGACTACGACGCCGCCGGTCAACTGACCCGCAGCCAGCGGGCGCGGCGCCAGGCCGACGGCAGCGAAGTCAACGACGTGACCGGCTACCGCTACGACGCGGCCGGCCGCCAGACCGAAAGACGCGACCAGGCGACCGGCATGCGCTTTGAAACGCGTTACAACGCCTACGGCGAGATCGTGGGCAAACGCACCAGCGCCGATGGTCAGGGCGCGTGGCAGGAGTTCGCCGACTACGATGGCGCCGGCCGGGTGTTTCGTCGCAACGAAGGCGGGGTGACGCGCGCCTATTTGTACGACGCCAACGGCAACGCCACGCTGCAGATCGAATCGGAGAGCGTGGACCTGCGGCAATTGAGCCGTGATCAGATCCTGGCGGCGATCAACCGGCCGGACAGCGGGCTGCGGTTGACGATCAGCGAATACGACGGCCGCAACCAACGGGTACAGACCAAACAGCCGAAGATGGTGAACGCGCGGGACCAGGCCTTGGTGCAGGCGGAGCGCTGGGTGAGCGCGGTGCCGCAGGAGGGCAGCGGCGGGGTGGTGACGGCGGGGTCTACGAAGGCGCCTGGCGTGGCGGTGGAGAAGAACCCGCTGGCGGGGGGGGCCTCAAATGCTAATTTACCAATGGGGGGAAGTATTTCTTTGACCCCGGATTTTATGTTTGAGCCGCTAGAGTATTCTAACTCGGAGTTTGAGGGGGGGCGTAGTAGTAGGGGAGGATCTGAATATAAAGCCTACCTTACAAGTATTAGTTTGAATGCTAATTTGCCGAATTTGAGCGCGTATGGAGATGGAGCATATGAAGTTGAGTTGACTCTAGGAGAGGACTATGGAAAACCACAAACAGATACCATACAGGTAGACGCTAATGGTAAAGGGGTAAGGCAGGCCGGGTTCTGGCTTCAATTCCAGTGGGGGGGGCCATATCCGACTAGAATGCCGAGTTTCAAATTCAGAGTAAATGTCTATAAGCAAGTCGGTGGTACTCGGCAGAAGTTACCGCTATATAGCAGTTCGGGAGTGCTTCCAGCTGTGGATCTGAGAAATCTGGCTCCCGTAGTTGTATCGGGCTCTTTTGGAGGGAGGGACTTACTGTTTAAAGCGCAGCCCACTGACACCACCCAGATGCTGCTCTACACCCGCCCGGCGGGCAGCAATGCCGGCTGGCAGTACGTCTATGTGCCGCAACTCAAG
>NZ_JAMZGH010000093.1:0-4981 GCF_024158805.1 Chromobacterium sp. S0633 | reverse complement strand
GCGCTGGCAGGCGGCGGCGCGGCGGACAGACGCACGCTCAGACCGGAAACCGCGCCCTGCGCGCCGCCGGCCGGCCACGGCGCGAACAAGGCCAGCCCGTGCAAGGCTAGCGACAGCGACAGGCCCAGCAACAGGCGGTCGCCGTCGGACAAGCGCCGGCCCGGCCGCGCCGTCATCGCCGTCCGCCAGGCGCGACAACGGCCTGCCCCGGCGTCGCGCGGACGCAGGGGCAGGCCGTGGAATTCCGCTTAGCGGCGCCTGCCTTCATGCGCTCACTTGGCGTTGAGCAGCTTCTCGATATCGTCGCCATCGATCGCGCCCGGCACCAGCTGGCCGTTGGCGAAGATCAGGCCCGGCGTGCCGGTGATGCCCAGCTTCTCGCCCAGCTGCTGAATCTTCTCCAGCGGAGTGTCGCAATTGTCCGGACCGGTCAGCGGCTTGCCGTCGCGCATGAAGCCGGACCAGGCCGCCACTTTGTCGGGCGAGCACCAGATCTGCTTGGACTTGCGCATCGCGTCCGGGTGCAACTGGGACAGCGGGTAGAGGAAGGTGTAGATGGTCACGTTGTCCAGGTTCTTCAGGCCTTCGCGCTCCAGCTTCTTGCAGAACGGGCAGTCCGGATCGGAGAACACCGCCAGCTTGCGCTCGCCCTTGCCGCGCACTTCCTTCAGCGCGTATTCGAAGGGCAGCGACTTGAAGTCCACCTTGTTCAGCTCGGCCATTTTCTTCTCGGTCAGGCTTTCCTTCTTCACCGCGTCGATCAGATCGCCGACAAACAGATAGCTGGCGTCGGCGTTGGTGTACACCACCTGCTTATTGTCCACCACCACCTCGAAAATCCCTTTCACCGGGGTGGCGCTCACCGCCTTGACCGGCTTGCCGGGGAAACGGCCTTCAAACGCCTTCTTCACGTCGCCGGCGTTGCCGCTGCCGGCGGCTTGCGAGCAAGCGGCCAGCGCCATCATCAGGGAGGCGCCCAGCGCCAGGGACTTCAGGTTCTTCTTCATCAATCTTTATCCTTGAAAGGAGGTTCAGTAACCAATCGCCTGCCGAGCGAATTGCCGCTTCAAAGGCTTCAGGCAGTTGGTCAGGTTCAAGCCGGTGTTGCGCAGCCAGGACAGGCCCGGCCCTTGGGCGTGAAACAGCTGGAACAAGCCGTCGCAGCCCAATTGCATCGTTTTCACCGCTTCGCGCCGCCGGCGCTCGTAACGGCGCAGCAGCATCCAGTCTCCGGCGTCGCGTTCGCCGGCCAACAGCGCGGCCAATTGCGCCGCGTCCTGGAAGCCCAGGTTCACCCCCTGGCCGGCCAGGGGATGCACGGTGTGGGCCGCGTCGCCCACCAGGACCACGCGTTCCGCCGCCACCCGCTCCGGCTGGATCAAGCGCAGCGGAAACGCCGCCGCGGGGGTGAGGCAGGTCAACTCGCCCAGCTCCCGTCCTCCGGCCGCCGCCACCGTCGCCGCCAGTTGCTCCGGCGGCAGCTCCAGCAAGCGCGAGGGATCAGAAGTTGACCACACCATGGAAATTCGGTTCCCGGCCATGGGCAGCCAGGCCAGGATGCTGTCGCCGGTGAACCATTGCCGCGCCACGCCGCCGTGCGGGCGTTCGCAGTCGAAATTGGCCACCACCCCGCTCTGGCCGTAGGGTTTGACGCTGGCGTTCAAGCCGGCCTGCTCGCGCACCCAGGAGTTGGCGCCGTCGGCGCCGACCAGCAGCGCAGCGCTCAAGCGGCGGCCGTCTTCCAGCGTCAGCTCCGCGCCCAGCGCGTCGGCGCTCAGCGTCTGCGGCAAGACTCCGGTCAGGCAATCGACGCTAGACGCCGCCAGCCGCCGCCACAGCGCGGCCAGCAGCCAGCGGTTCTCGGCGATCCAGGCCAGCGCCGGCTCGCCGGCGTCGCTGGCGGCGAACTCGATGCGGCCGCCGGCGTCGCCGCGCACGTCCATAGCCTCAATCGCGCCCAGGCGCTCGGCGCCGGGCCAGGCGTCCAGGCTCTCCAGGAAACGGCGATTGGCCGGGCTCACCGCGTAGATGCGCGCATCCCAGCCCTGGTCCAGGTCCTGAAGCTCGGGCGGCCGTCCTTCGAGCAAGGCCACCCGCTTGCCCGCGCGGTCCAGCGCCAGCGCCAGGCTGGCGCCCACCAGGCCGCCGCCGACCACGATCACGTCGTACTGCAATGCTTTCACATCCGCTCCCATCAGACGCCGAACACCAAATGGCTGGCGAACTTGCGCCGCAGCGGCGGCAGCGCGTCCAGCGCGCTGAGGCCGACGCTGCGCATGGCGCTGACCACCGGATGGTGGCCGTCGAACAATTTGATCAAACCGTGGGTGAAGCCCACCACCGCGTGGCTGTCCACCCGCCGCGACGCCGCGTAGGCCGCCAGCGCGGCGGCGTCGCCGGGATCGGCCGCGCCGGCCAGCGCCGCGCTGAGACCGGCGGCGTCGCGCAGGCCCAGATTCAGGCCCTGCGCCGCCACCGGATGCATGGTTTGCGCGGCGTTGCCTATCATCGCCACCCGGCCGCTGACCACGCGGTTGAGCTGCTTCAGCGCCAACGGAAACGCCGCGCGCGGCCCCACGTCCAGGATGCGGCCCTGGCGCTCGCCGAAGGCCTGTTGCAAGGCGGCGGCCACCTCGGCGTCGTCGGCCGCCTGCAAGCGGGCGGCGTCCTCCGCGCTGCGGGTCCACACCAACATATAAGCGTCGCCGTGCGGCAACAGGGCCAGCGGCCCGTCATGGGCGAAGCGCTCATAAGCCACGCCCTTGGGCGGCAATTCGGTACGCACCTCGGCCAGCACCGCGCACTGGCGGTAATCGTGGCTCAGACGCTTGACGCCGGGCAGGCTTTCCGCCAACGCGCCGCCCTCGGCCATCACCGCCAGCCGGCAGGTCAACACGCTCTCGCCGGCGTCCGACTCCACCGTCGCCACCGCGTAATGGCTGAGGCTTTTGACCGCCCGCACCCGGTGCCGCCACAACACGCGCACGCCGGCGCGCTCCAGTGCGCCGCCCAGCGCCGCCACCAGCGCCGGATAATCCACCACCGCGCCCAGGTGCGGCAGGCCCACGTCCTCGCCCCGCAACAGGGTGCGGCCGCAAGCGCCTTGCTGCGACACGTGCACGCTGTCGATCACGGATGCCGGCAAATCCTCCGGCCAGGCGCCGGCTTCGCGCAGCAGTTCGCGGCTGTGCCAGGACAGCGCCAGCGCGCGCGCGTCGCGCACCGCCTCGTCGCGGCCGCGGGCCTCCACCAGCGTCACCTCGCGGCCGGCGCGCGCCAGCCGCAAGGCGGCCAGCGCCCCGACCGGGCCGCCGCCTATGATCACCACGTCCGCATGTTCATTTGTCTGTTGCTGCATTCTGTTTCCTCCTGTTTCCTCGGGACACAGGCTCCGGAATTCAATCCTGATTCATCAGCGCCTCGATCTCGTCGATGCGCTTGGGCACGCCGCCGGTATAGACCTCGCAGCCCTGCTCGGTGATCAGCACATCGTCCTCGATGCGCACGCCGATATGGTGCAGCGCGGCCGGCACCCCGTCCGCCGGGCGGATGTACAAGCCCGGCTCCACCGTCACGCACATGCCGGGCTGATAGGCGCGCCACAGGCCGTTGCGCTTGCGCGCGCCCACGTCGTGCACGTCCAGGCCGATCAGATGGCCGATGCCGTGCATGTAAAACTGGCGGTAGGCGCCGGATTCGATCACCCCGTCCACGCTGCCTTGCAGCAGCCCCAGGTCCAGCATGCCCTGGGCCAGCACCGCCAGCGCGGCGTCGCCGGACGCGTTCCAGGGCACATTCGGCCCCAAGGCGGCGATGGCCGCCGCCTGCGCCGCCAGCACCACTTCGTAGACGTCGCGCTGCGGGCCGCTGAAACGGCCGTTGATCGGGAAACTGCGGGTGATGTCGCCGGCGTAGCCTTCCAGCTCGCAGCCGGCGTCGATCAACAGCATCTCGCCGTCGCGCAGCAAGCCGTTGTTGGCGCAGTAATGCAGGGTGCAGGCATGGGCGCCGCCGGCGACGATGCTTTCGTAGGAAGGCTGGCGCGCGCCGCGGCTGACGAAGGCGTGCAGGATTTCCGCCTCGATCTGGTATTCATGCAGGCCGGGCCGGGTGGCGCGCATCGCCTGCACATGACCGGCGGCGGAAATCTCGCCGGCGCGGCGCAGCAGCGCGATCTCGCTGTCGTCCTTGATCAGGCGCATCTCGTCCAGCAGCGCGTGCACGTCGCCGTAGCAGCTGGGCGCCGGCGCGCCGTGGTAGGCGCGCTGGCGCAGGCTGTCCAGCCAGCCGTTGACGCGCACGTCGAATTTGGCGTCGCGGCCCAGACTCCAGCACAGCCGGCCGCAACCGGACAGCAGCTCCAGCATCCGCGCGTCCAGCTCGGCGACGGGATAAGCCTCGTCGAAGCCGAAAACCTCCGCCGCCGCCTGCGGCCCGTGGCGGAAGCCTTCCCAGATTTCCATGTCCGGATTCTTGTCGCGGCAGAACAGGATGGACTTGCCGCTGCGCCCGTCCAGCACCAACACCGCTTCCGGCTCGGCGAAACCGGTCAGGTACAGGAAATGGCTGTCCGGGCGATAGGGATAGAAATTATCGGCGTTGCGCACCGCTTCCGGCGCGGTGGGCAGCACCGCGACGGCGTCGCCCAGGGCGGACAGCAGGCGGGCGCGGCGTGCGGCATGAGGCGTGGGCATGGCGGAATCCAGGCAAGGGACCGACGCGGTCGTAAAAGCGGCAGTTTACACCGCCGCCCGCGCCAACCCAAGCCCCGCCGCCGGGCAAGGCCCCGCAGCGGCGGGGATGGAAACCTCCAAGCCGCGCAAGGCGCGGCTCACTACGACCATGACCACGGCCGCGGCGGCAGCGGCGGCGCGTCCGGGTCGTTGGGGTGCGGCGGCGTCAAGGCGCGCCAGGCTTCCAGTTCCGCCATGTCCTGCTTACGCGCCTCCCAGGCCCTCAGCATCAGCGGCGTCGGCTGCCA
>NZ_JAMZGH010000092.1:0-4984 GCF_024158805.1 Chromobacterium sp. S0633 | reverse complement strand
CGGCCCGGCTGCAAGCCGCGCTCGACGCCGTGGCCGCGCGCCACGACGCCTTCCGCCTGCGCTTCGCGCCGGAACCGGCGCTGGCCGAGGCGGCCGGCGGCTGGCCCTGCCGCGAACTGGAGCTGACGGACGAGAGCGAGGAGGCCGCGCGCGCGGCGATAGAACAGGCCCAGCGCCAGCTGGACCCGGACGCCGGCCCGCTGGCCCGCGCGCTCTTGCTGCGCCGCGGCCGGCAAGCGCCGCTGCTGGCGCTGATCGTCCACCATCTGGCGGTGGACGCGGTGTCCTGGGGCATTCTGCTGGACGATCTGACGCAAGCGCTGGACGCGCTGACGCGCGGCGAAGCCCCGCGGCTCGCCGCCGTGCCCGCCAACTGGCGGCGCTGGGCGGAGCGGCAGCGGGCCGACGCCGCCGAGGCGGACCCCGCGCCCTGGCTCGGCCAGGCCGCGGCCGGCTTCCCGACGCTGCGCCGCGACTTCGCTGCGCCGGCGGCCAATACCGAAGCCGCCTCGCGGCTGCTCAGCCGCGAGCTGGACGCGGCCTTGACCGGCCGCCTGCTGGCCGCCGGGGCCCGCGCCGCCGGCCAGCGCGTCAGCGCCCTGCTGCTGTTGGCCTTATGGCGCGCGCTGGCCTCCCGGCTAGACGCGCCGCGCTTCGCGGTGACGCTGGAACACCACGGCCGCGACGCGGAATCCGGCCTGGACCTGTCCCGCACCATGGGCTGGTTCACCGCGCTGTATCCGCTGAGCGTGGCCGGCGACGCCGCCGTCGCCGGCGCGGCCGAACTCTTGGCCGCCATCGCCGCGCCCTTGTCGCTGTTGACCCCCATCGCGCCGGAATACGGCCAGGCGCGCTGGCTGGGGCCGGACAAAGAGGCGCGCCGGCGGCTGGACGCGGCCGGCCTGCCGGAAATCAGCTTCAATTACCTGGGCGCGCCGCGCGGCGTCGACAACGCCTGGTTCCAACTGCGGCCCGAGCTGATTGCCGGCGAACGCGCTGCCGCCAACCTGCGCCCCTTCGCGCTGGACCTGGTGCTGGTGGTGCTGGACGGCAGGCTGCGCGTGGACTGGCGCTACCCCGGCGGCCAGTTCGAAGCGGCCACCGTCGCCGGCTGGGCCGACGCCTTCGCCCGCGAACTGGCGCTGGCGCTGGACGAGATCGAGGCCGCGCCGCTGCTGGCCGCCGATTACCCGCTGGCGCGGCTGGAGCAGGCCGCCGTGGAGGAGCTGGCGCGCCGGAGCGGCCCTTTCGACGATCTCTATCCGCTGTCCCCGCTGCAACAGGGCATGCTGTTCCACAGCGTGGCCGACGCCGCCGACGGCGCTTATCTGGAACAGCTCAGCAGCGTGGTCAACGGCCCGCTGGACCCGGACGCCTTCGCCGAGGCCTGGCGCGCGATGCTGGCGCGCCATCCGCTGCTGCGCTCCGGCTTCCACTGGCAGGGCCTGGCCCAGCCGCTGCAAGCGGCGATGCGCGCGGCGCCGCTGCCGATCAGCCGGCTGGACTGGTCCGGCCTGGCCGAGCCCGAGGCCGCGCTGGCCGACTATCTGGCCGCCGACGCCGCGCGGCCGTTCGCGCTGGACGCCGCGCCGCTGATGCGGCTGGCGCTGATCCGCCTGGGCCAGGACCGCTGGCGCTGGATCTGGAGCTATCACCACCTGCTGCTGGACGGCTGGTCGCTGCCGCTGTTCTTCCGCGAGCTGCTGACCCTGTACCGCGCGCTCAGCCGCGGCGAGGCCCCGGCCCTGCCGCCGGCGCGGCCGTTCTCCGCCTATATCGGCTGGCTGGACCGCGCCGGCCGCCGCGCCCGCTCGGACGAGCGCTTCTGGCGCCGCTATTTCTCCGGGCTGGAACAGCCCACCCTGCTCGCCGGCCCCGCCGGCGGCGGCGCCGACTTCGTCGAGCGGGAAATCCGGCTGTCGCCGGAGTGGAGCGCGCGCGCCGCCGCCGCGATGCAGGCTTGCGCCAGCACGCTGAACACCCTGTTCCAGGCCGCCTGGGCGCTGACCCTGGCGCGCAGCGGCCACGGCGAGGACATCGTGTTCGGCGCGGCCCTGTCCGGCCGCAACGGCGATCTGCCCGGCATAGGCGAAATGATAGGGCTGTTCATCAACACCCTGCCCTTGCGGGTGCGGCTCAACCCGGCCGCCGACGCGCGCGCGCTGCTGGCCCAGGTGCAGGCCGATCAGGCCCGGGTGCAGGACTACGCCCACAACCGGCTGGTGGACGTCCAGCGCTGGGCCGGCCGCGACAACGCCCAGTTGTTCGACTCCCTGCTGGTCTTCGAGAACTACCCCGCCGACGCGCTGCTGCGCGACGAGGCCGCCGGCCTGGGCTTTGAAACGCCGCGCTTCAGCGAACACACCAACTACCCGCTGACGCTGGCCGTGATCCCCGGCGCGGCCCTGACCGTCAAGCTCACCTTCGACCGCAGCCGCGTCGCCGACGCGGCGGCCGAGGAATTGCTGCAACGCTGGCTCGCCGTGGCGGAACGCATGGTCGCCGCGCCGGACGCCGCCGTCGCCTCCATCGAGCTGCTGCCCGCGGACACGCGGCGGACGCGGATCGCCGACGCCGCCCGGCCGCCGCTGGCCTCGCCGGAACTGGCGCAGCGCCTGTTCGAGCGCCAGGCCGCCGCCGCGCCGCGCGCGCCGGCCCTGCTGGACGAGAACGGCGCGCTCGATTACGCCGGACTGGAGCGCCGCGCCAACCAACTGGCCCACCGGCTGCAAGCGCTGGGCGCCGGCCCGGAAACCGTGGTGGGCGTGCTGCTGCCGCGCGGCGCGGACGCGGTGACGGCGCTGCTGGCCACGCTGAAGGCCGGCGCCGTCTATCTGCCGCTGGACCCGGCCTATCCGGCCGAACGGCTGGACTATATGCTGGCCGACAGCGGCGCCGCCATCCTGCTCAGCGAAACGCGCCTGCTGCCGACGCTGAGCCGGCTGCCGGCCAAGCTGCTGTTGCTGGATCAAGCTCCTGACGCTGCTGACTCCGCGCAGGACGCCGCGCCGCCCTGCGCCGCCGACGTCGACAATCTGGCCTATCTGATCTACACCTCCGGCTCCACCGGCTGGCCCAAAGGCGTGGGCGTCAGCCATCGCGGCGTCGCCAACCTCTGCCGCGCCCAATGCGAGGTTTTCCAGGTGGACGCCGGCAGCCGCGTCTACCAGTTCGCCCCGCTGAGCTTCGACGCCTCGGTGTCGGAAATCTTCATGGCCCTGGGCAGCGGCGCGGCCCTGTGCCTGCCGGAAGCCGACGCCGCGCAAGACCCGGCCGGCGCGCTGCGCCGCGCCGCGCGGCGTCACGGCCTGACCCACGCCACCCTGCCGCCGGCGCTGCTGGCGGCGCTGGACCAAGACGACCTGCCCGGCCTGCGCACCCTGATCTCCGCCGGCGAAACCGCCGCGCCCGGCCTGCTGGCGCGCTGGGCCGCCAAGCGCCGCGTGGTCAACGCCTACGGCCCGACCGAGGCCACGGTCTGCGCCAGCATGCAGGCCTGCGACGCGCTCGAGCCGCTGCCGTCCATAGGCCGCGGGATGGCCGGCGTCCGCCTCTATCTGCTGGACCGCTGGGGCGGCCTGGTGCCGCCCGGCGTGCCCGGCGAGCTGCACATCGGCGGCGAGGCGCTGGCGCGCGGCTATATCGGCCAGCCCGGCCGCACCGCCGCCAGCTTCGTGCCGGACGCGGTGTCCGGCCTGCCCGGCGCGCGGCTGTACCGCAGCGGCGACCTGGGAGAATACCTGCCCGACGGCGGCATCCGCTTCCTGGGCCGCGCCGGCGGCCAGGTCAAGCACCGCGGCTACCGCATCGAGCTGGACGGCGTCGCCGCCGCGCTCAGCGCCCATCCGGACGTGGACGAAGCGCTGGCGCTGATCCGCCTGGACGGCGAGCGCCGCCAGCTGCTGGCCTACGCCCGGCTCAAGCCGGAAACCGACTTCGACGCCGCCGCGCTGCGAGAACACCTGGCCGCCCGGCTGCCGGCCCACGAACTGCCGCAAGCCATCGTCAGCGTGCGGCAATGGCCGTTGACCCCGGCCGGCAAGATAGACCGCGCGGCGCTGCCGTCGCCGGAAGACGCCGCGCCGGACGCGCCGGACGCGGACGCCGCGCTGAGCCCGGCCGAGGCCGCGCTGCTGGAGATCTGGCGCTCGGCGCTGGGGCGGAGCGGCATCGGCGTTCACGACAATTATTTCGCCGTCGGCGGCGACTCCATCCTGGCCCTGCAAATCGTCTCGCGCGCCAAGCAGGCCGGTTTCGACATCGAGCCGCGCGCGCTGTTCGCCCATCCCACGGTGGCCGGGCTGGCGGCGGTGGCCGGCGCGACAGCGCGGCGGACCCACATCGAGGAACCGGAACAGGCCGAGGCGCCGCTGGCGCCCATCCAGCGCTGGTTCCTGCAACAAGACTGGCCCGCGCCGCAGCACTGGAACCTCAGCCTGCGGCTGAGCCTGGACGCCGCCGCGGACCCGGCCGCGCTGCGGGCGGCGCTGACGGCCGTGGCCCTGCGGCACGACGCGCTGCGCCTGAGGCTGCGCCGCGAGCCCGACGGCGGCTGGAGCCAGCATTACGGCCCGCGCGCCGCGCCGCCGCTTGAAACGCTGACGCTGCGGGAAACGGAAGCGGCCGCGCGCGAGGCGGAGCTGCAAGCCCACGGCGCGCGCTTGCAAGCCTCGCTGGATCTGGAGCGCGGCCCGCTGCTGCGCGCCGTGCTGATCGAGGCCGGGCCGGACGGCCGCCCCGAACTGCTGCTGATCGCCCACCACTGGGTAGTGGACGTGGTGTCCTGGCGCATTCTGCTGGACGACCTGGACCAGGCCTACGGCCAGGCCGCGGACGGCGTAGAGATCTCGCTGCCGCCGGTGGCCGTCAGCTACCGGGCCTGGACGCGCTCGCTGGCCGACGCCGCGCCCGCGCTGGCCGGCGAACTCGGCTACTGGCGCGCCGCCGTCGCCCCGCTGGCCGCGCCGCCCGGACTCTCTGCCGT
>NZ_JAMZGH010000091.1:0-5385 GCF_024158805.1 Chromobacterium sp. S0633 | reverse complement strand
GCCGAGGTCAACCGCTTCCTCGCCTGGCTGGATCATGATCCGGCCAACAGCGCGGCCGACGACGAAGCCGACGACGGCCAGCCCTGGCGGGCGCAAGCGCCGTCTGACGCCGCCGAGCCGGCCGAACTGCTGGCCGAAGCCGCGGCCGCCGGCCTGGCCGCCCGCCTCAGCTGGAGCGAGGACGCCGCCGACGGCCGTTTCGACCTGGCCTTGGCCGCCGCGGCCGACGCCTTGCCGCCGCTGGCGCTGGAACGGCTGGACGGGAACGACGACGGCGAGCCCGCCGCCTGCTTCAACACCCCCGCGCAAAGCCAGCCGCGCGACGCGCTGGGACCCGAGCTGCGCCGCCATCTGGCCGCGCACCTGCCCGACTACATGCTGCCGGCCGCCTTCGTCACCCTGGACAAGCTGCCGCTAACCCATAGCGGCAAGCTGGACTGGCGCGCCTTGCCCGAGCCCGGCCAGGCCCAACAAGGCGGCGCCGACGCCGGAGCGCCGCCGCGCAACCGCGCCGAAAACGAAGTGGCCCGCCTCTGGGGCGAGGTCTTGGGCGTCAGCGGCCTGGGCCGCGAACAGAACTTCTTCGAAGCCGGCGGCCACTCCCTGCTGGCCACCCGGGTCATGTCCAGGCTGCGCGCCGAATTCGGCGTCGAACTGCCGCTGCGCACCCTGTTCGAACACCCGACGGTGGCCGAATTCGCCGCCGCGCTGGCGGCACGCGTCGCGCTGGAAGACCCCGCCGCGCCGGCCTCCGCGCCGGAGCGCCGCATCCCGCCGGCCGACCGCTCGCGGCCGCTGCCGGCCTCCTTCGCCCAACAGCGCTTCTGGTTCCTGGAACGGCTGGACCAGGGCGAACACGGCGTCTACAACATCGCCCAGGGCCTGCGCCTGCGCGGCCGCCTGGACCTGGCCGCGCTGCGCGCCGCGCTGGCCGGCGTGGTCCGCCGCCACGAGGCGCTGCGCACCCGTTTCGCGCTGAGCGACGGCGAGCTGCGGCAAATCGTCGACGGTGGCGACGGGCCGCAACTGCAGGAACTGACGCTGCGCGTGGACGCCGGCGACAGCCTGGACGCGGCGCTGAATCGCGCCGCCGACGCCTTCGCCCGGCCCAAGTTCGACCTGGAGGCCGCGCCGCCGCTGCGCTTCGCCCTGCTGCGCATCGGCCCGGACGACGCCGCGCTGCTGATCGCGCTGCACCACGCGCTGTCCGACGGCTGGTCGCTGGGCGTGCTGGTGCGTGAATTCGGCGAGCTCTACGCCGCCGCGCGGGAACAACGCCCGCCCAGCCTGCCCGCCCTGCCCATCCAGTACGGCGACTTCGCCCAATGGCAGCGCGACGCCCTGTCCGGCGAACGCTACGACCAGATGCTGGCGCGCTGGAAAACGCGCCTGGCCGACGCCCCGGCGGCGCTGGAACTGCTGGGCGACCGGCCGCGCGGCGCCGGCGGTCCGCGCCGCGGGCGCTTCGTCCGCTTCGATTTCTCGCCGGCGCAGACCCAGAACTTGCGCCGGCTGGCCGAGCGCGCCGGCGGCACCCTGTTCATGGTGCTGCTGGCCGGCTACGCCGAACTGCTGTCCCGCTACAGCGGCCAGCGCGATCTGGTGATAGGCAGCCCCATCGCCAACCGCAATCACCTGGACCTGGAGGGCCTGATCGGCTGCTTCGTCAACACCCTGGCGCTGCGCGTCGATCTGAGCGGCGCGCCCAATGCGCTGCAACTGCTCTCGCGGGTCCGCGACGTGGTGCTGGAAGCCTACGAACTGCAGGACATGCCGTTTGAAACCATCGTCGACGCGCTGCGGCTGGAGCGCTCGCTGGCGCGCAACCCGCTGTTCCAGACCATGCTGGTGCTGCAGAACGCGCCGCTGGACACGCTGCGCCTGCCGGGGCTGGAGCTGGAAACCCTGTCCAACGACGACAGCTCGCCGCGCTTCGATCTGACCCTGACCGTGCACGAAGCCGACGGCGGCCTGCAGGCGATGCTGGAATACGACGTCGACCTGTTCACCGACGCCGGCGCGCGTAGCCTGGCCTCCCGGCTGCAACGCTTGCTGCTGGCCATGGCCGACCAGGCGGAACAGCCCTTGCCGCGCCTGGCGCTGCTGGACGCGGACGAAAGCCGGCGGCTGCTGGCGGACGACGGCGACGCGGCGTCCGCGCCGGCCACCCTGCTGCCCCTGATCGAGGCCAGCGCCGCCGCCGCGCCGGAAGCGACGGCCTTGAGCGACGACCGCCTCAGCCTGAGCTACGGCGAACTCAACCGCCGCGCCAACCAGCTGGCGCGCGGCCTGATCCGGCTCGGCGTCGGCCCGGAAGACATCGTCGCCATCGCGCTGCCGCGCTCCGCCGACACCGTGGTGGCCATGCTGGCCGCGCTGAAAGCCGGCGCCGCCTATCTGCCACTGGACCTGGACTACCCGCCGGCCCGTATCGCCTTCATGCTGCAAGACGCCGCCCCGCGCTGCGTGCTGACCCTGAGCGACGCCACGCTGCCGGACGGCGCGGCGCGGCTGAATCTGGACGAGCCGGCCCTGCAAGCGCAACTGGCCGCGCTGCCGGACGGCAACCCCGCCGACGCCGAGCGCGTCCGCCCGCTGCGGCCCGAGCACCCCGCCTACCTGATCTACACCTCCGGCTCCACCGGCGTCCCCAAGGGCGTGGCGATCCAGCACGGCAATCTCCACGCCTCCACCGCCGCCCGCCTCGCCTTCTATCCGGCGGAACTGTCGCGGCCGGGCACCGCCTTCCTGCTGCTGCCCTCCTTCTCCTTCGATAGCTCGGTGGCCCTGCTGTTCTGGTCGCTGGCCTGCGGCGGCCGGCTGATCCTCAGCCGCGCCGGCGGCCAGCTGGAGCCCGGCTACCTGGCCGGCCTGGTGGAGCGCGAGCGGGCCGAAGTCTGGCTCAGCCTGCCCTCGCTGTACCGGACCGTGGCCCAGGCCCAGCCCGCCGGCTGGGGCGGATCGCTGCGCGCGGTCCTGTTCGGCGGCGAAACGGTGTCGGCCGGCGATCTGATAGGCGAAGGCCGGCGCTTCTACAACGAATACGGCCCCACCGAAGCCACCGTCTGGGGCACCGCGACGGAAATCGCCGCGCGCGACGGCCAGCCCGTCGACATCGGCCGCGCCATCCCCGGCTACCGCGCCTACATCCTGGACGAGGCCTTGCAGCCGACGCCGCCCGGCCTCGCCGGCGAACTCTACCTCGCCGGCCCCGGCGTCGCCCGCGGCTATCTGCGCCGCCCGCGGCTCACCGCGGAGCGCTTCCTCCCCAACCCCTTCCGCTGCGGCGAGCGGATTTACCGCACCGGCGACCGCGCGCGCTGGCTGGCGGACGGCCGCATCGAATACCTGGGCCGCGGCGACCAACAGCTGAAGCTGCGCGGTTATCGCATCGAAACCGGCGAGATCGAAGCCGCCCTCAGCGCCCAGCCCGGCATCGCCGCCGCCGCGGTGGCGCTGCATCACGCGCCGCCCGCCGCCGCGCGGCTGGTGGGCTATCTGGTGCCGGCGGACAGCGAGGCGGACACCGCCGCGCTGCGCCGCGCGCTGGCCGAACGGCTGCCGGAATACATGATTCCCAGCGCCTGGGTCAGCCTGCCGGCGCTGCCGCTGACACCCAACGGCAAGCTGGACCGCCGCGCGCTGCCGGCGCCGGAACTGGCCGCGCGCGCCTACCGCGCGCCAAGCACCCCGCTGGAAACGCAGCTGGCCGCGCTGTTCGCCGCCGTTCTGGGCCTGCCGCGCATCGGCGTGGACGACAGCTTCTTCGACATGGGCGGCCACTCGCTGCTGACGCTGCAACTGCTGTCCCGCATCCGCGAGGAACTGGGCGTGGAGCTGCCGCTGGCCTCGCTGTTCACCTCCGGCACCGTCGCCGAGTTCGCCCGGCTGGTGGCCGAGGCCGGCCAGGCCGCCGCGCCGTCGGTGCTGGTGCCGATCCGGACCGACGGCGACGACGGCACCCTGCTGCTGGTCCACGACGGTTCCGGCCAGATCATCGGCTATCAAAAACTGGTGGAGCGGCTGTCGCCGCGCTGGCGCGTCTACGGCCTGCAAGCGGCGGGGCTGGACCCGGCCGTCGCCGCCGACGACAGCGTGGCGGCCATGGCCGAGCGCTACGCCGCCGCCGTGCGGCAAGCCGGCCTGCCCGGACCGCTGATCCTGGCCGGCCACTCCTTCGGCGCCGCGGTGGCGGCGGAGCTGGCGCGGCGGCTGGTCGAGACCGGCGTCGAAGTCAGCCTGCTGGCGGCGCTGGACGCGCCGCCGCGCCCGGACGCCGGCTTCCTGAACGAGCTGCCCCAGGACGAGGCCGGGCTGCTGCATTACATGGCCCGCACCGTGGAAATCGCCACCGGCAAAACGCTGGCCGTCTCGGAAGACATGCTGCGGCCGCTGGACCGCGCCGGGCGCTTCGCGCTGCTCAGCCGGCAGGTGCGGGCCTCCGGCCTGTTCCCCCAGGGCATGGATCCGCGCCGGGTGGAAGCGATGTTCGACGTCTACCGCGCCAACCTGCTCAGCCTGCGCGGCCATCAGCCGCAAACCGCGCCCTGCCCGGTGGCGGTGTGGGTCACCGACGGGCTGGCCGCCAGCATGGCCGGACCGGCCGACCTGGGCTGGTCCGACTACGCCGCCGGCCCGGTCCAGGTGTTCCGCGCCGCCGGCGAACACGCCGACATGCTGCGCGAGCCGCATGTGGCCGGGCTGGCGGACAGCTTGGAGCGCGCGATGCGAGAACGCCATGTCTAAGCCCATGTCCGCCGCCCTCGCCGCCCCGCCGTCCTCGCTCTGGCGCGACCGGCGCTTTCTCTGGCTCTCCGCCGCCTGGTTCTGCTCCATCCTGGGCCAGCAGACCGCGCTGATCGCCCTGCCCTGGCTGGTGCTGCAGCTGGGCGGCGACGGCCTCGCCCTCGGCCTGGTCGTCACCGCGATGGAACTGCCGCGCGCGGTGTTCATCATCGTCGGCGGCGCGGTGGCGGACCGGCACTCGCCGCGGCGGGTGTTCCAGTGCTCGCTGCTATGCTGCGCGGCGCTGCTGGCCCTGCTAGGCTACGCCGCCTACCGCGGCGGGCTGCCCTTGGCCTGGCTCTATCCCTTCGCCGCCGCCATGGGCGTCGTCGCCGCCTTCACCGGGCCGTCGGCCGCCGCCCTGCTGCCCAACACCGTGCCGGAAGACAGGCTGCAACAGGCCAACTCCGTGTTCATGGCGGTCAACCAGCTCACCTTGCTGACCGGCCCCATGCTGGCCGGCGCGCTGATCGCCCTGCCCGGCGTCCGCGCCGGCGGCGGCCTGGGCCTCGCCTTCCTGTTGGGCGGCGAAACGGTGTCGGCCGGCGATCTGATAGGCGAAGGCCGGCGCTTCTACAACGAATACGGCCCCACCGAAGC
>NZ_JAMZGH010000090.1:0-5427 GCF_024158805.1 Chromobacterium sp. S0633 | reverse complement strand
GGCTGGAAACCCCCATCGTCCGGCAGGCGCGGATCGCGCCGGAGGCGGTGGCGGTCAGGCAGGGCGGGACGACGCTGAGCTACGGCGCGCTGCTGCGCGAGGCGGAAGACATCGCCGGCGCGCTGCGGCAAAGCGGCGTGGCGCGCGGCGAGGTGGTGGCGGCCATTGTCGCGCCGGGGCCGCGCGCGGTGGCGGCGCTGCTGGGCATTGTGATGGCGGGCGCGGTCTATCTGCCGATAGAGCCGTCTTGGCCGGCCGCGCGCATAGAAGAACTGCTCGGCGAGGCCGGCGCCCGTCTCGCGCTGCTGAGCGCGGCAGGCCCGGCGCTGCCGGTGCCCGCGCTGCGTCTGGACCAGCCGCTGCCGCGCGGCGACGCGGGTCCGGCCGCGGACCTCGAGACCGGCGACGCGGCCTATGTGATCTTCACCTCGGGTTCCACCGGGCGGCCGAAGGGCGTGCTGATCGCGCACGAGGCCGCGGCGAACACCATAGACGACATCAACCAACGCTTCGCGGTCGGCCCGGCCGATCGCGCGCTGTGCGTGTCCTCGCTGGCCTTTGATTTGTCGGTCTACGACATTTTCGGCCTGCTCGCGGTCGGCGGCGAGGTGGTGTTCCCGGCCCGCTCGCGCGATCCGGACGCGATGGCCCAGGCGCTCTGCGACGGCGGGGTCACCATCTGGAATTCCGTGCCGGCGGTGCTGGAACTGATGCTGGAAGTGTCCGCGCCGCGTTCGCCGCATCTGCGCCTGGCGCTGATGAGCGGCGACTGGATCGCGCCCGGCCTGGCCGGGCGGCTGCGCGACGCGTTTCCGGCGCTGCGGCCGATCAGCCTGGGCGGGGCGACCGAGGTGTCGATCTGGTCGGTGGTGCATCCGATCGCGCCCGAGGACGCCGTGCTGGCGTCGATTCCCTACGGCCGGCCGCTGTCCAACCAGCAATGCTTCGTGCGCGCGCCCGACGGCCGGGAGCGGCCGGACGGCGTGGTGGGTGAGTTGCTGCTGGGCGGCCGCGGCCTCGCGCTCGCCTATCTGGGCAACGAGGCGGAAACCGAGCGCCGCTTCTTCATCGACGCCGAGGGCCGGCGACTCTACCGCACCGGCGATCTCGCGCGCTGGCAGCCGGACGGCGAGCTTGAACTGCTGGGACGGATGGACGGGCAGGTCAAGGTGCAGGGCTATCGGATCGAGCTGGGCGAGATCGAGGCGGCCGCGATGCGCGCCGGCTGCCTGGCGCGCGCCGTGGCCTCGGTGGCCCGGCGCAAGGACGCGACGGTGATCCAGCTGCACGTGGTGGCGCTGCCGGATCATCAAGGCGACGTGGTCGCGGCCGTGCGCACCCAACTGGTGCTGCATCTGCCCGCCTATATGCAGCCGCATCACGTGATGGTGCTGGACGCCTTGCCGCTGACGGCGAACGGCAAGGTGGACCGCGCGCGTCTCGCCGAGCTGGCGGCCCCGGCTCCCGCGCCGGCGACGCCGGCCGCGGCGGCGCGGCGCGACGCTTCGCTGGAGGCCACGATGCTGGCCGCCTTCGCCGAGGTGGTCGGCGTCGAGATAGACCCGCGGCAGGGCTTCTTCGACGCGGGCGCCACCTCGATGCACATCGTGAGGCTGCGCGCGCTGCTGGCGTCGCGCGGCGTCGCGGTGCCCCCGCTGGTCGATTTCTTTTCGCTGGCCACGATACGGGCGCTCGCCGAGCGCGCCGATACGGGCGAGGCGGACCTTTCCCCAATGATGGACGTCGACGGCGCGCGCGCCTATCGACAGCGCGTACGCGCACGCAAGGAGGCTTTGTAATGACTGATGCAACACCCGTAGACGCCGTAGCGATCATCGGCGCGAGCTGCCGCCTGCCCGGCGTCAGCACCCTGGAACAGTTCTGGTCGATGATAGCCGACGGCCGGGTCGCGATCGAACGCTTCGGCGCGGACGCGGCGCGCCGCGAGGGCGTGCCGGAAACGGTGCTGGCCCAGCCCGGCTTCGTCGGCGCCGGCGGTCCGCTGGACGGCGTCGATCAATTCGACGCGGCCTATTTCGGCATTCCGCCGTCGCAGGCGGCGGCGATGGACCCGCAGCAGCGGATTTTCCTTGAATGCGTGCACGAGGCGCTGGAGCGCGCCGGTCACGGCGCGGCGCGCGGCGCGCGCGTCGGCGTCTGGGCCGGCTCGGCCAGCGTCGATTATCTCGTCGACCACGTGCGCGACCGGCTGGATCGCGCGTCGCCCAACCGCTATCTGCAGCAATGGGTGGGCGTGGACAAGGACTATCTGGCCACCCAGGTCGCCTACCGGCTCGATTTCGGCGGCCCGGCCATCAGCTTGCAGACCGCGTGCTCGACTTCCCTTGTCGCCGTGGTTCAGGCGATGCAGGGACTGCTGAGCTTCCAGTGCGACTTCGCGGTGGCGGGCGGCGTCAGCGTCGCCTTGCCGCAGCGGCAGGGCCATGTGTACGAGGAGGGCAGCATTCTGTCCGCGGACGGCGCCTGCCGTCCGTTCACCACGGACAGCAGCGGCACCGTCTTCGGCAACGGCGCGGGCGTGGTGGTGCTGCGCCGCCTGGAGGACGCGCTGGCCGACGGCGACCCCATCATGGCGGTGATTCGCGGCGGCGCGGTCAACAACGACGGCGCGGCCAAGGTGGGCTTCACCGCGCCCGGCGGGCGCGGGCAGCAGGACGTGATCCGCCAGGCGCTGGCGCTCAGCGAGGTGGACGGCGCGTCGATAGGCTATGTGGAGACGCACGGCACCGGCACGGCGATCGGCGACGAGGTGGAACTGGCGGCGCTGGGCGCGGCCCTGGGCCAGCGTTCCGACGCCGACGCGCGCTGCGCGCTGGGCACGCTGAAGGCGAACGTCGGCCATCTGAACGCGGCGGCGGGCGCTTGCGGGCTGATCAAGGCCGCGCTGGCGGTGGAGCATGGGCGGATTCCGGCCGCCGTCGGCGCGGAACGCGCGATAGATGCGCTGCGCGGCGACGCCGGCTTCTACCTGCCGACGGAAACCGCGCCTTGGGACGCGCCGCAGCGGCGCGCCGGGGTCAGCTCCTTCGGCATCGGCGGCACCAACGCCCACGTGATCCTTGAAGCGGCGCCGCCGCGCGCGCCGCGCACGCCGGACGTCGCGCCGCTCTTGCTGCTGTCGGCGCGCGGCGAGGTCTTGCCCGCGTTGTGCGCGGACTACGCGGACTTTCTCGACGGCCATCCCGAGCTGAGGATAGAAGACGTTTGCCTGACGGCGGCGCTGGGGCGGCGGCATTGGGAGCAGCGCGCGGCGTTCCGCGCCGAATCCCGCGAGGCCTTGATCGCCGCGCTGCGCGGCTTCGCCGCCGGCGAGCCGAGCGCGGAGACGATCGCGGCGGAAGTGCCGGCGCGCGCGCCGGAGCTGAGCTTCGCCTTCGGCGGCGCCGAGGATCTGGACGCGGTATTGACCCGCGTGCAGCTGTGGCAGGCGAGCGGCGTCGTGCCGGCCAGCGTGTGCGCGACGGGGAGCGGGGTGTTCGCCGCGGCCTTCGCGGCGGGCGCGCTGAGTCTTGAGGATGCGCGGCAGCGCCGCGCAGAGCGCGCCGTCGCGCCGTCGCTATTGTGGATCAGCGCGGCCTCGGGCCTGCCGCTGGACAGCGCGGAAGCGGTGCGCGAAGAACTGGCCGGCGCGGGCACGGCGCCAGGCGCGGCGGACGCCGCCGAGGCGCTGGAAGCGGCCGGCGCGGAATGGGTGCTGGACTTCGGCGACACGGCGCTGGGCGCGGGCGCTGCCGGCATGGTGTCGCTCGATCCGGCCTCGCCGGACGCGCTGGCGCGGCTGTGGACCGCGGGCCTGACGCTGGAGCTGTCCCAGCATTACCGCGACGGCAACCGGGTGGCGCTGCCGACCTATCCCTTCCAGCGCCAGCGTCACTGGATAGACCGCGCGCCGCGCTTCCTGGCGGCGGGCGCGACGCCCTTCCTTGGACGGCGCACCGACGCGCCGGCCTTGGGCGCGACTTTCTTCGACGCCGAATGGAGCGTGGCCGTCTTGCCCTTCCTGCAGGATCACGTGATTTACGACAAGGTGGTGGTGTCCGGCGCGGCGCTCGCGGTGATGATGGCCGACGGCGCGCGCGCGCTCACCGGATCGGACGGCTGCGTGCTGAGCGATCTGCGCTTCCCGGCCGCGCTGGTGATTCCGTCGGGCGCGGCGCGCAAGGTCCAGCTGCAATTGGTGCGCGACGGCGACGGTTTCGAAGCCACGGTGTTGACGCTGGAGTCCGCCGACGTCCACGCGACGGCCAGGGTGGACGCCGGCGAGGCGCCGGGCGCCGCGCCGGCGGAGCCGGTGCGCGGAGAAGCGATCTCCACCGAGCTGATGGATAGCTGGCTGCGCGCGCGCAGCGTGGTGATGGGACCGACCTTCCGGCGTCTGTCGGACATCGTGGTCGGGGACGGCGACGCGTCTTGCGATATGCGGGACGACGCCGACGACGCCGGCTGGTTGCTGCACCCCGGGGTGCTGGATTCGGTGCTGCAACTGGTGGCCGCCGCCGCGCGGCCCGAGGGCAGCAAGGCTTTTGTGCCGACGCGTATCGCGCGGCTGGCGCTGCACGGGCGGACCGGCGCCGGGATGCGCTGTCACGCGTCGGCCGAGCGGGGGCAGGCCAGCCTGTTCGACGCCGGCAAGGTGCTGCTCGAAATGACCGGCCTGGAGTCGCGCGAGGTGACCCGTAATGAATTGCTGCGCGTCGAACCGCTGCGCGAGGGCTATGCGGTGGAATGGCGCGACGCGGCGGGCGGCGAGGCCGCCGCGCTGCCGCCGTCCATCGCCATCCTGAGCGGAGCGGGGGATACGGCGGCAGGGCTGGCGGCGATGCTGCGCGACGAAGGCAAGGAGGCCGTCGTGGTGGCGGCGGTGAACGATATTCCCTTCGACAAGGCGGGCCTGATCGTCGATTGCCGCGGGCTGGAGGCGCGCGGCGACGCGCCGGCGCCGGCGGTTTACGCCGGGGCGCTGGAACTGTTCGCCACGGCCGCGCGGCGCGAGCGGCCTTGCCGCATCGCCTTGGCGCTGGCGCCGGACGCGCCGGCCTCGGCGCCGCTGCAGGCGCTGTCGCGCGCGGTGGCGATGGAAACGCCGCATCTGCAGACGCTGGCGCTGCACGCGGGCGACGCGCGGGCGATCCGCCGCGGCCTGGATTACTTCGAGCGCGAGACCGAAGTCGCGGTCAAGGGCGAGGCGGTCGCCGCGCCGCGCTTCGACGAGCGCGCGTTGCCGCTCAGAGCTGACCTCGCGCTCTCGGCGGACGCCACGTGGCTGATCACGGGCGGGCTGGGCGAACTCGGCTTGCGCGTTGCGAGCTGGCTCGCCGCGCTGGGCGCGCGATGGTCACACGGCCAACCGAAGCGTGACCCAGACGCTTTTTCAGGAATTCGCGAACTTCGATATCCTGCTTCAGC
>NZ_JAMZGH010000008.1:0-154176 GCF_024158805.1 Chromobacterium sp. S0633 | reverse complement strand
GGCGACGGCGGCGCCGCAGAGCAGCAGCAAGGCCGCCGCCGCGCCGCGGATCAGCGGTTCAGGATCCATTGCACCATGGCCTTGAGTTCGGCGTCCGGCACTTGCGGGTTGGGCGACATCGGCACCGGGCCGAAGCTGCCGGAGCCGCCCTTTTTCACCTTGTCCATCAGCTTGACGGCGGCGTCCTGCCCCTTGTACTTGGCGGCCACCTGTTGGTAGGACGGCCCCACCAGCTTGGCGTCCAGCGCGTGGCAGGCCAGGCAGTTGTGCTGCTTGAGCAGCGCTTCCGGCGCGGCGGCCGCGGCCGGCAGCGCGTGCAGCGCCAGGGCGGCGCAGGCCAGGATCAGGCTTGTTTTCATTGCGTTCTCCTCCGCCCGCCGGGGCTGGCCCGGCAGGCGTGCTGGCGGGGTCAGTAGATGTCGTGCTGGGTGTTGTAGACGTTGAATTTGCCGGTGGGGGTGACCAGGCGCGGGTCCTTGATCACGGCCTTGAGCTTGCGGGTTTTGTCGTCCACCACCACGATGGCGGATTGCTTGTCCTTGGCGCTCCAGACCGAGAACCAGACTTCATCGCCGGCCTTGTTGAACTCCGGCTGCAACACGCGTTTGGCGCCGTCGCTCAGGCCGGACCATTCGCCTATCGGCAGCATGGAGAAGCCCTTGTCCAGGTGCTTGATGTCGAACACCGCCACGCTCTGGCTGAGCTTGGCGTCCGGGTTGAACACGGTGTCCACCCACAGATTGGCGGATTGCGGATGGGTCTTGATGAAGAGCGAGCCGCCGCCCTGCCCTTTGAGCGTGCGCACCACTTTCCAGGCCTGGGCCTTGTGTTTTTCCGGATCGGTGCCCACCAGGCTGATGCTGTCGTCGCCCAGGTGGCTGGTGGCCCAGACCGGCCCGTATTGCGGATCGGTGAAGTTGGCGCCGCGGCCGGGGTGCGGGGTTTTGCCCACGTCCACCAGCGCCGCCAGCTTGTCCAGCTTGGTGTCCACCACCGCCACTTTATTGGAGGCGTTGGCGGCCACCATGAAGTAGCGGCCGCTGGCGTCGAAGCCGCCGTCGTGCAGGAATTTGGCGGCGTCTATGGTGGTGGTCTTGAGGTTGGCCAGGTCCGAGTAGTCCACCATCATGATCTTGCCGGTTTCCTTGGCGTTGACCACGAACTCCGGCTTGTAATGGCTGGCCACGATGGAGGCCACGCGCGGTTCCGGGTGGTATTCGTTGTCCACCGTCATGCCGCGGGTGCCGACGATTTTCAGCGGCTTGAGGCTGGCCCCGTCCATGATCACGTATTGCGGCGGCCAGTAAGCGCCGGCCACGGCCAGCTTGTCGTCGTAGCCGCGGTATTTGGAGGTTTCCACCGAGCGCGCTTCCAGGCCGATGCGGATTTCCGCCACGCTGTCCGGCTTGGCCATCCACAGGTCCACCAGATTGATCTTGCCGTCGCGGCCGATCACGTACAGATAGCGGCCGGATTTGGACAGCCGGGAGATGTGCACGGCGTAGCCGGTCTTGATCACGCTGACGATCTGTTTGCTGTGGCCGTCGATCAGCGCGATTTCGCCGGCGTCGCGCAGGGTGACGGAGAACAGGTTGGAGATGTCCAGCTGGTTTTCCTTGCGCCGCGGACGCTTGTCCACCGGCACTTGCACTTTCCAGGTGGCCAGCATGTCCTGCATGCCGAATTCCGGCGGGGTGGGCGGCTCTTGCTGCACATAGCGCGCCATCAAGTCCACTTGCTGGTCGTTGAACTCGCCGGAGGTGCCCCAGTTGGGCATGCCGGCCGGGGAGCCGTATTTGATGAAGGTTTTCAGGTATTCAGTGCCGCGCGCCAGGGTGATGTCCGGCGTCAGCGCCTTGCCGGTGGCGCCTTTGCGCAGCACGCCGTGACAGCCGGCGCAGCGTTCGAAGTAGATTTGCTTGCCGCGGGTGAATTCCGCCTCGGTCATCGGCGGGGCTTTGGCGTTGGCGTTCTGGTGCATCGCCTCGCCGGCGGGCGGGGCGGCGGTGTCCGCCCAGACGGGGGCCGCGGCCAGCGGCAACAGGGCGAGCAAGACGCTCTTGGTGAACAGGGACTGCTTCGGAGACTTAAACTTCATGGCGTGCGCTCCAGCGTTAGGAATAACCCTTTTGCGAGCATGATCATCCCGGACGCATATGGACAGCCTTGATTCGAATCAACGCTTGCCGGAGCCGTCCTGTCCCGTGACCGGGGAATCCTCCAGGCCCCAGTCGCCGTATTGATACCAGTCGTCGCCCAGCACTTCCGCCGGATGCTGGGTACGGCTGGAGCCGTTGCCGCATTGCAGGGAGTGGGCGGGGCAATAGAGGTCGCAGCCCCAGCAGATGCGTTCGGGGTGGGCGGGGTGCAGCGGGAATTTTTTGGCCATGGAACTCCTTGATTACTTGTTCAACTATGCCAGTTCGCCACTTTTAGGACTTTGCGTGTCATCAACGAAGCAAGCCGGTATGCGACGCTACCCCCGCTCCCTTCAAGCCTGCCGTCGGGTGGCAGGCCCGAGGTTTTAAGCGGCTGCCTGTTCGAGCAGCGCGACGTTAGCGCGCTGCGAGTTCAGCCGCGCCTCGGGCCTGACGGGACCCGGCGGGAAGCCGTAGGCCAGGCTTGCAGGGCAGCCTTTGGGGGACTACGTGCGAATCTTTGATTCGCTCAGTGATAGGGGAATTTGGCCGCGCAAATTCCCCTTCCTGCCCGCCGGGCAGCCCCGGCAATGAAAATCATCATCCGCGCAGCGGATACAAAAAGTTGATTCGCCCCAATCTCACGTCGTCAGACTGGCATACAGCCTGGTCAACGCCTGCGGCAACCTCTCCGCCTGCCTCACCAGCGCATAACCATTGCGGCCGAACAAATGCGGCAGGTAGTCGCCCGCCTCGCGGTCTATGGTCACGCAGAACGGCGTCAGGCCGGCGCGGCGGGCTTCCAGCACCGCCTGGCGCGTGTCTTCTATGCCGTAGCGGCCTTCGTAGTGGTCCAGATCGTTGGGCTTGCCGTCCGAGATCAGCAACAACAAACGGCGCTGCGCCGGCCGCTCGCTCAGGATGCGGCTGCACTGGCGGATGGCCGCGCCCATGCGGGTGTAGTAGCCGGGCCGGATGGCGAGGATGCGGCCGCGGGCGGCGTCGTCGTAACGGTCGGCAAAGTCTTTGAGGATCTGCAAGCGCACTTCCTGCCGCCGCAGCGAGGAAAAACCGTACAGGCCGAAGTCGTCGCCGCTGGCGGCCAGCGCTTCGGCAAACAGCAGCAGGCTGTCGCGGATCACGTCGATCACCCGGCCGGTTTCGCCCAGCCAGCTTTCGGTGGACAGCGACAGGTCGGCCAGGGTCAGGCAGGCCAGGCTGCGTTCGCCCGGCGGCCAGTCCTGGTACAGCGCCGGCTCGCTCAGCGCCGCGCCGCCGCGCCGTTCCGCAAGGAAGCGGATCAGCCGGTCCAGGTCGATGTCCGGCCCGGCGGTTTCGCCGCTGCGCCGGCGGCGCTCCGGCGCCAGCGCCTGGAATTGCCGCCGCAGCCGGCGCGCCAGTGGCTGCAAGCGTTCCGGCAACGGCGCCGGCGCGGCGTCGCGCGGCAGCATCGGCCGCAGCAGGCAGTGGTCCTCCTCCAAGCATTGCCGCTTCCAGTGCCATTCCGGCAGCTTGATGCCCGGCCCCAGCGGGGTGTCGTCGTAGGCGGCGGCCGGCAGGTCCAGATCGAAACGCAGCCGGCTGCCGCGGGTATGGGCGTCCTGGCCCAGGGTCAGCCGGTTCATGTCTTCGGCGGCGATTTCGCCGTTGCCGTCATCGTCGTCGTCGTTGTGGCGGTTGACCTTGACGTATTCGTCCCAGGTGAACAGGCTCTCGGCGCGGAACACCATCAGCATGCCGTTCTTGCGCTGGTCCTGTTCCATGCGCCGGGCGCGGTAGCGGCGGCGCTGGCGCTGGGCGTCCTTGCCGCCGCCGCGTTCGCCGTCGGCGTGGCGGCTGCCCTGCCCTTCGGCCTCCGTCAGCGGCGGTTCCGGGTGCAACCACAGCGGCACCGGCTGCGGCGGCCGGCTCAACGGCGGCAGCGTCACCGCCTGCTCCGGCCGGCTCAGCGCCGCCTGGATCGCGCGCTCCACCGCGGCTTCCGCCTGCGGCAGGTCGGAGGGCTTCGGCCGCTGCGCCAGCGCGGCCGCCGCCAGCCGGCGGTAAACGGCGGCCAGGCCCGGCATGTCCGCCAAGGCGCGCGCCGCGGCCAGGCGGTTGCGGCTCAGCCAGTCGCCGTCGTTGTCGGCGGCGTAGGCGGCCTGGGCCAGCAGCCAGAAGTAACAGTCGCGGTTGAGGGCCGCGCTGGGAAAACAATCGATGCGCTCGGGCAGGTAGAGCGCCTGGCTGTCCCGCCAGGCCAGCTCCATCCGCGCGCCGGTGCCGGCCAGCCGTTGCAGCCAGCCGCGGCGCGCGCCGTGTTCGGTGCCCACGGTGGTGCGCAGCGCCAGCGCCGGGTCGCCGCCCATGGCGCGGAAGAACAGCGGCGCTTGCGCCGTCACCTGCGCCAGCTCCGCCGCGTATTCCGGAAAGCCGCGCCGCGCCGCGCGCCGCGCCAGTTTGTCCCACCAGCCGCCGACAATGTCTTCCATGCCGTTCAGCCGGGGAATTGGGTCTGGATCACCGCCAGCAGCGCCGCCACGGTGTCGGCGTCGTCGCTCAGCGGTTCCGCCAGCGCGGTGCGGCAGGCTTGCCAGGGCGGCAGGCCGGCCTGGATCAGTTTGGCGGCGTACACCAGCAGCCGCGTGCTGGCGGCTTCTTCCAGGTCGTAGCCGGACAAGCGCCGCAGCTGACCGGCCAGCGTCACCAGTTGGCGCGCCAGCGCTTCGCCTATCCCGCTTTCCAGCATCAGCACGCCGATTTCCACTTCCGGCGGCGGAAAGTCGAAGCTCATGGCGACAAAACGCTGGCGAGTGCTGGGCTTCAGCGTTTTCAACACGTGTTGGTAGCCGGGGTTGTAGGACACCACCAGCATGAAGCCCGGCGGCGCTTGCAGCACTTCGCCGGTGCGTTCCACCGGCAGGATGCGGCGGTCGTCGGTCAGCGGGTGCAGCACCACGGTGGTGTCTTTGCGCGCTTCCACCACTTCGTCCAGATAGCAGATGCCGCCTATCCGCACCGCGCGGGTCAGCGGGCCGTCGCACCAGACGGTGGCGCCGTCGGCGATCAGGTGGCGGCCCACCAGATCGGCCGCGCTCAGGTCGTCGTGGCAGGAGACGGTGATCAACGGCAGGCTGAGCCGCGCCGCCATATGGGCGACGAAGCGGGTCTTGCCGCAGCCGGTGGGCCCCTTGATCAGCACCGGCAGTTGCTGGCGCCAGGCGGCTTCGAACAGCTCGCACTCGGCGCCTTGCGGCTGATAGAAGGGGACGGGGATAGTCAGGAGTTCAGGCGCGTTCATCGGCGTTCCTTCAGATAAAGCTGAGCAGCAGCGCGGCCGACACCAGCGCCAGCCAGCCCTGCACCAGCGCGCGCAGCCAGCGAGGCGCGTCGCGCAAGCCCATATAGCGCTCCACCAGCAACACGCCCTTGAGCCAGGCCAGGCCCAGCGCGATCAGCGCCAGATGCGGCGGCCGGCCGCCTTCGGCCAGCCAGGCGGCCAGCAGGGTCAGCCCGGACAACAACAGCCACAGACCGGTTTGCGCGAGAGGAGTGGGATGAGTCATGAGGGCATGATGCCGATGCGGCGCGGCGGCCGCCTTGATGCGAAATAAGGCTTTGCGCGGGCGTCTATCTCGCCACGTAGACCAGGGCGAACAACAGCAACCACACCAAATCCACCATATGCCAGTAGGCGGCGGCGGTTTCCACCTCGTCCATCGATCCCGGCTTGTAACGGCCGTCGCGGGCCAGCCGCCACACCGCCGCCACGATCACCATGCCCAACACCACATGCAGAAAGTGAAACACCGTCAACGACAGGTAGAACATCCAGAAGTCGTTGCTGGACATGGTAATCCCTTGCAAGGCCTTGCCCACCAGCTCATAGCCTTTCAAACCGAGAAAGCCGCCGCCGGCCAGCAGGGTCAGCGCCAGCCAGCGCCGCCCGGCGCGCTGCCGGTCGGCGGAGAAGGCGCTGAGCGCGGCCAGGACGGCGGCGCTGCCGGCCAGCAGCAACAGGGTATTGAGCGTGGGCAGGCCCAGCTCCAGTTCGCCCTGCCCTGCCGCGAACAACGCCGGCTGTTGCCGGCGGGCCCAGGCGTAGGCCAGGAAGAACACGCCGAACACCGCCAGCTCGGCCAGGATGAAACACCACATCGCCAGATCGCCCGGCACGCGGCGCTCCGGCGGCGCGCTCAGCTCCATGCCAAGGCCTCCCGCGTCGCCGTCCTTGCTTGAGCCACCCTCAATCCTCGCGCTTGCCGGTGACGAAGAAGCTGATCACATACAACACCAGCCCGCAGAAGAAGCTGATGCCGAACACCCAGCGCCCCCAGTAGATGGGCATGATCCGTTCCTGTGTTTCCATGAAGGACAGCGGCGTGGCGGACATGCGCTGCAACCACACCTGGACCGCGCCGGCGGCGGTCAGGCACAGAGTGATGGCCACGATGGACAGGGTCATCACCCAGAACGCGGTTTTTTCCACCTTCTGCGCCTGCGCGCAATTGGCCTCGCGGCCGCGCAGCAGCGGCATGGTGTAGGAGATCATGGTCAGCACCACCATCACGTAAGCGCCGTAGAAGGCCATGTGGCCGTGGGAGGCGGTTACCTGGGTGCCGTGGGTGTAGTAGTTGACCACCGACAGCGTGCCGATGAAGCCCCACACCCCGGCGCCGAGGAAGGACATCACCCCGGTGCCCAGCGCCCACAAGGTGGCGGCCTGGTTGGGGTGTTCGCGGCGGCGGCGTTTGACCATATTGAAGGCGAACAGGGTCATCATGAAGAAGGGCACCGGTTCCAGCGCGGAGAAGATGGAGCCCCACAGCTGCCAGTAGGCCGGCACGCCTATCCAGAAATAATGGTGGCCGGTGCCGATGATGCCGGTGATCAGGGTCATGGCGATGATCAGGTACAGCCATTTCTCGATCACCTCGCGGTCCACCCCGGTCACTTTCACCAGGACGAAGGCCAGCATCGCGCCCATGATCAGTTCCCACACGCCCTCCACCCACAGGTGCACCACCCACCACCAGTAGTACTTGTCCAGCACTAGGTTGTCCGGGTTGACGAAGGAGAACAGGAAGAACACGGCCAGGCCCCACAGGCCCAGCATCATCACGATGCTGATGCTGGTCTTGCGGCCGGCCAGCAGGGTCATGGACAGGTTGTAGAGGAAGGAAAGCGCCACCAGCACGATGCCCACCTTGGTGATCAGCGGCTGTTCCAGATAGCCGCGGCCCATGGTGGGCAGCAGATCGTTGCCGGTGAGCCGGGCCAGTTCATGGTAGGGCAGGCCCAGGTAGCCGAGTATGGTCAGCGCGCCGGCCACCAGGAACACCCAGAAGGTGATGATGGCCAGCCGTGGGCTGTGCAGTTCGCGCTCGCTCTCCTCCGGGATCAGGTAATAGCCGGCGCCCATGAAGCCGAACAGCAGCCAGACGATCAGCAGGTTGGTGTGCACCATGCGGGCGGTGCCGAAGGGCACGGCGGGAAACAGGAAATCGCCGATCACGTATTGCAGGCCGATGATCAGGCCAAACACGATCTGGCCGATGAACAGGCCGATGGCGGCGATGAAATAGGGTTTGGCCACGGCCTGCGAGCGGTAGCGCACCTGCGCGACGGCTGCGGTCGCGCCGCGCGGCGGCGTGGCCACGGTAGCGTTGCTCATTGTGTTCTCCAAAGATAAAGGGATGGGACGGGATCAGCCCTCGATATTGGGCGGCCAGTTATTGGTGTTGATCTGCGACGCGTATTTCAGGAAGGCCACCAGGTCGTCCAGCTCGGCCGGGTTCAGATGGAACTGCGGCATCTGGCGGCGGCCCGGCGCGTTGGTCGGCATCGCCTGCATCCAGCCCTTGATGAATTCCGGGCCGCGGCGCACGTAGACGTTGCCCAGCTCCGGCCCAAAGTAAGCGCCCTCGCCCAGCAAGGTGTGGCAGCCGCCGCAACTGCGCGTCTCCCAGATCTTCTTGCCGCGCACCGCCTGCTCGGTGAGCTGGGCCTTGGCGTTATGGCTGGGCAGGGCCAGGGTGGTGTCCAGGGTCAGCCCCAGGAACAACAGGAAAAAGAAAACCGAGCCGCCGTAAAAAATATTGCGGGCGGTCGATTTGGTGAAGCTCGCGCTCATCATGTCCTCCTCGAATGCTTGCACCGCCGGCGCGGTACTCGGGCCGAACTGTACGGATTCGGGCATCCCGGGAGCATTGATTCGAATCAACGATTTCCGGCCGTCCGCCTTCCTACACTGGCGCCATCCGTCATCGCCAACCGCAAGGAGGCCGCCATGATCCGCCCCGTCACCCCTCTTCCCCGCGCCGGACTGAGCGCCGCCGCCCCGCCCTTTCCGCCCGGCAGCGTCGCGCTCTTGGGCGCCGGCCCCGGCTGCGCCGATCTGCTCACCGTGCGCGCCGCGCAGCGCCTGGCCCAGGCCGACGCGGTGCTGTACGACCACCTGATAGACGCCGAGATCCTGCAATTGGCGCCGCCCTCGGCCCGGCGCGTCTGCGTCGGCAAGCGCGCCAGCCGCCACACCTTGCCGCAGGCCGAAATCAACCAGTTGATGATCGCGCTGGCGCGCCAGGGCCTGCGCGTGGCGCGGCTGAAGGGCGGCGATCCCTTCATGTTCGGCCGCGGCGGCGAGGAGATGCGCGCGCTGCTGGCCGCCGGCATCCGCTGCGAGGCGGTGCCGGGCGTCAGCGCGGCGCTGGGCGCGGCGGCCAGCCTGGCGCTGCCACTGACCCACCGCGACTACGCCCAGGGCTGCCGCTTCGTCACCGGCCACCGCCGCGAAGGCGCGTCGGCGCTGGCCTGGACCGCGGACAGCGGGCCGGACGAAACCGTGGTGGTCTATATGGGCTTGGGCGAGGCCGCCCATATCGCCGAGCAGTTGCTGAGCCACGGCCGCGCGCCGGACACGCCGGTGGCCATCGTCGAGCAGGCCTGTATGCCGGGCGAGCGCTGCGTCTGCGGCCGCTTGTCCGAGCTGGGCCGGCTGGCGGAGCAATACCGGCTGCGCGCGCCGGCGCTGTTGATCATAGGCGGCGTGGTGCGTCTGCATCAGGAGCTGGCGGCGCTGCGCGCGGCGCTGGGCCATGGTTTGGGATTCCTTGATCCCGGTCATTCTGCCGCCCCCGCCGCCGCGGCCATACTGCGCGCTCCATCCCACGAGTACACGCCATGAGCGCCATCGACACCCTTGTTGAGCAACACCGCGCCTGCGACGCGCGCTTCGCCGATTGCGAAACCGCGGCCCGCGCGCAGGACTGGGCCTTGGCCCTGAGCCATTTCCAGGCTTTCCGCCGGGAGATGGAAGCGCATTTCGCCGTTGAAGAAGACGCGCTGTTCCCGGCTTTCGAAGCCGCCAGCGGCAGCAGCATGGGGCCGACCCGCATCATGCGCATGGAGCATCAGGACATGCGGGATTTGCTGGAGGACATGGACGAGGCGCTGGCCGCGCAGCATCTGCAAGCTTTCCTGGGCCTGAACGACACCCTGCTCATCCTGATGCAGCAACACAATATGAAGGAAGAAAACGTGCTCTACCCCATGTGCGCGCAAGCGCTGCCGGAAATGGCGGAGTTGATTGTGGAGGGCGCGCAGCCATGACCCCGCAAGACCTGCGCCACCTGGCGCCGCCCGAACCTATGGAAATCATCCTGGACGCCGCCGAACAGATGCAGCCCGGCGACAGCCTCGCCTGGGTGCTGCCCCACCATCCCACCCCGCTGCTGCCCATGTTGGAAAAAGCCGGCCTGCGTTATCGCTTTGAACTGTCGGGGGACGGCGGCGTCGTGCTGATTCTGAGTCGGTGATGAGCCAGGCCTGGCTGGACTACCAACAGGCCCCGCCTCTGTGGCTGCCGCTGGCCCATATGCTGGCCGCGCCCTGCTGGCTGCTGGCGACGGCGGCCTTGTTGGCGGCGCTGCCGGACGGCGCGCCCTCGCGCTTTCTGCCCGAGGTGCTGGCGCTGACCCACGCGCTGGCGCTGGGCGTGCTGGGCAATGCGATGCTGGGGTCCCTGTGGCAGTTGTTGGCGGTGACGGCGGGGATGCCGATTCCGCATCCGCGCCGGCTGCTGCTGGCTTGTTTTCTGCCCTTGCAGGCCGGCTGCGCGCTTCTGGTGGCCGGTTTCCAGCTGGGTCTGTCGCCGCTGTGGCTGCAGGCGGGCGCCGCGCTGCTGACGCCGGCCTTGCTGACGCCGGCGCTGTTCGGCCTGCGCGGCTTGCTGCGCAGCCCGGCGCGGGACGCCGGCAGCCGGGGCCTGCGGCTGGCGCTGTGCGCGCTGGCCGTCGCCGCCTGTCTTGGCGCGGCCCTGGTCTTGTTGCTGGGCGGCCGCGTCGCGCTGCCCTTGGGTCCCTTGCTGGACAACCATGTGCTGTGGGCGGCGCTGGGTTGGTTGTGGCTGCTGGTGCTGTCGGTGGCGCGCACGGTGATCCCAATGTTTCTGGTCACGCCGCCGCCGGCGACGGGGCGGCTGCCGCGGGAGACCTTGTTGTTCGGCCTGCTATGCCTGAGCGGCGTCGCGCTGATCTGGGACGCGCCCGCCGTCGTCTCCGGCCTGCTGACCGCCTTGGCGCTGTTCGTGCTGTGGCAGGGCCTGCGGCAATTGGACGCGCTGCGGCGCAGCCAGCGCCGCGCCGACCCCCTGCGCCGCGGCTGGCGGGCCAGCCTGATCTGGATGACGGCGGCCGCGCCCTGCGCGCTCGCCGCGCGCCTGCTGCCGCTGTCGGAAGCGCCGCCCATGCTGGCCGGCTGGCTCTGGCTGGGCGGCTTCGGCCTGGGCGCGGTGCTTTCCATGCAGGGCAAGATCCTGCCCTTCCTCGCCTGGCTGGACCTGAAACAGCGCGGCCTGCCCAGGCGGCAATTGCCGGCCACCCATGAATTGCTGGGCGAGGCCTCCCACCGCCGGCTGCTGGGCCTGCACGGCGTCTGGGTCGGCTGCGGCCTGGCCTGGATCGTCGGCGGCTATCGCCTGCCGCTGTTCGCCGCCGCGCTGGGACTGGGGCTTTACTGGGCCTGGCTGGCGGCGGCCTTGTTGCGTCGCTATCTCGCCGGCCGGCGCGCCTTGGCCTGAGAACCTGTTTACGATCTGCTGCGCGTCGGCGATACGGCGTTGAAAACAGTTTCGAAATGCTCATGTACCACGCGTACATTCCGCTTTCTCAGCCGTTTTCGCCTTGTCTCGCCTTAGCTCGCGAGATCGTAAACAAGCTCTGAGAGCCTGTTCAAAGTCTGCCGCGCTTCGGCGATACGGCGTTGAACAGGTTCCGGAGCCGCGCCCCAAAAACAAACCCGCGCCGGCAAAGCGGGCGCGGGTGAGGGCGATGGCTCAGCCTATCGTCAGTCCCACTGCAAAGCGCCCTTCTTCCATTCATAGATGAAGCCGACGACCAGCACGCCCAGGAACACCGCCATCGCGCCCAGGCCGAAGCCGCCCAGCTCCTTCAGCGTCACCGCCCAGGGAATCATGAAAGCGACTTCCAGATCGAAGAGGATGAACAGGATGGCCACCAGGTAGTAGCGGACGTCGAAGCGCATGCGCGCGTCTTCGAAGGCCTCGAAGCCGCACTCGTACGGCGACAGCTTTTCCGGATCCGGCCGGTTTGGCCCCAGCAACTTGCCCATCAGCAGCGGCACCACGCCCACCAGCAGTCCGACGACGATGAATAACAGGATGGGAAAGTAATTCTGCAGCATGGGGCCTACTCCTCCGGATGGTTTGGAAAATGAGATAGACCTCCGCCAAGCGCCAAGTTTGCACCTTGAGGGAAATATACCGTTGGAAAGCGGGCTGTCATGACGACCAGGCGCGGGAGGCGCTTGCGCGGATATCGGTTACACTGGCCTTTCCCGCCCGCCCGGCCACCCCGAACGGCGCGGCTCCCGGCCCCGCCTCCGATCGGACGCTCCCGCCTTCGCCGCCATGCGGCAACCTGCCCGCTACCCGCGGCCAGGCAAACATACCGCCGCTTCGCCGGACACCTCGCTCACAACTCATATCAAGCTTCGGCGCTGCGGACCGCTCTTTACCCGACCCATGACAACACAGGGCCGCCGACGCCTGCGCGGCCCGCCAGACCAAAGGTCTTGTCCATGCATCATGCTCTGCAAACTTTATTGGACCGGGTCCGCCTGCGCGACCCGGAACAGTTCGAATTCCATCAGGCGGCGGCGGAAGTGCTGCACAGCCTGGACGATTTCCTCAGCCGCCATCCGCACCACTTCGACCATGGCCTGCTGGAACGGCTGCTGGAGCCGGAGCGCGTCATTCTGTTCCGCGTGTCCTGGGTGGACGATCACGGCCGCGTCCAGGTCAACCGCGGCTACCGGGTGCAGATGAACAGCGCGCTGGGGCCGTACAAGGGCGGTCTGCGCTTCCATCCCTCGGTGACGCTGGGCACGCTGAAATTCCTGGCTTTCGAACAAACCTTCAAGAACGCCTTGACCGGCCTGCCGCTGGGCGGCGCCAAGGGCGGCGCGGACTTCGACCCCAAGGGCAAGAGCGAGGGCGAGGTGATGCGTTTTTGCCAGGCTTTCGCCAGCGAGCTGTTCCGCCACATCGGCGCCGAGACCGATGTGCCGGCCGGCGACATCGGCGTCGGCGCGCGCGAGATCGGCTATCTGTTTGGGCAGCACAAGCGGCTGAGCAATCAGTTTTCCGGCGTTTTCACCGGCAAAGGCCCCAGCTACGGCGGCAGCCTGATGCGGCCGGAGGCCACCGGCTACGGCTTGGCGTATTTCGTTGAACGCATGCTGGCCACGCGCGGGCAGGCGCTGGCCGGCAAACGCGCAGCCTTGTCCGGCTCCGGCAACGTCGCGCTGTACGCGGCGGAAAAGCTGCTGGCGCTGGGCGTCCGGGTGGTCAGCTTGTCGGATTCGGAAGGCGCGCTCAGCCTGCCGGACGGCCTGAGCCCGGACTTGCTGGCGGCCTTGATCGAGCATAAGCATCAGCGCCGCGGCCGGCTGGCCGCCTTCGCCGCCGACCACGGCCTGGACTTTCTCGTGGGGCAGCGGCCATGGGGTCTGCGCTGCGACATCGCCCTGCCCTGCGCCACGCAAAACGAGCTGGACGCCGACGACGCGGAGGCCTTGCTGGCCAATGGCTGCTGCTGCGTGGCGGAAGGCGCCAATATGCCTTGCACCGCCCAGGCGGCGCAGCGCTTCCAGCGGGCCGGCGCGCTGTACGCGCCCGGCAAGGCCTCCAACGCCGGCGGCGTGGCGGTGTCCGGCCTGGAAATGAGCCAGAACGCCACCCACCTGCCCTGGAGCGCTCAGGAGGTGGACGCCCGGCTGCGCCGGATCATGGAGGAGATTCACGAGGCCTGCGTGCGGCATGGCGGCCAGCCGGACGGCGCGGTCGACTACGCCCGCGGCGCCAATGTGGCGGCCTTCGGCAAGGTGGCCGCGGCGATGCTGGCGCAAGGCGTGATCTGAGCCGACGCCAAGAAAAAGCCCCGCCGGAAGGCGGGGCTATGCAGCGTTGAATGGAACACGTTTTTAGAACCTGTTTACGATCTGCTGCGCGTCGGCGATACGGCGTTGAAACCATCTTCGAAATGCTCATGTACCACGTGTACATTCCGCTTTCTCAGCCGTTTTCGCCTTGTCTCGCCTTAGCTCGCGAGATCGTAAATACGTTCTTAGAACAGCTGGTCTTTGACGTTCTCCACCGCATCCTGAGCAGCCGGCTTGTCCGGCGTCTCGCTGGCGCCGCCGCTGGCGTCGCCGCCTGCGCCCGGCACCGCGCCGTGGTTGTCCACTTTCAGCTCCGGATTGGTCTTCTGGAACTCTTCGTAGTAGTACTCGTCGCCGCCGCGCTGGCCGGCGCCGGCCTTGACCACGAGGCCTTCCGGCACCGGCATGTCCACTTCCGGCTGGCCCTTGAGCGCGTTGGCCATGTAATTGATCCATACCGGCAGCGCCGCGGTGCCGCCGTAGCCGTAACGGCCCAGCGAGCGCGGCTGATCGAAGCCCACCCAGGCGGCGGCCACCAGATTGGGGTTGTAGCCAACGAACCAGGCGTCCTTCCAATCCGAGGTGGTGCCGGTCTTGCCGGCCAGATCGGTGCGGCCCAGGCTCATCGCACGGTAGCCGGTGCCGTAGCGCACCACGTCCTTGAGCATGGAGCTCATGATGAAGGCGTTGCGCGGGTCTATCGCCTGCGGCGCGTTCTGACCGGCGACGGTGGGCACGGTCTTCGCCAGCACGCGTCCGGACTGGTCTTCGATGCGGTCGATGAAATAGCCTTTGCTGCGGTAACCGCCGTTGGCGAACACCGAGTAGCCCTCCACCATTTGTAGCGGCGTCACCGCGCCGGCGCCCAGCGCCATGGTTAGATAGGCCGGATGCTGCTTGGCGGCGAAGCCGAAACGCTGGATGTACTGCTGGGCGTAATCGGTGCCGGTGGCCATCAGCACCCGCACCGACACCAGGTTTTTGGACTGGGTCAGGCCGGTGCGCATGGTGATCATGCCGGCGAATTTGCCGTTGTCGTTCTTGGGCTCCCAGCGCTGACCGTCCGCGCCCACCACAGACAGCGGCGCGTCGTTGATCATCGTAGACGGCGTCAGGCCGCGTTCGATGCCGGCGGAATAGATGAAGGGCTTGAAGGTGGAACCGGGCTGACGCCAGGCCTGGGTCACATGGTTGAAGCTGCGACGGTTGAAGTCGAAGCCGCCCACCAGCGCGCGGATCGCGCCGCTGCGGGTGTCCATGGACACGAAGGCGCCTTCCACTTCCGGCATCTGCACGATTTCCCAATAGCCTTTTTCATGCGCGCGGATGCGGATCACCGAACCGCGGCGGATCTGCTGCGCGGCGCTGACCTTGCCGCCCAGCGCGCGGCGCGCGAAATCCAGGCCGTTGCCCTTGATCACCGCCACCTTGCCGCCGCGCATATAGGCGCGCACTTCCGACGGACTGGCGGACAGCACGATAGCCGGCAGCATGTCGCCGCTGTCGCGCAGTTCGCTGATGGCGTCGTCCAGCGCTTCGGTCTGCTGCTCGCCTTCGACGCCGGACAGTTCCACCGTGCTTTCCGGGCCGCGATAGCCCATTTTGCGGTCGTAATCCACCAGGCCGGCGCGCAGGGCGTCGTACGCCCATTTCTGATGACGGCTGTCCAGGGTGGTGTAGACCTTGAAGCCTTCGGTATACGCCGATTCGCGGTAGCGCTCGTACATCGCCTGGCGCACCATTTCCGCCACATACTGCGCCGGCTGGCTGCTGCTGTCGGCGCTCTGGCTGGCCAGCTTCATCGGCTCGGCCAAGGCGGCGTCGTATTGCTCCTGGGTGATGAAATTAAGCTCGCGCATCCGGCGCAACACGTATTGCTGACGCAGACGGGCGCGGTCCGGATTGACGATGGGGTTGTAGGCGGACGGGGCCTTGGGCAGGCCGGCCAGCATCGCCATTTCCGCCACGGACAGATCCGCCAGCGGCTTGCCGTAATAGGCCTGGGCCGCGGCGGAGAAGCCGTAGGCGCGCTGGCCCAGATAGATCTGGTTGAAGTACAGCTCCAGGATCTGGTCCTTGCTCAACGTGTGTTCGATCTTGAAGGCCAGCAGCGCTTCGTTGAACTTGCGGGTAAAGGTTTTCTCGCTGGACAGGAAGAAGTTCTTGGCCACCTGCATGGTGATGGTGCTGGCGCCGGAACGGGCGTGTCCGGACACCAGATTGCCGACCGCGGCGCGCACCACGCCGACGTAATCGACGCCGCTGTGCTGGTAGAAACGTTCGTCTTCGGCCGCCATCACCGCCTGTTTCATCAGCTGCGGCACTTCGTGGATGCGGGAGAAGGAACGACGCTCTTCGCCGAATTCGCCTATCAGTTGATTGTCGGCGGAATATACGCGAAGGGGAATTTTCGGACGATAGTCCGTCAGTACATCAAGACTCGGCAAGCGCGGGTAGGTTATGATGATTGCAATGGCGCCTGCGCCAGCAACCAATACGGCTCCACCTAGAAACAGACCTGCAAGTATTGCAAGGATTCGTCTTAGCATATTTACAATGGGCTTTCACTGGAAACCGGATTATAACGTCTTGTGAAAGCACGCAAGACAAACAATGGCAGCGACAGGCCAAAAAACTGTCGCATAGGACCAATCGAGGCACCTGATGCTCATCGACAAACTCAAAGCCGCCCCTCCCTGGCTAGAACAACTTGGATTGGCTAAGGCTAAAAATGTTCCAATGTTGGGACTGGATATCAGCAGCACCGCCGTCAAACTGGTGGAGCTTTCACGCTCGGGGAAAAACTGCCAGGTCGAACGCTATGTGATCGAAGCCTTGCCCAAGGACGCGATCAGCGACGGCAATCTGGTGGATATCGAGGGCATCGCGGAAACCCTGCGCCGCGCCTGGAAACGGCTGGGCAGCCCCACCCGCCACGTCGCCATCGCCATCCCCACGGCGATGGCGATTTACAAGAAGCTGCTGGTGCCGGTCAGCCAGACCGACAACCTGGCGGAATTGATCGAATCCGAAGCCAATCAGAGCATTCCCTTCCCGCTGGAAGAGGTGAATCTGGACCATCAGGTGCTGGGACCGGCGCCGTCCAGCATCGACGATCTGGAAGTGCTGCTCTGCGCCGCCCGCAAAGAGAAGGTGGAGGAGCGCGTGGCTGTGGTGGAGATGGCCGGCCTGCGCGCCCAGGTGGTGGACGTCGAATCCTTCGCCATGATGACGGCCTTCGAGCAGGTCGAACAGCAATTGCCGGAACAGGGCATGAACCAGACCTTCGCCCTGTTCGACATCGGCGCCACCCGCATCCACTGCAACGTCATCCGCAACAACCAGCAAGTCTATTATCGCGAACAAGTGTTCGGCGGCCAGCAACTGACGCGCGACATCCAGCGCCGCTACGGCATCAGCTATGAAGAGGCGGAAAGCGGCAAACGCGGGATGAGCCTGCCGGACGGCTATGAATCCGAACTGATGCATCCCTTCGTCGACTCTCTGGCCCAGGAGATACAGCGCGCGCTGCAGTTCTTCTACACCACGGTCAGCGTGTCGCAATACCTGCGTGTCGACTACATCCTGCTGGCCGGCGGCTGCAGCATGCTGCCGGGCCTGGACGACGCGGTGGCCGGCCGCACCCAGATCAGCACCATGATCGCCAACCCGTTCAGCACCATGGTGCAGTCCAGCCACATCCGCCTCAAGGAATTGCTGATGGACGCGCCGGCCTTGCTGGTGGCCTGCGGCCTGGCCATGCGGAGGTTCGACTGATGATACGCATCAACCTCCTCCCCCACCGCGAACAGAAAAAAGCCGCGCACCGGCTGCGCTTCCAGGTGATGCTGGGCCTGACGCTGGTGGCTTCGCTGGCCCTGGTGGTACTCAGCTATCTGATCATCGGCGGCCGCCTGTCCCATCAGCAGCAGCGCAATGATTTCCTGCAGGGTGAAATCGCCAAGCTGGACAACCAGATCAAGAATATCGGCACCTTGAAGAAGCAGCGCGACGATCTGCTGTCGCGCAAACAGCTGGTGGAACGGCTGGAACAGGGCCGCAACGAAGGCGTGCACGTCTTCGACCAACTGGTGCGCCAAACCCCGGACGGCGTCTATCTGAGAAGCTTCAAGCAGGCCGGCAACCAGTTCACGCTGTCCGGCTACGCCTTGTCCGGCGCGCGGGTCTCCAACTATATGCGCAGCCTGGCCCAATCCAACGTCTTTGACGCGCCGGTGCTGGTCGAAGTGAAGGCCTCCAACATCAACGGCCAGCGCGCCAACGAATTCACCCTGAACTGCAGCCTGCGCGAAGCCGCCCCGCCCAAAGCCGGCAAGCCCGCCTCACCCGGAGCCAAGCCATGACGCTGGACGAATTGCGCTCGCTGGACCCCAAGGACATCACCAACTGGCCGTTGCAAGGCCAGGCCATCGCGCTGGCGCTGCTGGTCGCCTGTTTCGTCGGCCTCGGTTATTTCTTCGTGCTCAGCGAGGAACTGGACCGCCTCAACGCCGCCAAGCAACAGGAAGAGCAGCTCAAGCAGACTTATGTCGACAAGAAGCGCCAGGCGGTCAACCTGGACGCGCTGCAACAGCAGTTGAAGGAAATCGACGCCTCCTTCGGCGCCCTGCTCAAGCAGCTGCCGACCAAGTCGAACATGGACACGCTGTTGACCGAGATCAACCAGGCCGGCATCGGCCGCGGGCTACAGTTCGAGCTGTTCCGGCCCAACCCGGAAATCAAGACGGCCGAGATGGCGGAAGTGCCGATCACCATCCGCCTGACCGGCAGCTATAACGACTTGGCAGCCTTCGTCAGCGATGTGGCGCAGCTGTCCCGCATCGTCACCATAGCCGACATCAGCCTGACGCCGGACGCCAAGGGCGCGCGCCTGACCATGGACGCCACCGCCAAGACTTTCCGCGCGCTGGAGCCAGAGGAGCGGACCGCGCAGGCGGCCCCTCCCAATAAGTGAGCCGCACAGCCCATGACAAGAACTCTCGCTTGCCTACTGCCCTTGCTGCTTGCCGCCTGCGGCAGCGGCGACACCGACGATCTGCGCCAGTGGATGCAAACCAGCACCCAGGGCTTGCGCGGCCAGATCGAACCGCTGCCCCAGGCGCAGTCCTACCAGCCGTTCGCCTACCAGGCCTTCGACCTGCTCGACCCCTTCAACGCGCAGAAGCTCGCCGCGGCCAAGAATCAGAACCTGGCGAACGCGCCGGATATGAAACGGCCGCGCGAGGCGCTGGAAAACTACGATCTGGACAAGTTGAAGATTGTCGGCGTCATCCGCCGCGGCGGCGCCAACTACGGCCTGGTGCGCACGCCCGAAGGCTCGATTTACCGCGTTCAGGCCGGCAATTTCGTCGGCCCCAATTTCGGCCAGATCAAGAAAGTCGGCGACACGGACATCCAGTTGACTGAGACCGTGGAAGATTTGAACGGAGAATGGGTGCAGCGCAACACCAGCATGTACCTGGACGAACAAGGGCAAAACAAATGAGCAAGCACTCCATCAAACTGTTGTCGGGGCTGGGCCTGTCCCTGCTGTTCGGTTTCGCCTACGCCGGTCCGGCGATCACCGCGATCCAGCTGGCCAACGGCGACGGCGACCAGCAGGTGCTGCAGGTCAGCTTTGACGGCCCCGCCGTCCAGCCCAACAGCTTCGCCATCGCCAACCCGCCGCGCATCGCCTTCGACTTCGCCGGCGCCAGCATCAAGCTGGCCAAGCCGCAGCAGGACTTCGGCGGCCCGCTGGTCAAATCCGCGGTGGCGGTGGAGGCCAACGGCCGCTCCCGGCTGGTGCTGAGCCTGAGCCGCAACGCGCTGTACAGCAGCAGCGTATCCGGCAACACGCTGCGGGTTACGCTGAACCCGAATCTCGGCAGCGCCGCCCAGGCCGCCACGCCGGTGGAGCGCCCCGCCGCCAGCGCGCAAAGTGCCACGCGCCCAAGCCCGGTCCAGATCGCCGGCGCCCAGCCGCTGGCGCTGGACTTCCGCCGCGGCAAGAACGGCGAAGGCCGGGTGGAGATCAAACTGCCGTCCGCCAACACCCCGGTCGACATCCGCCGCGAAGGCAAGCAATTGCTGGTGGACGTGCTGGGCACTCAGCTGGACAGGCAGAACCAGCGCCGGCTGGACGTTGCCGACTTCGGCACCCCGGTATCCAAGATCGACGCCCGCAACCAGGGCGGCAACAGCCGCATCCAGATTCAGCCGCAGGGAGACTGGGACTTCTCCTCCTACCAGACCGACGGGCAGCTGGTCGTTGAAATCCGCCGACCGGCGCCGGAGTCCGCGGCCAGCGCCGACGCCAACCAGAAACCGCAGTACAAGGGCGACAAGCTGTCGCTGAACTTCCAGAACATCGAAGTGCGCACCGTCCTGCAGGTGATCGCCGAATTCACCGGCCTCAATATCGTCACCAGCGATTCCGTCAACGGCAATATCACGCTGCGGCTGAAAGACGTGCCCTGGGACCAGGCGCTGGACCTGATCCTGCAGACCAAGGGCCTGGACCAGCGCCGCGCCGGCAACATCATCCAGATCGCGCCGCGCGAAGAACTGCTGGCACGCGACAAGCAGGTGCAGGAGGCCAGGCAGCAACTGGCCACGCTGGAGCCGGTGCGCTCGGAAACCTTCGTGCTGCGCTACCGCTCGGCGGAGGACTTCAAGAAGGTGCTGGACGGCACGAACACCACGGGTAAGAAGGAAAGCATCCTGACCGAGCGCGGCAGCGCGCTGATCGATCCCAAGACCAATACCCTGATCATCAACGACACCGGCAGCACCATAGACAAGATCCGCGACATCATCGGCAAGACCGATGTGCCGGTGAAACAGGTGCTGATCGAGGCGCGCATCGTCGAGGCCACCGACAACTGGAGCCGCAACCTAGGCGTTAAGCTGTCTTTCGACCGCGTCGGTAGCACCGGCATCATTTCCGGCGGCGGCTTGACCAACGCCATCACCAACGCCAATGGCCGCCTAGGCATCGTGGGTAATGCCACTCAAGCACCCTATGTCATTTCCCCCGGCGTCAACTTGCCTATCCCAAATCCGGCAGGCTCACTGACCGCGCTCTATAGCGTGGGCAAATCCGCCATCATCGGCCTGGAATTGCAGGCGCTGCAGACCGAGAACAAAGGCCGGGTGATTTCCAGCCCGCGCATCATGACCGCGGACCGGCAGGAAGCCACCATCGAGCAGGGTACCGAGATTCCCTACCAAGAAGCCTCGTCCAGCGGCGCCACCGCCACCTCGTTCAAGAAGGCGGTGCTCAGCCTGAACGTCAAGCCGCAGATCACGCCGGACAATCACGTGATGCTGGACATCAAGGTGAACAAGGACAGCGTCAGCCCCACCTTAAGCGTGGGCGGCACCCCGGCCTTAGACACCAAGAAGGTCAACACCCAGGTACTGGTGGAGAACGGCGGCACGGTGGTGATCGGCGGCATCTACCAGCAGCAGATCAGCGATGTCGTCAACAAAGTACCGCTGCTCGGCGACATTCCCATCTTGGGCGCGCTGTTCCGCAGCTCGCAAAAGTACGATAACCGCACTGAATTGCTGGTCTTCATCACGCCGCGCGTGGTGGAAGACCTGAGCGGCAATAATCAATAAAACCCCCGGCTGCGCAGCGCCCCCGGCGCTGCTGCAACGCCGAAAGACAGCGCGGCCAAGCTCGGCTACAATGCCTGCCATGGAGAAACCGGCAGGCAATTTTTTTCTGGTCGGCTTGATGGGCGCGGGCAAGACCACGGTAGGCCGAGCTTTGGCGCGGCGCACCGACAAAACCTTTTACGACTCTGACCACGAGATTGAGGCCAGGACCGGCGTACGCGTCGCGACCATCTTCGATATCGAAGGCGAGTTGCGCTTCCGCGACCGGGAAACCTCGGTCATCGCCGACCTCGCCCGCCTGGACAACATCGTGCTGGCCACCGGCGGCGGCGCCATCATCCGTCCGCAAAACCGCGCCTGCCTGGCGGCGCACGGCACCGTCATCTATCTGCGCGCCACGATAGACGATTTGCTGGCCCGCACTCTACACGACAAGAACCGTCCCCTGCTGCAGATCGCCGACCCCAGGGCCAAGCTGGAAAGCCTGTTCCAGGAGCGAGACCCCTTATATCGCGAGGTGGCCGACATCGTCGTCGACACCACGCAGCAGAATGTCAGCCTGCTGGTTGCCCGCCTGATGGAGCAATTGGCCGGCCTCCCCCCCAAACACCGTCCCGAACAAGGAAGCTGATTGTGATTACCCTCGACCTGATCCTGCCCGACACCCGTTACCCGATTCACATTGGCCGGGACTTGCTGGAACAGGTCGAGTTGCTGCTTCCCCATCTGCCCCTGCCCAAGGTCGCCATCGTCAGCAACGAGACGGTGGCGCCGCTGTATCTGGCCCGGCTGCAACAGGCGCTGGCCAAACACCGGATTGACTCCTTCAGCGTCGTCTTGCCGGATGGCGAGCGGCACAAGGACTGGAACACGCTCAACCTGATTTTCGACGCGCTGCTGTCGCGCAACGCCGAACGCAAAACCACCCTGATCGCGCTGGGCGGCGGCGTCATCGGCGACATGACCGGCTTCGCCGCCGCCTGCTATCAACGCGGCGCGCCCTTCATCCAGATCCCCACCACCTTGCTGGCACAGGTCGACTCCTCGGTCGGCGGCAAGACCGCGATCAACCATCCGCAGGGCAAGAACATGATAGGCGCGTTCTACCAGCCCAAGGCGGTGATCGCCGATATGTCGCTGTTGGATACGCTGCCGGAACGCGAGCTGTCCGCCGGCCTCGCCGAGGTGATCAAGTACGGCCTGCTGGGCGACGCCGCCTTCCTCGGCTGGCTGGAGGACAATATGCCGCGCCTGCGCGCGCGCGATCCCAACGCGCTGCAGCACGCGGTCAAGCGCAGCTGCGAGATGAAGGCGGACATCGTCGGCCAGGATGAAAAAGAGCACGGCGTGCGCGCGCTGCTCAACCTGGGCCACACCTTCGGCCACGCCATCGAGGCCGGCCTGGGCTACGGCGTCTGGCTGCATGGCGAAGCCATAGGCGCCGGCATGGTGCTGGCCGCCGCCGCGTCCGCCGAATTAGGCTGGCTGTCCGCCGCCGACGTCGAACGCGTGCGCAGCCTGGTGGCCGCCGCCGGCCTGCCGGTCAAGAGCCCGCAGATGCCGCTGGCGCGCTGGCTGGAGCTGATGAGCCACGACAAGAAGGTGGAAGCCGGCACCATCCGGTTCGTGCTATTGCAACAACTGGGCCAAGCCGCTATTCAGGCCGGCCTGCCCTCTGCGATACTCGAGAAAATACTGAACAATAATAGTTAGCGTTCAAACGGCATCGGTACAGATTCAATAAGGATTTCTACGGATTGCCGCTTGCGCCGCTTCATCAGAATAATGAATCTACTGGAGATGGAGAAGGCCGGCAGGGACACCCCGCGCAAAGCTTGAAGCCAGAGCGCACAATGTCGGGGAGCCGCCGGCGAGGCCAAGTCGTTGCAAAGCGGAAGGGGAGAAGCCACATGGTAGCGTTGAGCGCGTTTGCCGCCAGTTTTGGACTGATGGCGGGATATTACGCCCTGCGATTCTTATGGAAGAAAGTACGTTACACCAAGCCGTGCCAACGCGGCATCGATCCGGTGGGCGAGGCGGAGGTTTTTCTCGCCTACGGCCGCACCCGCGACGCGGTGCGGGTGCTGAAAGATTCGCTGCGAGACAATCCGGACGATCTGCCGGCCAAGGTCACCTTGTTGCGGGCCTATTCCAGCGAATGCAATCGCGAAGCCTATTGCTCGCTGGCGCGCGACGTTCAATCCCAAGTGCAAGGCCAGCCGGTCTGGCACACCATTCAGGAAAACGGTCGTCGGCTGGCGCCGCAAGATCCGCTGTTCGAAATCAAACTCTGACGTCTTAGCTTGCGGGTCGTAAACGCGTTCTGAGTCCTCGATTCAGTCAAGCCGGCCATGGCTTCCGCCCTGGCCGGCTTGATTTCGTCGCAGCGTCCGCTCAATCCGCGGCGGCGTCCTCGTCCTTGAACTGCAGGCTGTGCAGCTTGGCGTAGAGCCCGTCGCGCGCGAGCAACTGCGCGTGCGAGCCCTCTTCGGCGATCTCGCCCTGATGCATCACCACGATGCGGTCGGCGTTCTCTATCGTCGACAGCCGATGGGCGATCACAATGGTGGTGCGGTTCTTCATCAGATTTTCCAGCGCGCTCTGCACCAGCCGCTCGGACTGGGTGTCCAGCGCCGAAGTCGCCTCGTCCAGAATCAGCAAGGGCGCGTTCTTCAACAAAGCGCGGGCAATCGCCAGCCGCTGACGCTGTCCGCCGGACAGACGCACGCCGTTTTCGCCGATCAGGGTGTCGAACCCTTCCGGCATCGCCTCGATGAACTCCAGCGCATTGGCCGCGCGCGCGGCCTCCTCCACCGCCTCGCGACTGAACGAGGCTTCGCCGTAGGCGATATTGGCCGCCACGCTGTCGTTGAACAGCACCACGTCCTGGCTGACCATGGCGATATGCCGGCGTAGATCGCTCAAGGGCATGTCCTGCAGGCGCACATCGTCCAGACGGATCTCGCCGCCGTCCGGATCGTAAAACCGCGGAATCAAGCTGACCAAGGTGGTTTTGCCGCTGCCGGACGAGCCCACCAGGGCGACGGTCTCGCCGGGATGGACCTGCAGATTGATGTCGCGCAGCACCTGCCGCTCCGCCGTCGGATAGCGGAAGTTCACTCCCGAGAGCTGCAGCTTGCCGCGCGTGCGCGGCAAGGCGGTGCGGCCGTGATCGGGCTCTTCCGGCAGATCGAGAAAATCGAAGACCGACTCCGCCGCCGCCAAGCCGCGTTGCATCGCCTGGGCAATGCCGGTGATGCGCTTGACCGGCGCGAACAACAACATCATCGCGGTCAGAAAGGACATGAAATCGCCGGCGGTGAAAGCGCCGCTCTGGGCGCGCATCGTGGCGAAATACAGGATGGCGGCCAGCGCGCAGGCAATCATCAACTGCGTGATGCCGGTGTTGGCGGACGTGGCTGCGCTCTGCTTGACCGCGTTGCGGCGGATGGCCGCCGCCGCCTGCTGAAAACGCTCACTCTCGCGCGCTTCGCCGCCATAGACCTTGATCACGCGCTGACAGCTGATGCCCTCGCCCAGCACCTGGGTCAACATGGCCATATTCTGCTGGTTCTCGCGCGATAGATTGCGCAGGCGCTTGCCCACCACCCGCATGCACAGGGACACAATCGGCAGCACCAGCAAGCAGATCAAGGTCAGTTGCCAGTCTATATACAGCAGCCAGGCCAGCAGGCTGACCGCGGTGACGCCGTCCTTGACCGTGACCGTGATCACGCTGAAGCCGGCTTCGGTCACCTGGTTGACGTCGTAGGAAATCCGCGACACCAGACGGCCGGACTGGTTGTCGGCATAGTATTGCACCGGCAGACGCAGCATCTTGGCGAACATCTGTTCGCGCAGCGTCTGTACCAAGTGGCCGGTCAACCAGCTGGAGGTGTATTCATTGATAAAGCTGGTGACGCCGCGCACCGCGAACACGCCGATGATGGCCAAGGGCACCCAGGCGATCGCATGCGGATCACGGTTGACGAAACCGCTGTCGATCAAGGGCTTCATCAGGCGGGCGAAGGCCGGCTCGGTCAAGGCCGCCACCGTCATCGACACCAGCGAGATCAGGAAGACCTTCCAGTAGCGGCCCAAATATCCCAGCAAACGGCGATAAATCGCCCAGTTGCTTTGCAAAGAATTCTTCATTCGTTCCTATCATCCAACGCCCGCGTCCGCGGGCGGTCATCAATCCGAGCGTCAAATCCCCGGCGCGTCCAGGCCGCTGAGTTCCAGGATCCGCCGCACGTTCCGCTCCGGCGCGAAGCGGGAGCGCACATCGACGCGCCCGGCTTGCGCCCAGGCTTTCATCATCTCCGGCCGGCTCAGCGCCTGGTCGATCGCCGCGGCCCAGGCGGCGCTGTCCTCCGGCGGCGCCAACACGCCGGTTTCGCCATTGCGCATGGTCTCGGGAATGCCGCCGGTGTCGCTGGCGATCACCGGTACGCCCAGGCCCAGCGCCTCGATCTGCGACATGCCCAGCGGCTCGTAGCTGGACGGCATCAACACCAGGTCGGCGCGCGCCAACAAGGCGGCCACCGGACTCACCACGCCGGCCAACAACACTCTATCCTGCAAACCCAACTGCCGCGCCAGCCCGGCGATCGCCTGCTGCTCCGGCCCTTCTCCGGCAATCAGATAACGCGCGTCCGGCCACTTGTCTCTCAGCAAGTCCAAGGCCGCCAACACCGTCCTGTGCCCCTTCTCGCCGCGCAACATCGCCGCCTGCACCAGCAGAGGGCCGGAGGAACGGGACAGCCATTGCTCCAGCTCCGCCGGCAAGGGCTGCGCGGCGGCCTGATCCAAGGCGGAGAAATCAATGCCGGGATAGACCACATGCAGCTTTTCAGGGCGGATGGCCGGGTTCTCCAGCAAACAACGCTTCAGATAGGCGCTGGGCAACATGGTCGCGTCCATCAGCTGGTTATAGCTCCAGGCCGACGCCTGACCCGGCTGATAAGTGCGCGAGCGCAGCAGAAAGGGCCGGCCGCGCCCCATTAGCCGCGCGGCAATGGCCAGATTATTGCTGTCGTGGCCGCTGTGGCAAATGGCCAGCCGCGGACGATGACGGCGCATCCAAGCGCTCAAGGCCAAGATGGACGGCATGTGGAGGCTGTTGCGAAAGCGCAGCGGCAGCACCTCCAGCCCGCGTTGACAAGCCACCTCCATCACTCGCGTCTGCGGCCGGCAGGCCAGCACCGTACGAAAACCGCGCTCTCCCAGCAGGCGCATCTGCTGCATCAACTGCAACTCCTGCCCGCCGACATTGGGGGAAGACTCGGTGAACAGCACCCAATCACGCATGCGCGGCGCCTTTCTCCCGCTGTCTCAACTCCGCCAGCAAGGCGGCGGCGGTGAACAAGAAGAGATGCAGCATATGATCCTTGTTCACGCTTTCCAGCAACATGCGTCCGAGAAAGCCGCAGCTCACCAACATCAAGACCAGACCCAAGGTGTCGCGGCGCAGACGGAAGGCCCGATAGCCGGTCCAGATCAGCACGCCGCAAAACGCCAGCCACAGCGCGACGCCGATCACGCCCAGGCCCACGCCAAGGTCGATGAAACCGCTGTGGCTGTGGCCCACCTGATTGGGGTGCCCCGTCGCCGTCAACGCATTGGTGAAGGCGTTGCGGCTATAGCCATAACCCATGGGCTTGGCCGCGATGAGGTCCAGGCCACTGTGAATCCAGGCCACTCGCTCATAAGCAGAATCATCTACCGGCATGCCATTTGACAACTTAGGATAGGGCTCCATCCGCAGCCAGGCCTTGGTGTCGGCATAGTGCCATCCGGCAGCCGCCGACTCTACAAATACTTGATTCCGGCTATCCTGCTTGATCGTATACGCGGCGATGCTGCCCGCCGCGGCCAGGACCACGCCGGCGATAAGCAAAGTCTTGCCCCAGCCTATCTTCAGCCCTTCAAACACGGAGTACACCAGCAGCATGGACAACATCAGATAGACAAGACCGATCATGCCGTTGCGCGCGCCCGCCTTGAGGCTGACAAACAGAATCAAAGCCGCAGCCAAGCATAGCGCCCAGCGGGGAAAGCGCGTGAGCGGATGGGTCCCGCGTTGTCCAAAGCAAAACGCGGCCACGACGAAGGCCAGCACAAAGTTCATGAAGAAGGTGAATTCCAGCTTGGTGGCGGTGGTGTACACCTCGTTATACGGCCACAAGCCCGTAGTCAGATAGACATAAGCGCCATGGCTAAACTCGGTCAAGGCCAAGACGCAACCGGCGAGGATGACCAAGTCCGAAATCGTCCAGCGCCGAGGGGGGCGGAACAAAGCCAGGCCCGCCACAAACCACAAGCCTCCCATCAATAGCTGGCTGCGGAACTCGCCTGCGGAGGCCTCCGGCCACATCGAGAGCGATACGCTATGCAACAAGGCGAACAACAGGAACGCGCCTAGGGTCGCGACAGGCCCGCGCTGCTCGCGCCAGTGGCGTTTGAGTTCGGGATAGTCTTTCGCCACCAGAACCAGCATCAACAACAGGATCACATAACGCAGCGCAATCGTATGAGACACGCTGGCCAAGGTCAGAAACAACAAGGACAGGCCAATAGCCAAACGGCTATGCCAGCGCGGCTCTATGCTCAGATGATCATTCATGCAGAAGTTTTTCCAAAGTTTCAGCCACCTGCCCGGCAGGCAGCGCCGCCATACACTGCGCCTGGCGGCATTCGCCGGCCTGATCGCCAAATTTTCTGAAACAACGCAAGGCCCAATCGACATCGCGATAATGCACGCTGCGCTGATTGCGGCAAGGAAACCACGCCGGGCCGACGCCGACGCAGGTGAAGCCGGCGAAAAACCGGCTCGCGCCGAACAAGGTCTCGCTGCCCGGCCCGAACAACATCAGCAAGGGCGCGCCCGCCACTTTGGCCAGATGCGCGATGCCGGTGTCCGGACACACGCAGGCGCGGGCGCGGCTCAAGACGGCGCGCAATTGCGCCAGGCTCAGCGTGCCGGCCATGACGATATCGTCCGGCCCCAGCTCGACGGCCGATAGCAGATGCTGCTCCCCCGGCCCGCACGACCACAACACCACGCAACGGCAAGCCCGAGCCGTGGCCGCGACCTGATTCCAACTGGCCGCGGGCCAGAAGCGGGTCGCCGAACTCGCGCCCACGTGCAGTACGACGAAACGCGGCGGCAAGGGCGGCAGCCCTTCAGCCGCGACCGGCCAATCCCGCAAACGAAACGGCTGGGGCTCGGGTCCGTCGATCAAGCGCGCGGCGGTATCGGTCCAGGCTTCCGGCTGCCCGGCGTACGCCACCGCCTCGTCCAGCAGCCAGTTTTTATAGCGCGGCGTTTCGCCGGCAAAGCCCACGATCCAGCGGGCGCCTATCGCGCGGGCGAGAAAGCTGAGCCGGTTTTCGCCCATCAGGTAGGCGATATCGAAACGCGCCTCGGCGAACAAGCGCCGAATCGAGGCGAAGTCGCGCGGCTGCCAGGGCAGCGTCCGAATGCCGTACGGCCGCGACGCATACAGCGGCGCTTGTCCCGGCGGACAGGCCAGCACGATCTCCGCCTTGGGAAAACGCTCGCGCGCCTTGGCCAACAGACTGGTCGCCATCAAGGCGTCGCCCAGCAGAAACTGATGCAGGATCAATACCCGGCGCGTGCGCTCGGGATCCGGCTTGCGGCGCAGCCATTGCCAGGGCAGCCTCAGCAACAGCGCCGTGAAAATCAGCAAACGCCCGGGGAAACGTCCCGGCCTCATTCTCCGGCCCCGCCTTCGCCGTCGCCAAGCGACAGCTCCCGGTACAAGGCCAGCATCTGCGCCACCATAGCGCCCTCGCTCAAACCCGCCACCCGCGCGCGCGCAAGCTCGCCGCTGCGCGGCCAGTCCGCGCGCGCGGCCAGCCAGGCCGCCACATTGTCTTGCCAGGCGGCGGCGTCTCCCGCCGCGGCCAACCAGCCGGTGACGCCCGGCTCCAGCAGCTCCGCGCCGCCGCAACGCGTGCTGGTCAGCACCGGCAAACCGCAGGCCATCGCCTCAATCACCACCGACCCAAACGGCTCGTACAGCGTCGGCAGGATGAAGCCGTCCGCCAGTCCGTAATGGCTGCGCACATCGCGCTGCGGACCGGTGAAGTGCGCGCGCTCGGACAAACCCAGCCGGGCCGCCAGCCGCTGATAGCGCGCCAGCTTCTTGTCTCCGCCCACCACCACCAGATGCACGGCGGCGTGCGGCGCGACGGCGCGCAGCGCCTGCGCTACGCCCTTGCGCTCGAAACCGGACCCCACGTAGACCAGCGTCGGCGCCTCCGGCGGAATGCCGTAACGCTCGCGCAGCGCCGCCCTCTGCTCGCGCGCCGCCGCCGGATTGAAAAACCCGCTGTCCACGCCGTTGTGGATCACCGCGCAGCGCTTCGGATCCACGCCGAAACGGCCGACCACGTCGTCGCGCACCAAGGTCGAATTGCAAATCACCGCGCGCAAGGCCGGATGCCGGAACATCGCGCGCTCGGTGCGCAGCATGAAATGGTGGTAAGGATTGCAAAAGGTGCTCAGCCGCCGCCACCAGGGCCGGCCTTCCAGCCGCGCGTCCAGCCAGGCCGCATGCACGCCGTCGCCGGCGCGGAACACATGGCAGCCAGGAATGCGCTCGTGCGATTGCACCAGATCGGCGCCGGCCTGCGTCCACGCGGCGCGCGCGGCGCGGGCGAAGCTCCAGTCGCGCCAGACGCTGCCCAGATAAAACGGCTTGACCCGCAGCGTTTCCACGCCCGGCAGGCTCTCCCAATTGCGGCTGATCAATAGCGGATGGAACTCCCCGCCGGTCTGCAATTGCTTGACGATGGCGCTGACGATGCGTTCCGCGCCGCCCGCCGGATTGTACTTCTGCCGGATAATCGCCAGCCGCTTCATGCGCTTTCCTTCAAGACCGCGTCCACCGCCGTCAGCACCGCGTCCACATCGATGCGTTGCAGGCATTCGCTTTGCCAGCCTCCGCCGCAACCGGCGTTGCCGCAGGGGCGACAGGGCATGGGCTCGGACACCACGCGGTGCGGCACCTGCCACGGCCCCCATTCGATATCGCCAGATGGCCCGAACAAGGCCACGCACGGCGTTTTCATCGCCGAGGCGATATGCATGGGCACCGAATCCACGCCTATGTACAAACGCGCCTGGTCTATCGCCGCCGCCAACTCCTTCAAGCTCAGCGCGCCGGCCAGGCTGGCCACCGGCCGTTCCAGCCGCGCTTCGATGTCGGCGATCATCGCCATTTCTTCCGCGCCCGGCGCGGCCGACAAGACCAGATGTTCGCCGCGCGCGCTCAAGGCGTCGATCAAGGCGCTCATTTTCTCCGCCGGCCAGCTCTTGAATGACCAGCGCGAGGTCGGATGCACCAGGATGTAAGCGCCGGGCCGCAGACCGCGCTCGGCCAGCTTGGCCGCCAGCGTGGCCTCGGCGTTGTGCCCCGGCACCAAAACCAGCTCGCGCTGGCTTGCGTCCGGATACACGCCGATGCGCCGCAAGGCGTCCAGATGAATTTCAATCGTGTGGCGGCGATTGCCCGGCACCTGCAGATAGCGGTGGGTGAAGCTCTTTTTGAAGAAGCGGCCGTAAGGGCCCTGCGGGCCTACGGACCAGCGCGGCGCAAGCAGACGCGCCAGCCAGGCGCCGCGATTATGCTCGGTCAGCGTGATCACCAGATCGTAGCCGCGGGCGCGCAACTGGCTCAGCAGGGCCAGTTCGGCCCGGGCCTGGCCCAGCGGCCCCCGTTTTTTCCAGCCGCGATCTATGGTGTGCAGTTGCGCGATAGCCGGATGCAGACTCAGCATTTCCCGGGTGTCGTGGTAGACCAGCGCGTCGATCTCCAGATGCGGCGCCTGCTGTTGCAGCGCGGAAAACAGCGGAGAAGTCAGCAGCACGTCGCCGTGGTGGCGCAGCTTGATGACCAACACCCGCCGCACGGCGTTCAGGTCGATGGGATCGTTCAGCATAAGAAAGGAAAAAGCCGGATCAGACACCCGGCTCGGCATTCAATTGTTGCAAAAGATCGGCGATTTTATCAGGGTCTTCGCTTCTAAGCATGCGCGCCGTAATCGGCGCGATCTGATCCAGGTGGGTATTGAGCACCTGTTGCTTGACCGCCAGCAAGTTGGCCGGATGCATGGAGAACTTGCGCAGGCCCATGCCCAGCAGCAAACGCGTCAGCCGGGCGTCGCCGGCCATCTCGCCGCACACCGACACCGGCACCCCGCCCTTGATGCCGGCCTTGATGGTGTGCAGGATCAGTTTCAGCACCGCCGGATGGATGGGGTCGTACAGATGACTGACCGAGTCGTCGTTGCGGTCGATCGCCAGCGTGTACTGGATCAAATCGTTGGTGCCCACCGAGAGAAAATCGATGTGCTTGAGAAAGCTGCCCACCACCAGCGCCGCCGACGGGATTTCAATCATCGCGCCCACTTCGATGTCCTCGGCGTAGGCGATGTTTTCCTCGCGCAGCTCCTGCTTCGCGTATTCGAACTGCGCCAGCGCCTGCTTCAGCTCCGGCAAGGAATTGACCATGGGGAACAGAACCTTGATCTTGCCGTGCACCGAGGCGCGCAGCAGCGCCCGCAGCTGCGCGCGGAACATCAGCGGCTCGGCCAGGCATAGACGGATGCCGGTCAGGCCCAGCGCCGGATTGTCCGCCACCGCGTGGTTCAGCCATTTCGGATTCTTGTCCGCGCCTAGATCCATGGTGCGTATGGTCACCGGCAAACCCTTCAGGGTTTCCGCCACGTGCCGGTAGGCCTCGTACTGCTCGTCCTCGTCCGGCAAGGTGTCGCGGCCCAGAAACAGGAATTCGCTGCGGAACAGGCCCACGCCCACCGCGCCGGACTTGCGCACGTCTTCCACGTCCTGCGGCAGCTCGATATTGGCCAGCAGTTCGATCGCGGTGCCGTCCTGGGTCTTGGCGTTGGATTTGCGGATGGACGACAGCTTGCGCCTTGCGTCGCGCCAGGCGCGCAGCCGGCGTCGATACTCCGCCAGCACCAAATCGTCCGGATTGATGATCACCACGCCTTGCAAGCCATCGACGACGATCAGTTCGTCTTCGCGGATCAGTTCGCGCGAATGATGCAGGGCGATCACCGACGGCAGGTCCAGGCTGCGCCCCAGAATCGCGGTATGCGAGGTGGCGCCGCCCACGTCGGTGATGAAGGCGGCGAAGTTGGAATCCTTGAAATAGACCATGTCGGCCGGCGACAGATCGTGCGCCACCAGAATGTGGTCGTCGACCAGATCCTCCGGCGCCGGCAGCTGCGGCACGTCGCCGTCCAGGTTCTTGAAGATGCGCTCCACCACTTGCAGCACATCGTTCTTGCGTTCGCGCAGATAGTCTTCCTCGATCGCGTCAAATTGCTCGACCAAGGACTCGCATTGCAGCTTCAACGCCCACTCGGCGTTGCAGCGCTGTTTCTCTATGATTTCGCGCGGCTCGCGCGAGATGGTGACGTCGCCCAACAGCATGATGTGCAAAGACAGGAAGGCGCCCAACTCCGCCGGCGCGTTCTCAGGAATGCTGCCCCACAGCATTTCCAGCTCTTTGCGGGTGTCGCGAATCGCTTCGTCGAAACGCGCCAATTCCGCCGGGACTTCCTCGTCGTCCAGCAGATAATGCGCGACATCGTCCATGCTGCGCGAAATCAAATGGGCGCGGCCAATGGCAATGCCGCCGCCTATGGCCACCCCGTGCAGGATGATGCTCATCGTCCCATCCTCAGACTCCGGCTTATTCGGCCTCGTCGAACCGGTTGTTGATCAGGGCCACCAGGGCGTCCAACGCCACTTGCTCATCCTCCCCGCTCACTTCCAGTTCCACGGTCGCGCCCTTGGCCGCCGCCAGCATCATCACGCCCATGATGCTCTTGCCGTTGACCCGGCGATTGTTGCGCGCGATGAAGATATCGCTTTTATAGCGGCTGGCCAATTGGGTGAACTTGCTGGAAGCGCGTGCATGCAGGCCGAGCTTGTTGATGATTTCGACTTCAATTCGCAGCATTGCCTTCCCCCGGAATAATATAAAGCACGCCCTCCAGGCCGCCCGTGATCGCCTTGCTGACGACGATCTCCAACGGCTGGCTGCTATAGCACAAGGCTCGGACCACCATGGGCAGGCTCGCCCCGGCCACCGCCTCCACCCGCCCCGGCCGGATCAGCCGGCTGGCGATATTGGACGGCGTGCCGCCATACATATCGGTCAGGATCACCACCCCGTCGCCCGCGTCCAGCCTGTCCACCAACAACTGGGCTTCGGCTTGCTTGCTTTCCGGGTCATCGGTCTTGTCGACCGCCATCACCGCCAGATTTTCCGGCTCTCGACCCAGGATATGCCTGGCGCAATCCGCCAGACTGCGCCCCAGGTCGCCATGCGCGATTATCAATACACCTACCATGCCTGATTCTTCATGTTGGCAGCGTCGTCGGCGCAGAGCCGGGACGCTGAAGCAAAAAGGTTGATCAACACGTCAGTCCGCCATTGTATCAGCAGTATTCCGCCAGAGGCGGCCGGCGTCAGCTTTAAACCGCGGCCCTCCGCCTTGTATAGCGCGCTTTTCTCGGCCAGCGCAACGGCAAAAAAACGTCAGCACACCCGGCTCCGGTACCAGCCCAGCTTATCCGCCAAGCCCACCACCTCGCCGACGATGATCAGGGCGGGCGAGGCGATATGATGTTTGGACATCAGTTCCGGCAGGTCTTCCAGCGTGCCCGCCACCGTGCGCTGACGCTCGGTGGTGGCCCACTCCACCGCGGCGGCCGGCGTCGTCGCCGGCTTGCCGTGTTCGATGAAGGCCCGGCACAACTCCTGGGCGGTGGAAACCCCCATGTAGACTACTACGGTCTGGGCCGGCCGAGTCAACGCCGGCCAGTCAAGGTGAATGCTGCCATCCTGCTTGTGGCCGGTGACGAAGGTCACCGACTGCGCGTAGTCGCGATGAGTCAGCGGGATGCCGGCGTACGCCGCCGCCCCGCTGGCGGAGGTGATGCCGGGCACCACTTCGAAGGCGACGCCGTGCGCCGCCAGCGTCTCGATCTCCTCGCCGCCGCGGCCGAAGGTGAACGGATCGCCGCCCTTGAGCCGCAGCACCCGCTTGCCTTGTTGCGCCAGTTCTACCATCAAAAGATTGATGTCGCCTTGCGGCAACGCATGGTTGGCCCTGGCCTTGCCCACGTAAATGCGCTCGGCGTCGCGCCGCACCAGTTCCAGCAGTTCCGGCGCCACCAGATTGTCGTGCAAGACCACGTCGGCCTGCTGCATCAAGCGCAACGCGCGGAAGGTCAGCAAATCCGGGTTGCCCGGCCCCGCGCCCACCAGATAGACCGCGCCCTGCGCCGTCTGCGCGTCGGCGTTCTCCAAGCGTCGCTCCATCGCCAGCTCGGCGGCGGCTTCGTCGCCGTTGATCACCGCCTCGGCCAGCGGCCCCTCCAGCACCGACTCCCAAAACACCCGCCGCCGCTCGACGTCGGGAATGCCGGCCTTGACCCGGTCGCGAAACCCGGCGGCAAAGCGCGCCAGACGGCCGAAGCCGCTGGGAATCAGGCTTTCCAGCCGGCCGCGAATCAAGCGCGCCAACACCGGCACGCCGCCGCCGGAGGAGACGGCGATCAGCAGGGGGGAACGATCCACGATGGCCGGGGTGATGTAGCTGGACAATTCCGGGTCGTCCACCACATTGACCGGGATATTCAAGGCCTGGCAGGACATCGACACTTGGCGGTTGACCTCGCGGTCGTTGGTGGCGGCCACCACCAGGCGCCGGCCCCGTACTTGGGTCGGCTCGAAACAGGCGCTCAAATGCGTCAACTGCCCCTGCCGCGCCATCTCGGCCAGCTCCGGCGTCAACTCCGGCGCCGCCACCGTCAGCTCCGCGCCGGCGGACAGCAAAAGCCTCGCCTTGCGCAGCGCCACCTCGCCGCCGCCCACCAGCAAACAGGAAGCGCCTTGCAATTTAAGGAAGATCGGGAAGTAATCCATATGGCCAGCTCCGCAACAATGTTTGCAGCATACTGCATTTGTTGCATAAAAACGACGCTGGCGAATGCTATCAATATTACGAAAAGCGCCCTGTTTTGCGCCTGGTGCCATCATGGCAGCTTTGCGCGCCATCGCGCCTCCGGAGATCTGTTTGAACCCAGCCTTACGCCGCCGGGCCAGCCCGCGTCGCCGCCTGTTCGCCACCGCGGGCTCGCTATGCCTGTTCGGGGCCGACTACGCGCACGCCGCGGCCTCGGACTGGCTCGCCGGCTGGCCTTTGCTCGTCCCCATGCTGGCGTTGCTGGGCCTGCCGCTCTGGCGGCGCCGGCGACAGCTGAGCGCGCTCCGCCGCCAGGTCAGCGACAGCCGGCAAGCGCTGGCGCTGTGCGACGCCGCCGGCCGCCTGCTCGCCGTCTCCGGCCATGCGCCCGCGCCCGCGCGCCAAGACGGCGGCCTGAGCGGCTACGGCTTCAGCCCGCACGATCTCGCTTTGCTGCTGGACCCGGCTCATCCCGGCCATCGCGACGGCCTGCTGGCGGCCCACGCCGATTTGCTCGCTTTTCCGCTGCCCTGCCCGCTCCCCGGCCATCTCTTGCTGCGCCTGCAGCCGCCGCCCGCCATTCACGGCCCCGGCGGCGATTGGGGCGGCTGGCGGCTGGCGCTGCAGGACGCGCGGCTGGGCTTGCTGGAATTCGACCTGGCCGGCCAAGCGGTGCGCGGCGCGCCGCAAACCCTGCACGCCCTGCTGGGCCTGCCGGCCGACGCCGAACGCCTGGCGTTCTCGCGCTGGCTGGAACTGCTGCACCCGGAGGACCGTTCGCTGTTCACCGCCCTACTCAGCCATCCGGAGCAAAGGCAGGAAAGCGCCAGCGGCATGGAGTTCCGCGTACGTCACGCCCACGGCCACTGGGAATGGCTGGAGCAGCGCACCCAGTTCCACAAGGACGAGACGGGCCGCATCAGCCATATCCACGCGCTGTGCCAGATCGTCACCGCGCGCAAGCTGGCCGAGTCCGCGATGCTGCGGCGCGAACAGGAATTCCGCACCTTGGTGGAGAACTCGGAAGACGTCATCGCCCGCTACGACCTGGAGCTGCGCTGCCAATTCATCAACCGCAGCGTCAGCCGCTATTCGACGCTGACGCGCGAGGAACACCTCGGCCGCAGCGTCCACGACAAAGCCTGGCCAGAAGCCGCGCGCGCGCGCTTCACCGAGGAGTGCGAACAACTGATCGCCGGCGGCGAGGCGCGCCGCTTCGAGCTGGAGCTGAGCCTTGGCCCTCGGCGCTGCATTTTCGAAGTGAGGCTGTTTCCCGAATTCGGGCTGGGCGGCGAACTCCGCAGCATTTTGGCGGTGGAGCGGGAAATCACTCACAGCCGCCAGAGCGAACGTTTGCTGGCGGAGGAAAACGCGGTGATGGAGATGATCGCCGGCAATGCGCCGCTGCAAGACACCTTGAATCAGATCTGTCGGATGATGGAGTCGCAGCTGAATCGCGGCGTCTGCTCCATCATGCTGCTGGACCCCGCGGGGGAAACGCTGAGGCTGGCCGCCGGCCAAAGCCTGCCGGCCGGTTATCGCAAGCTGCTGGAACAGGTGCCGGTGGGCCCGGAGGCCGGCTCCTGCGGCACCGCCGTCCACCGTAAAAGCCTGGTCATCGTCGAAGACATCGCCAGCAGCCCGCTGTGGGCCGGCTACCGCGAGCGGGTGGCGCCCTTCGGCCTCAGCGCCTGCTGGTCCACCCCCATCTTCTCCAGCGACCGCCGCCTGCTCGGCGCCTTCGCCATCTACCATCCTGAGCCGCGCCAGCCCGAGCCGGAAGAACTGCAGCTGGCGCAGCGCAGCACCCACCTGATCGCCATCGCGCTGCAACGCGACGCTCACGAGAAAAAGCTCTATCAGCTCGCCACCCTGGACGAGCTGACCGGCCTGTGCAACCGCCGCCAGTTCATCGCGCTGTCCAGCCGCGAGATCGAGCGCAACCGGCGTTATCAATTGTCCTTGACCGTGTTGATGATGGACCTGGACCACTTCAAGAACATCAACGACCGTTACGGCCACGCCAAGGGCGACGAGGTGATCGTCCACTTTGCCCAAAGCTGCCGCAATGTGTTGCGCAGCACCGACATCTGCGGCCGCCTGGGCGGCGAGGAGTTCGCCGCGGTGCTGCCTGACACGCGGATGGAAGACGCGCTGCTGGCGGCGGAACGCCTGCGCCGCGTCGTGGCGGAGGCCCGCCTGCCGGGCGGCGAGGCCGGCCCTCTGCAATACACGGTCAGCATCGGCGTCGCCGTGCTGCGCGCCGACGAGACCGACATCGACGAAGTATTGGGCCGCGCGGACAAACAGCTGTACCAGGCCAAACACAACGGCCGCAACTGCATCAGCGGCGAGGAATTGCTGCTATTGCGCTAAAATGCCGGCTTGAATCTCTCTCCCAAGATGTCCACCGTGAGCGCCTGGCAAACCGATTACCTCTCCCATCCGCTGTATCTGCCCGTCCGCGACGCCGCCGCGCTGATCGCCCCCGCTTCCTGGCCGGAGCAGGCGGATTACGACCAGTTGCTGCGGCGCTATCGCCGGCAGCACCCGGACGCGCTGCCGCCCGAGCTGCGCTTCGCCTGCGATCTGGAGCCGGAAGCCTATTACGAGATGCATATCGGCCATACCGGCGAGATTCCCACGCGCACCGGCAATTGGCATGACTGGTTCAACGCGCTGGCCTGGCTGGCCTGGCCGCTGAGCAAGCTGGCGCTGAACCGCCGCCACCTGCGCGCCATCGCCCGCGGCGAAACCAAGCGCGGACCGCTGCGCGACGCCGCCACGCTATTGGACGAATGCGGCGTCGTCGTCGCCGTCTCCGATCCCGACTTCAGCCGGATGCTGGACGATATGGAGTGGCAGCGCCTGTTTCTGAAACACCGCCAGGACTGGGGCCGTCGCATCGGCGTCCACGCCATCGGCCACGCGCTGTTCGAAGTCGGCCTGCGGCCGCATATCGGCTGGTGCGGCAAGGCCTTGCCACTGCAGGTGCCGGCGGAATTCTTTGCTTGGGAAGAGGCGCGCCGTCTGGCGCACTTGGACGAGGCGCTGGCGCGCCGGCTAGACGACGACGCCTTCATGCCGGCGCCGCGCGCGCTGTGGCCGCTGCCGCTGCTGGGCATTCCCGGCTGGTGGCCGGACAACGAAAACCCGGCCTTTTACGATAATCGCGATTATTTCCGGCCGACGCGGCGGGCGAAGTCCTCCAGCGTCACCGACTGAAGCTCGGCCGTCATCGGCCCCAGCAGGCTTTCCACCCCGGCACCGACATCGTCGTCGCGGTAGTTGTCGCTGCGATAGACGAATAGTTCGAACAGCTCCACCATGCAGATGGCCGACAACTTCTTGCCCAGCACCCAGCCGTCGCGCTGGCTTTTCTGCACAAAGCCGCGGGAGCTCAACATGTCCAGCACCCAGCCCAGCTCGTCGTAGCCCACCTTCACCTGGCTGCGCAATTTCACCGGGCTCAACAATTCGCCGCGGTTCTGCGCCTCGTCCAGCAACAGCAGCACTTCCACCGCATCGAGAAAGCGCCGCCTGGGCTCGAAGCGCCGCCGCCAGGCGTCGCCTTCCCAATAGGACAGCGAGGCGGTGAACACCGCGCCGCTGAGCACCACCATCCACAAGCAATACACCCACAGCAGGAAGATGGGGATGCTGGCGAAAGCGCCGTAGACCAGCTGATAATTAGCCACCTGGCCAATGTAGAAGCCGAACAAGGCGCGGGTGGCCTCCAGCAGGACCGCGGTCAGCAAGGCGCCGACGCTGGCGTGCTTGATCGGCACGAAGCGATTGGGCACGATGCGGTACAACAGCGACAGCACCAAAGCGGTCAGCAGGATGGAGCCGCCGGCCTCGACCACATTGGCCAGCACCGGCAGCGCGTGGTCGAACTTGCTGATCTTGAACAGGCTGCGCCAGGCCAGCAAGCTGCCGCCCAGCACCAGCGGCCCCAGGGTCAGCACCGTCCAGTACACCATGCTCTGCTGCAACAGCGGCCGCCCGCGGCGCACGCCCCAGATGGCGTTGAAAGTCCGGTCTATGGTGGACATCAGCATCAACGCGGTCACGCCCAGCATCACGATGCCGGCGGCGGTCAGCTTTTCCGCATTATCGGCGAACTGACGCATGTAGACGGTGATCACCTTGCCGGCGAACTCCGGCACCAGCGTAGACAGCAGCATGATCTTGAAACGGGTGCTCAGATCGGAGAACACCGGAAACGCGGAAATCACCGTCAAAGCGATGGTGAACAAGGGCACCAGCGCCAGCAGCGTGGTGAAGGTCAGGCTGCCGGACACTTGCGCGACGCGATGGCTGCCCATGCGCCGGGCCAGAAAGCGGGCGAAGCCCAGATACGGTTCAATTCGACTCATTTGCATCCCGGCAAAATAATGGCAAAGCGCGGATCAGGCAAGCCGCGAAGACTTGCTTTATCATGCACCGGCTCGCGCAACGGCGCGCGCCTTATCGTTTTTTTGACCTCAGACGGAAGATCCCAAACCCATGCAAGACCTCCTGGTGCTCTATTACAGCCAGCACGGCGCCACCCGCGAACTGGCCCGCCTGATCGCCCGCGGCATAGAGAGCGTGCCCGGCTGCCAGGCCCGGCTGCGCACCGTGCCCAAGGTGTCCGCGGTCTGCGAGGCCACCGAGGCCGCCGTCCCCGAGTCCGGCGCGCCCTATGTCGAAGCCGCGGACCTCGCCGAGTGCATCGGTCTGGCGCTGGGCAGCCCCACCCGCTTCGGCAATATGGCGGCGGCGGTGAAATATTTCCTGGACGGCACCAGCCCGGAATGGATGCAGGGCGCGCTGGCCGGCAAGCCCGCCTGCGTGTTCACCAGCAGCGCCTCGCTGCACGGCGGCCAGGAATCCACGCTGCTGACCATGATGGTGCCCTTGCTGCACCACGGCATGGTGATGGTGGGTCTGCCCTATACCGAAACCGCGCTGACCCAGACCCGCACCGGCGGCACCCCCTACGGCGTCAGCCATGTCGCCGGCGTGCGCAATGAGCAGCCGATCAGCGACGATGAAAAACAACTGGCGCTGGCCCAGGGCCGCCGGCTGGCGGAGATGGCGCTGAAGCTGGCCGCTCCGATTTAAATCTCCGGCGCATCGAAGAAAGCGCTGGGCGACGCGCCCAGCTCGCGCTTGAACATTGTCGCGAAGGCGCTGGGACTGGCGTAGCCCAGGTCCAGCGCCACCTCCAGCACGCTGGCGCCGCGCGCCAGACGTTCCAAGGCCGCGATCAGCCGAGCCTGCCGCCGCCACTGTCCGAAGCTGAGCCCGGTCTCGCGCTGAAAACGGCGCTGCAAAGTGCGCGGGTCCATCGCCGCCTGCGCCGCCCACTCGGCGACGCCGCGCGCGTCGCCGGGCTGACCGAGCAGTTGCCGGCACAGCTGGTCCAGCGCCGGCGACGCCGGCTGCGGCAGGGACAAAGCCAGGCTGGGCAGGCTGCGGATCTCATCCAGAATTAAGCCCATCACCCGCTCCGCGCGGCTATCCGGCGGATAAGGCACGGCAATGCCGGTCGCCGCCTGGATCAGCTCGCGCAACAAGGGCGACACCGCCAGCACGCAGCACGTCTCAGGCAAGCCGTTCAAGGCGTCGCCGCGCACGTACACCGTGCGCATCCGCACCCGGCTCAGCATGTTCACCTGATGCCAGGTGGCGATGGGCAGCCAGATGCCGCGCGTCGGCGGCACGATCCAGCGCCCCTGATCGGTGGTGACCATCATCACGCCCTCCACCGCATACAACAGTTGGGCGGTGGGATGGGCGTGCCGCGGCGATACGCCGCCGGCCGCGTAATCGCGCGCCTTGCCCACCACCGGCGCCGCGCCGCCGTCGTAGTCACGCAAATGATCAAAATCCGTCATAACGCCTCTTTTGCAAAGATGCCTGCCCTATTTTCGCAGGACGGGCGTTGCTTTGCTCGCTAGTATGACTTCACCCACTAGCTGAATGATTCTCAAGCCCATGACTACCGCCGCCGCCTCCGCGCCAGATCAAGACAGCACCCGTTTCCGCGTGCTGGGCGCCATCAGTTTCTCCCATTTTCTCAACGACATGCTGCAATCGCTGCTGCTGGCGATCTACCCGCTGCTCAAGGGCAATTACCAGCTCAGCTTCGCCGAGATCGGCCTGATGACCTTGACCTATCAGTGCACCGCCTCGCTGCTGCAGCCGCTGGTCGGGCTCTATACCGACAAGAAGCCGATGCCGTATTCGCTGGTGCTGGGCATGGGCGCCACCCTGTGCGGCCTGCTGCTGCTGTCCAGCGCCGGCAGCTTCCCGCTATTGCTGCTGGCCGCGGCGCTGGTGGGCACCGGCTCCTCGGTGTTCCATCCGGAATCGTCGCGGGTGGCGCGCATGGCCTCCGGCGGCCGTCCCGGTCTGGCGCAATCCATCTTTCAGGTGGGCGGCAACGCCGGCAGCGCCAGCGGGCCGCTGCTGGCGGCCTTGATCGTCATCCCCCTGGGCCAGGGCAGCATCGCCTGGTTCGGTCTCGCCGCCTTGCTGGCGATGGCGGTCTTGTTCAAGATCGGCCAGTGGTACAGCCATCAGCAGCGCAAGGCCAAAGCCGCCGCCGCCGTTACGCCGCCGCCGCTGTCGCCGGCGCGCGTGAAGCTGACGCTGTTCGCCTTGCTGGTGCTGCTGTTCTCCAAATACTTCTACACCGCCAGCATCACCAGCTACTTCACCTTCTATCTGATTCAGCATTTCGGCCTGGGCGTGCAAGCCGCGCAGCTGCATTTATTCCTGTTCCTGCTCGCGGTCGCGCTGGGCACCATCTTCGGCGGGCCGATAGGCGACGCCATCGGCCGCAAGCGGGTGATCTGGTTCTCCATCCTCGGCATCGCGCCGCTGACCCTGATACTGCCCTACGTCAATCTGTTCTGGACCAGCGTGCTGTCGCTGGGCATAGGCTTTGTGCTGGCCTCCGCCTTTCCCGCCATCATCATTTACGCGCAGGAACTGTTGCCGGGCCGGGTGGGCATGGTGTCCGGCATGTTCTACGGCTTCGCCTTCGGCATCGGCGGCATAGGGGCCGCGGTGCTGGGCCAGCTGGCCGACAGCCACGGCATCGAATTCGTCTATCGCTTGTGCGCCTTCTTGCCGCTGCTGGGCCTGGTGGCCGCCCTGTTGCCGGATCTGCGCGGCGACAAGGTTTGACACTGGCGCCGCCCTGCCCGGATACTTCCGCCATTCAATTTTTCCAACGCGCCTGCGGCGCCGTCCGAGCGCTCGGCGGCTTGCCGGGCGCGTTGCCCATTCGGACAGAAAATCATGTGTGGAATCGCCGGCTTCTTCTCTCAACGCCCCGCCGCCGCGGCCACCGCCCAGGCCATGTTGACGGAGCTGGGCCGGCGCGGACCCGACGCCGCCAATCAATTATTGCTGAACGCGGACTGGCAGCCTGCGGCGGACGGCGACATCCACAACGCGCTGCTGCACGCGCGGCTGTCCATCATCGACCCGCGGCCCATCGCCAATCAGCCCATGGCCAGCGACGACGGCCAGGTCTGGATCTGCTACAACGGCGAAGTCTACGACTGGGCCGCCGACAAGGCCGAACTGGAAGCCGGCGGCGCGCGCTTCGCCACCCACTCCGATACCGAATTCATCCTGCGCGGCTACCAGGCCTGGGGCATTGAGGCCCTGCTGCAACGGCTGCGCGGCATGTTCGCCTTCGCCATCCTGGATCTGAAGCAGCGCAAGGTGCACCTGGCGCGCGATCGCATGGGCGAGAAGCCGCTGGTCTATTCGCTGCTGGACGGCGATTTCGCCTTCGGCTCGCTGGTGCGCTCGGTGCTGCCCTTCTTGCCGCCGCAGCGGCGAGGCTTCTCCGCCGACGCCATCGACGCCTATCTGGCTCACCGCTACATTCCGTCGCCCGCCACCCTGTTCAGCCATATCCAGCGTCTGGAGAACGGCCACCGGCTGGAGTTCGATCTGGATACCCGTTCCTTGCGCAAGCTGCGCTACTGGCAGCCGGCCAAGGACGGTGGCGACTGGCTGCAGGAACTGGACCGCGCGGTGGCGATGCGCACCGTCGCCGACCGCCCGCTGGGCGTGCTCTTGTCCGGCGGCATAGACTCCACCGTGATCGCCAGCCGGCTGGCCACGCAGCAACTGACGCAATTCAGCAGCTTCACCGCCGCCTTCCCCGGCTCCAAGCTGGACGAGGCCGCCGACGCCGCCGATTCCGCGCGCAGAATGGGCCTCGCCAACCTGGCGGTGCAGATGCCGGACAATCTGGCGGCGGATTTCGAACGCATCGTCGCCGACCTCGACCAACCCTTCGCCGATCCGTCCAGCTTCCCCACCTGGTATCTGTCGCGCGAAGTCAGCCGCCACGTCAAAGTGGTGCTGGTGGGCGACGGCGGCGATGAACTGCTCGCCGGCTACAAGCGGATCAACAAGCATTTGCGCACCCGCTGGCGCAGCCTGATCAAGCTGCCGCTGGCGATCAAACCGTCGCTGGACGGCAAGGGCGCCGGCAAGCTCGCCACCGAGCTGGCGATGAGCTGGCAGGACGCCTATTCGCTGCGCTTCTCCGGTTTCACCCCCGGCCAGCGCCTGTTCCTGCAAGGCCAGCGGCCGCTGTCGCGGCTCTGCCACTGGCGCGCGCCGGACGACATCGGCCCGCCGCCGGCCAATGCGCCGGCCGGCCTGCACCATTTGCTGGCGATAGACTTCGCCAACTATCTGCCGGACTACATCCTGCAAAAGTCCGACCTGTGCACCATGGCCCATGGCCTGGAAGGCCGCGCCCCGCTGGTGGATCACCGCTTCTACCAGGCTTTGCTGGCGGTGGACGGCAAGCAGCGCTTCACCCAGCCGGCCAAGCTGATCTTCCGCCGCGCCATCCACCCGGCGCTGCCGGCGGACTTCTTCCAGCGCAAGAAGCGCGGCTTCAATCCGCCGCTGTCCGGCTGGCTGAAAACCAGCCTGGCCCCGCGCATGGACGGCCTGGGCGAGCGCCTGGCCCGCTTGAGCGGCGGCCAGCTGAACGCCGCCGCGGTGGACGCCTTCGCCGCCGCCTACCGCGACGGCGCGGAGCACCTGGCCGAGCAGATGCTGCAATTGCTGATCCTGGACGAAAGCCTGGCGCAGCTCAGCCGGCTGGCGGCGCAGGACTGAGAGTCGCCCGGAATCCAAACCGGCGGAGGAAACCGAATGCTCATGGAGTTGACGACGCTTTCAAAGCCGCCTCGTCAACACGCGCCAACACTACGGACGGGCGCTGAGCGACGCCGCGACGCATGCCATACCTATGGCCAGCGCCGCCCGGCGTCGCATCTGCTACATTCGACAACACATTTTCGTTTGAAAACGATAATGATTAGCATTAGTATTTTTAGGCAAGCCAAGCAAACAAAAATAAAGCGCTTACCCGCCAGGCTGGCGCCTTCAAGCGCCAAGCGGCCCGCTCGGGCCAAGCAGTGCCCTACTCAATTGAAACCAAAAGGAAACACTATGCGTCGCTTTGTTCAACTGGCTATCGCCACCGCAGCACTGACCGCTTCCGCCGCCGCCATGGCCAAGGAATACCCGATCGGCAAGCCGGCCCTGAAAAACGGCATGGAGATCGGCGCGGTCTACCTGCAGCCGACCAAGATGGAACCGGAAGGCATGATGCGCAAGGCCGAGGAATCCGACATCCACCTGGAAGCCGACATCCACGCCACCAAGAACAATCCGAACGGCTTCGAAGAAGGCGCATGGATGCCCTATCTGGTGGTCAAGTACGAGTTGAGCAAAGTCGGCGGCAAGGAAGTGCTCAAGGGCGATCTGATGCCGATGGTGGCCAACGACGGCCCGCACTACGGCGACAACATCAAGCTGCAAGGCCCGGGTAAATACAAGCTGAAATACACCATCCTGCCGCCGTCGGCCAATCAGCACGCCCACTTCGGCCGTCACATCGACAAGGAAACCGGCGTGGGCCCGTGGTTCAAGCCTTTCGAACTGAACTATGAGTTCACTTATGCCGGCATCGGCAAAAAAGGCGGCTATTAATCCCGTTGTTCTTGTAAAAACAGGATTAATGCGAATGAGAATGTAAACGCCAGTCATTCTCATGCGTTAAAATAAGACAGCGCATGCCCTCGCCTGCGCTGTTTTTAATCCGGAGACCCTTTCCGATGAAGTTCGCGCGCATGCTCCTGGCCGCCCTCGCGGCCTGCCTAGTGTCAATGTCCGTCCTCGCCGACGAGATGCCGGTGTTCAAACTGGTGATGAAGGACGGCGTGTTCACGCCCGCCCGCCTGGTGGTGCCGGCCGGCAAGAAGTTCAAGGTTGAAGTGATCAACGCCGGCAAGACGCCGGCCGAATTCGAAAGCACGCCGCTGCGCAAGGAAAAAGTGCTGGGCCCCGGCGCGGAATCCTTTCTGGTGTTCCAGCCGCTGTCCCCCGGCGAGTACAAGTTTTTTGACGAATTTCACATGAAGACCGGCCAAGGCGTCATCGTCGCCAAGTAAACGCGGCCCGTCCGCCGTTTAAGGCCGTATTCAGGAGTGCACCTCATGGGACAAGTCCTATTCATTGTTTGGCGTGAAAGCGTCGAAGCCTTGCTGGTCGTCGGCATCCTGAATGCCTGGATGAACCAGAACCCGGCCGGCGCCGCCGGCAAACGTTATCTGTGGGCCGGCGTGGCGCTGGGCCTGTTCGCCGCCGTCGGCCTGGCCGTGGCCCTGTTCGCCGCCAGCAGCCTGATGGCCGGCGCGCAAGACGTGTTCCAGACGGTGATGGTGTTCACCGCCGCCGCGCTGATCGTACATATGGTGCTGTGGATGCGCGAGCATGGCCGCACGCTGAAGAAAGAACTGGAGGCCGGCCTCCGCGAGAACGCCAGCAGCGCCAACTGGTGGGGCGTCACCTTGCTGGCCGCCATCGCCATCGCCCGAGAAGGCAGCGAAACCGTGGTCTTCCTCTACGGCATGCTGGCCGAGGCCGACGGCTCCACGCTGGCCAGCATGAGCTTCGCCGCCTTGATCGGCCTGGGCCTGGCCTTCCTGACCTTCTATCTCTTGCAGCTGGGCGGCAAATACCTGTCCTGGCGCTTGTTCTTCCGCATCACCGAAATCATGCTGCTGCTGCTCGGCGCCTCGCTCTTCCTCAGCGGCGTGGAAAAGCTGATCTCGATGGACATTCTGCCGGCGCTGATCGATCCGCTGTGGGACAGCTCCGCGCTGCTTGACGATATGAGCCCCGCCGGCGGCGTCGTCGCCTCGCTCACCGGCTATCGCGCCCACCCCGCCCTGATGAGCCTGATCGCCTACGCGCTGTTCTGGGCGACAATCTGGGCGCTGTTCCAGTGGCGCAACCGCAAGCAGACGCTGGCCGTATGAAATCCGCCCGCCCGCCCCTTCCCCATTCCGCCGACGCTTGCGCCGGCGCTTCCTGTAGTCAGCCGACGGCCCCCGGTTTCATGGCCGCCGTCGGCTTGTGGCTGCGCGATCACGCCGGCCTGCTGCGCGCGCTGCAATGGGGGGTGGTGCTGGTCTACGCCGCGCTGCTGATCGTGCCGGCCTGCCTGGACCTGCCCGGAGACACCGCCCGGATCTGGAACAATCTGACCATCTTCGCCCAATTCGTGTTCTGGGGCATCTGGTGGCCCTTCGTGCTCTTGTCCATGGTGCTCTTCGGCCGGCTGTGGTGCGGCGTGTTGTGCCCGGAAGGCGCGCTGTCCGAATGGGCGGCCAAGAAAGGCCTGGGGCGGCCCATCCCGCGCTGGATGCGCTGGGGCGGCTGGCCCTTCGTCGCCTTCGCGCTGACTACCATCTACGGCCAACTGGTCAGCGTTTACCAATACCCCAAGGCCGCGCTGCTGGTGCTGGGCGGCTCCACCGTGGCCGCGGTGATCGTCGGCTTCATCTACACCCGCGGCAAACGCGCCTGGTGTCGCCACCTGTGCCCGGTCAACGGCGTGTTCGGCCTGCTGTCCAAGCTGGCGCCGATGTACTACCGGGTGGACGAAGCCGCCTGGAAAGCCTCGCAGCAAGGCAAAACCATCCCGATACAGACGGTGGATTGCGCGCCGCTGCAACCGCTGCGCCATATGCAAGGCGGCAGCGGCTGCCATATGTGCGGCCGTTGCAGCGGCCATCGCGACGCCATCGAACTGAGCCTGCGCTCGCCCACTGAAGAAGTGGTCAAAGTCGCCGCCAAGGAGGCCGACGGCTGGCAAACCGCGCTGATCGTCTACGGCCTTCTGGGCGTGGCGATGGGCGCCTTCCACTGGACCATGAGCCCCTGGTTCGTGGCCATGAAGCAGGCGGCGGCGGAATGGCTGGTGGACCGCGACATCCTGTGGCCGCTGGACACCGAGGCGCCGTGGTGGCTGCTGACCCACTACCCGCAGCATAACGACGTGTTCTCCTGGCTGGACGGCGCGGCGCTGATCAGCTATGTGCTGATCACCGCGCTGGCGCTGGGCAGCGGCCTGCTGCTGTGCCTGGCGGCCGGCGTGCGCATCGCCGGCCCCTGGCGGCTGCAACGCCTGCACCACCTGGCTCAGAGCCTGATCCCGCTGGCCGGCTGCGGCGTGTTCCTGGGTCTGTCCGCGCTGACGGTGACGCTGTTGAAAGCCGAAGGGGTGCCGATGTTCTGGGCCAACGACGCGCGGCTGGCCTTGCTGGCCGGCGCCAATCTGTGGTCGCTGTGGCTGGGACGCGCCATCCTCGCGCGTTGGAGTGCCGGCTGGCGTCAGGCGCTGGCCTTGCTTCCCTTGCTGGCGGCGCTGGCCCTGGTGGACGCCGCCTGGGGCTTCATGTTCTGGTGGTGGTAGCCGTCCCGCTGGCGACGGGGTGGGCGCTGTGCGATAACAAAGCATGCTCCCACCCTGATCCTGGAGTCGCGCCATGTGGCGTTCGCTGCTGCTTGCCCTCTATTGCCTGGCCGCGACTGCGCGCGCCGAAACGCCGGCGATAGACTTCGCCACCGGCGAGTGGCCGCCCTATGTGTCGCGCAGCTTCACCGCCGACGGCGTGTTCGCCGACATGGTGCGGCAAATCTGCCGACGCGCCGGCTATACCGCGCGTTTTCACTATATGAGCTGGCCCCGCGCGGAAGCCGAAGTCAAAGCGGGCCGCGCCGCGGCGGCCTTTCCCTACCGGCCGACGCCGGAACGCGCGCTCAGTTTCGATTTTTCCCCGCCGCTGATCCACAGCAGCAGCTACTTCTTCTACTACAAGCCCCGGCTCGCCAATCCCCCCTACGACTTTCACAGCCTGGCCGACTTGCGCGCCTACCGCATCGGCGTGCAGCTGGGCTATTGGTACCAGCCGTTGTTCAAGCAATACCGCCTGAACACGCTGAACACCAACGACGAGGAAAACGCGATCAGGCTGCTGCGCGCCGGCCACCTGGACCTGGCGCCGCTGACGCTGGAACGCGGCCTGTTCCTGATCCGCACCCAGGCCGCCGGTCAGGAGCGCGACTTCGCCTACATTCCCACGCCGCTGGACAAGGCCACCTCGCTGTCGCTGATGTACTCGCGCACTTATCCGAACATCGTCAAACTACGGCGCGCAATCGATCAGACCCTGCAAGCGATGCAGGCCGACGGCAGCCTGCAAGCCATATACCAGCGCAACTTTCCCGAACTCAAGCCGCGGCGCTGACCAGAACCGGCTGCAGCACCCGCTGCGCGTCCTTGGGCGACATCCCGATCAGAAAACCGCGCTTGCCGCCGTTGATGTAGATGCGCTCCAGTTCGACGATACTGGCCTCCATATACACCGGCATCGGATGGCGGGCGCCGAAAGGACTGGTGCCGCCCACCTGGTAGCCGCTGTGCTTGTCCGCGGTCTTGGGATCGCAGGGATGGACCTTTTTGACGCCGATCTGCTTGGCCAGCATGCCGGTGCCCACTTCGCGGTCCCCGTGCATCAGCACGATCAAGGGCCGCTTGTTCTCGTCCTCCATGATCAAGGTTTTGATCACGCAGTGCTCGTCCACGCCCAACTCCCGCGCCGACACCGTGGTGCCGCCCTTTTCCTCGTACTTATACAGATGCTCGCTATAAGCGACCTGATGCTCGCGCAATACCCGGATCGCCTGAGTGACCGGGGCTTTCTCCTTGGACATGATCTTCACAGTCAAAAAACAAAACGTCACTGTAGAAGTTTGCGCGCCGCCAGGCAAACCCGGACACTGGCCGTACCCATTCCACACAAGGAACGATACCGTGATATTGGAAGCCGCCTTGCTGCACATCAAACCTGGCCTCGGCCCGGAATTCGAAGTCGCTTTTACCCAAGCCTCTAAGCTTATCGCAGCCGCGCCAGGCTATCTGGGCCATGAGTTGCAGCGATGCCTGGAACAAGAGGACAAATACCTACTACTAGTTCGCTGGACTAGCGTGGAAGCCCATCAGCAGGGCTTCCGCCAATCCGCCGGCTATCTTGAATGGAAACAACGACTGCACCACTTCTATCAGCCTTTTCCTGTAGTCGAGCACTTCAGCCAGGCCTATCCGCCACCGCGCGCCTAAAGCGCCACCACAGCCGCAGCCCCAGCAGCACAGCCAACACCGCCGCGTAGATCAAGGGCTGGCTCAGGTCCTTCTTCACCAACCACCAGTAATGGATGACCGCCAGCAAGGCCGTCGGATAGACCAGCCGATGCAAGCGGCCCCAGTTGCGCTTGAGCCGGCGCATCCAAGCTTGGGTTGAGGTCAGCGCCAACGGCGTCATCAGCAAGAGCGCGGCGAAACCGACGGTGATGAAGGGCCGCTTGTAGATGTCCCTGACGATGCCGGCCCAATCGAAAAACTGGTCCAGCCACAAATAGGTCAGGAAATGCAGGCTCAGGTAGAAAAAGGCGAACAAGCCCAGCATGCGCCGGCACTTGAGCGGCCAGCCGCCAGCCCCCAAACGCCGCAAGGGCGTCATCGCCAGCGTCGCCAGCAGCCACACCAAGGTCCAGGTGCCGGTGGAACGAGTGATGAACTCCACCGGGTTCACCGCCTCGCCGGACAGCACAATCCAGGCGGCGCGCGCCAGCGGCAACAGACAGACCGCGAACAGCAGGCATTTGAACCAGACCAACGCGCGATCGGCCGGCCGGGCGGAAGCGGATTTAAGGCGCAATGTCGTCATCCTCGCCCCGTCAATAGTTCTTGCGCAGATCCAGGCCGCGGTACAAACCCGCCACCTGCTCGGCGTAGCCGTTGAACATCAGCGTCTTGCGCTTGAAGAACTCGCCGATGCGGCGCTCGCTGGCCTGGCTCCAGCGCGGGTGATCCACCTCCGGGTTCACATTGGAATAGAAACCGTACTCGCGCGCATTGGCCCTATTCCAACTGGTGGCCGGCATGGTTTCCTGCAAATGGATGCGCACGATGGACTTGATGCTCTTGAAACCGTATTTCCACGGCACCACCAGGCGGATGGGCGCGCCGTTCTGATTGGGCAGCACATCGTTGTACAGGCCGACGGCCAGAATGGTCAGCGGATGCATCGCTTCGTCCATGCGCAGGCCCTCGCGGTAGGGCCAGTCCAGCACCCGGCCGCGCTGGCCGGGCATTTCCGCCGGCCGCTGCAGGGTTTCGAAGGCCACATACTTGGCGCGCGAGGTCGGGTTCATCTGCTTGAGCAGGCTGGCCAAGGGAAAACCCACCCATGGAATCACCATGCTCCAGCCCTCGACGCAACGCAGCCGGTAGATGCGCTCCTCCAGCGGCATCTTCAGCAATTGCTCGATGCCGAAGCTGCGCGGCTTGGCCACCTCGCCGTCCACCAGCACGTTCCAGGGACGGGTTTTCAGGCTGCCGGCATTCGCCGCCGGGTCCGACTTGTCGGTGCCGAACTCGTAGAAATTGTTATAGCCGGCAATCTCTTTCAGGCTATTGGCCTTGTCGTTGCCGGCCAGCGTCGACAAGGGGCTTTTCTTGGCGGCCAGCGCCGCCAGCGTCTCGGCGGACAGCAGCAGGCCGGCGCTGCCCAGCATGAAGTGGCGGCGGTTCAGGTACACGCCTTCCGGCGTGATGTCCGACGAGGGAATATCGGCGGGTTTCTTGATCAGCATGGCGGTGTCTCCAGTCTTTACCCCCATGAGTCGGGAGCGGCTCCTGAATCTGACAATCGACCACGCCGATAATTTACGCAAGCGGCTCCGCATCCGCCCGCCAGGCCTGACCCAAGGCGCTGCCCTGGCCGCCGTCGCGCGCCAGGCGCCGGCCTATGGCCTGCAAGGCGGTCCAGCGCGGCCCGCACCAGTCCGGCGCGATCAAGGTGGGCGCTTGCGCGGTGGCCGACACCCGATGGTAGACCACCTGCGGCGGCGTGCGGCGGATCAGGCTGGCCGCCAACTCGGCGTAGTCGTCCAGGCTCCACGGCGTCACTTCGCCGCGCCGGTATTGCGCCGCCATCCGCGAGCCGCGCACCACCATCAGCGGATGCAGCTTCAGCCCTTCCACGCCGATATCCAATACCGTGTCCAGCGAGGCGTGGACGGCGGCGGCGTCCTCGCCGGGCAGTCCGGCGATCAGATGGGTGCAGATCTTGAGCCCGTGCCGGCGCGCGCGTCGCACCGCGTCGCGATATTCGGCCAGGCCGTGGCCGCGCCGGATCAAGGCCTGGGTCTGGTCATGCGCGGTCTGCAAGCCCAGTTCCAGCCACACCTCGCCGCCTTGGTCCTGATATTCCGCCAGCAGGGCCAGCGCGGCGTCCGGCACGCAATCCGGCCGGGTGCCGACGCACAGGCCCACCACATCGGCGCCTGCCAGCGCCTCGTCGTACAGCCGGCGCAGCAGCTCGGCTTCGGCATAAGTGCTGGTATAAGCCTGGAAATAGGCGAGGTAGCGCCGCGCGCGGTCGGTCTTCTCCTTCTCCCGCGCCAACTGCTCGCTGATAGACAAGGCGGCCGGGTCGCGGCCGAAACTGCGCACATTGCAAAAGGTGCAGCCGCCGCGCCCCAGCGTGCCGTCGCGGTTGGGACAGGTGAAATCGCCGGCGAGCGACAATTTATGCACCGGCTCGCCGAAGCGGCGTTTCAGATAATAGCCAAAGGTATGCAGATGCCGGGTCAGATCCATCGCCAAACAAAGCCCAAAGCCGGGCAGTCTAGCAAGCAGGCCGCCCGGAAGCGCTGAGCGGGATCAAGGATGGACGCGGCGGCACCGCTCTTAAAGACGATGCCAGCCCAATAGATACAGCAGCGAAAACAGCCCGGCGCTGAGCAGCAGCGCCAACGCCAAGGTGCTGAACAGCTCGTGCAGGCTCTGCCGCTGGCGCCGGTTGAGCAGCCAGCGCGCCAGCATCAGCAAAACGCCGCACAATACGAAAAACTTGAAGAGACGACCGAACATGGCGGGCCAGCGGAAGAAAGTCGCCCGATTATCCGGCGCGCCGCCCCGGCTGGCAAGACGGCTGTCGCCGGCGGCGAAAGACATGCTAAAGTCCTGGCTGTAGCCTACAGGAGGCTCCGCGACAGAGAATGGCCGGCATAGACCGGCCGCCGGCGGAGCGACAGCATGCGCGCAGCCGGCTCCGGCTCGCCGCGCATGCCGAAAATAGCAAAAGAGGCACTCAAGTCACCATGTCCGAGCTCCACGACTCCGTCGGCATCGTCACGGCCCAAACCGCTGTGTTCGATACCCCCTTGCCGCTGAACAGCGGCGCCGTCCTGCCCGGCTATCAGCTGCGCTTCGAAACCTACGGCGAACTCAACGCCGCCAAAAGCAACGCCATCCTGATCTGTCACGCTTTGTCCGGCCATCATCACGTGGCCGGCCGGCACCAGGCGGACGACAAGGCCGCCGGCTGGTGGGACAATATGGTGGGCCCCGGCAAGCCCATAGACACCCGCCGCTTCTTCGTGGTGGGCGTCAACAATCTGGGCGGCTGCCACGGCAGCACCGGCCCGTCCAGCGTCAATCCGGCCACCGGCCGGCCCTGGGGTTCCGGCTTTCCCGTCGTCACCGTGTCAGACTGGGTCACCAGCCAGGCGCGGCTGGCGGACCGGCTGGGCGTGGAACGCTGGGCGGCGGTGATAGGCGGCAGCCTGGGCGGCATGCAGGCCATGCAGTGGAGCATCGACTACCCGGAGCGCATCGCCCACGCGTTGCTGATCGCCTCCGCGCCCAAATTGTCGGCGCAGAACATCGCCTTCAACGATGTGGCGCGCCAGGCCATCCTCACCGATCCCGAATTCCACGGCGGCGATTTCTACGCCCACGACGCGCTGCCGCGGCGCGGCCTGCGGCTCGCGCGCATGCTCGGCCACATCACCTATCTGTCCGACGACGGCATGGGCGAGAAATTCGGCCGCATGCTGCGCTCCGGCGAGTACCGCTTCGGCTACGACGTGGAGTTCGAGATCGAATCCTATCTGCGCTATCAGGGCGACAAGTTCTCCGATGCCTTCGACGCCAACACCTATCTGCTGATGACCAAGGCGCTGGACTACTTCGATCCGGCCAAGGACTTCGGCGGCGATCTCGTCGCCGCGCTGAAAAAGGCCAGCGCCCGCTTTCTGGTGGCCAGCTTCACCAGCGACTGGCGCTTCTCCCCGGAGCGCTCGCGCGAAACCGTCAAGGCGCTGGTGGCCGCCAACCGGCCTGTGTCCTACGCCGAGATCGAATCCGTCCACGGCCACGACGCCTTCTTGATGACTGACGAGCCCTATGTCCAATTGATGCGCGCCTACCTCGACCGCGTGGCGCGGGAGGTGCAAGCATGAACGCTCCGCAAACCACGGCGCCATTGCGCGCCGACCTGCGCCTGATCGCCGACTGGATCGCGCCCGACAGCCGCGTGCTGGATCTGGGCTGCGGCGACGGCGCGCTGCTGTCCTGGCTGGGCCGCAACAAACAGGTGGTCGGCTACGGCGTGGACCTGGATGTCGGCAATGTCGTCAAATGCGTAAACGCCGGCGTCAACGCGCTGCAAGGCGATCTGGAAACCGGCCTGGCCGAATTCGACAGCGACGCCTTCGACCACGTGGTGCTGTCGCAAACCATACAGGCGATGCGCGAGACCGAGCAGATCCTGAACGAGATGCTGCGCGTCGGCCGCGAAGCCATCGTCACGTTTCCCAACTTCGGCTACTGGGAAAACCGCTGGCAGATCCTGCAAGGCCACATGCCGGTCTCCGACACCATTCCCTACCAGTGGTACGATACGCCCAACATTCACTGGTGCATGCTCGGCGACTTCGAAGCGCTGTGCACCAAGAATCGGCTGCGCGTGGTGGAACGCGTGGTGATGAACGGGGTCAAACGGGTGACTTTCATGCCCAATCTGCGCGGCAGCCTGGCCTTCTACCGGGTGGCGCGCCAATAACAACAAGCGGCGGGCTCGTCTCGCCGCGCGATCCGTAGAAACTGGCCTGCCCATGAGCAACACAACCATAGACTGGCGGCGCGACGTCTTTTCGCGCACGATGCTGATCTGCGTCTTCACCGGTTTCGCCTCCGGTCTTCCGCTGTACACCCTGATCAATCTGCTTCCCGCCTGGCTGCGCAGCGAAGGCGTCGACCTCAAGGCCATCGGTCTGTTCGCGCTGATCGGCCTGCCCTATACCTGGAAATTCCTGTGGTCCCCCTTGATGGACCGCTACGTGCCTCCGCTGCTGGGCCGCCGTCGCGGCTGGATGCTGCTGACCCAGCTGGCGCTGATCGTCACCATGGCCGGCTTCGGCCTGTTCAACCCGGCCCAGCACATCTGGAGCATCGCCGCGCTGGCGGTGGGCGTGGCCTTCTTCTCCGCCAGCCAGGACATCGTGCTCGACGCCTATCGCCGCGAGATCCTCAGCGACAACGAACTGGGCCTCGGCAATACCGTGCACATCAACGCCTACCGCTTGGCCGGCCTGGTTCCAGGTTCGCTGTCGCTGATCCTGGCCGATCACATCTCCTGGGATCAGGTCTTCCTGATCACCGCGCTGTTCATGATCCCCGGCCTGCTGATGACGCTGCGAGTCAGCGAGCCCAAGCTCGCCGGCCAAGCGCCCAAGACCCTGCGCGAAGCCGTGGTCGAACCCTTCCATGAATTCATCACCCGCCAGGGCTGGCAGGGCGCGGCCTGGATTCTGGGCTTCATCTTCCTGTACAAGCTGGGCGACAGCATGGCCACCTCGCTGGCCACCCCCTTCTACATGGACATGGGTTACGCCAAATCCCAGATCGGCCTGGTGGCCAAGCACGCGGCGCTGTGGCCGGCGGTGATAGGCGGCCTGCTCGGCGGCCTGTGGATGATCAAGCTGGGCATCAACCGGGCGCTGTGGGCCTTCGGCGTGGTGCAGGTGCTGTCCATCCTGGGCTTCGCCTGGCTGGCCAGCTACGGCCGCTTCGCCTCCATCGGCGCGCATGAACTGAGCATGCTGGCCGTGGTCATCGGCTTCGAGGCGCTGGGCGTGGGTCTTGGCACCGCGGCCTTCGTCGCCTTCATCGCCAAGAGCACCCACCCGGCCTACACCGCCACCCAGTTCGCCTTGTTCACCAGTCTGGCGGCGGTGCCGCGCACCCTGGCCAACGCCTCCACCGGCTACATCATCGACGCCATAGGCTGGACCAGTTTTTTCCTGTTGTGCACCGCGCTGGCGCTGCCCGGCATGGTGTTGTTGCTGAAAGTCGCCCCATGGAGGGAAAAGGAGGGAGCATGAAGGCATGGAAACCAGCGTTGCTCTGCGCAACGCTGCTGAGCGCGTCCTGCGCCGCGTCGGCCTCCGCCGACACGGCCATGCAAACCGTCAAATACCGCTGCAACGGCAGCAAAATGGTGGTGGTGGAGTATCCGCAGCAGCAAAGCGGCGCCGCCATCCAGCTGAACTGGAACCATCACCGCTACCGGCTGACGCCGGCCAAGGTCGCCCAAGGCGAGCGTTACGTCAGCCAACAACTGATCTGGTCGCTGCTGGACGAGCAAGCGCGCCTGACCACTCGCGGCGGCCGCGTGCTGGCGCAAGGCTGCCGCAAGATCCAGCTGCCGGCAACGGCCGACGGCGCTTAATCTCCCCAGGCCCGGCACGACTGCGGGCCGGACTCCTCCGGCCCGCATTGCGCCAGATTGCCGTCCTGATCCAGGCTCAGCTGCAAGCGGCCGGCTAAACGGTGGCCAGCCCTGGGCTTGGCCAGCAGACGGAAACTGGCTTGTCCGGCGCTGTCCGAGCCTAGGCTGACGCTGCCCAGCCGAATGTCGAAATCGCGGGTGGCGGATCGCGGCAGAGGCGGCCATGCTGTGGATCCCGAGCGGTTTTCGAGATGCCAGCGCTGGATGAAATGCAGATTCTCCAATAGCGCCGCGCGCGCCTCCGCCAACTGCCCGCGCAATATCTGCTGCTGATAGGCCGGCCAGGCCATCGCGGCCAGAATGGCCGCCACCGCCATCGCCATCAGCAATTCCAGCAAACTCATGCCCGCTTGCGTCCTCATTGCGCCTCCTCCGGCAAACGCCAATTCAAACGCCCTCCGCGGCCGGCCTGCGCGCCCGCCCCGGCCCAGAACCAACTCTGCACGGTCAGCATGTCGCGTTCGCTCTCTCCCCAGACCCTCACGCTGACTCGATACAAACGGCCGTCTACGCCGGCGATCCGGAACGCCGGATTGAGCAATTCCAGCACATAACGCGGCGAACTCCAGCGCTGCCCTGCGCGCGGCCGCGCCGGCAAGCAGGACGCCGGCGGACGGCCGGGCGTCGCCTCCAAGCCGCGGCTGGGGCCGCAAGGATGCAAGAGCGGCCATCTCGCCCCGTTGATCTGGACGCTGCGCCTCCATACATCGGGCTCGGTCGCGCACAAGCCGTATCCGACGCCGGCGACGGCGGACAGGCAATCCGGCATGAACCAGCCCAGGCCGCGGGCGTCTCCTTGCCAGGGAATGCCGGCTTCGCTCGTCAGAGCGTCCTCGAAACGGAGGTTCAAATCTAAGGTCCGCCGTTCCGCCGCCCGCAACGCCTGCAAGGCCGCCAGCCTCAATGCGCGCTCCTCCGCCAGATTGCGCGTGGCGCGCTGCTCCACCGCCACCGAGCGCGCGCTGCCCATGGCCAACACCGTCAGCAGACTGAGCAGCGGCAGAATCAGCCACAACACCGCTCCGCGCCGCCGGGCCCTCATCCGCCCGGCTCCAGCGCGCACGGCAGGGCCGGCGTCAGCGCCACCACCGTGGTCCAGCTCCGCCGGCGGCCGCCCGCTTGCAACTCAAGCGCCAGTTCCACCCGCGACAGCCGCTTCCAATCCTCCGCGGCCAATTGCTCCGGCCCCTCCCTCCAGGCCAGCGCCAATGGTCGACACCCGCTGCGAACGCCAAGGCGCTGCCTCAACGCCGCCACGCCCGTCGCCAGCAATTGCGGCGGCTCCGCCGCCCTGCCGGGCAGGCTTTCCTCCAACCACAGCGCGTCGCCATCGTCACCCTCGCGACGCAGAACGTAACGCTGCGAGGCGATGGCCAAGACCTCCAAGGAGGCGATGTCCACGCCGCTCAAGAGCCCGGCCCTCGCCGCCCCCGGCCAGGTCAGCACATGCGCGCCGGCCTCCCGTCGCCATTCCAGCCCCGGCTCGCCCCGCTTCAACAGCCTCAGGCTGGAACAACTGGCCAGCGCCGCCTCTTCCCAATCCGCCTCGCCTTGCCAACTCAGCGTGATCCGCGTCGCGTCCTCCGCCAGCAAGGCCGCCGCCGCGCCAACCCCGTAGCGAAAGCGCATGCCTTCCGGCGCCTCGAACCCTCGCCCCGGCGACTCCATTGCCTTCGCGCAAGCGAAACGTCCATGCTTGCGCCAGCTTTCCGCCAATTGCGCCAGCACGAACTGTCCATCCTGATGTTGACGCAAACCGTTCTCCAACACGCGCAAGCTGCCCTGCATCGTCAACGCCCCCTGCAAGGCCAGCGCCAACACCAGCAGCCCCATGCTCGTCGCCACCATCATTTCCACCAGGGAGAAGCCCTGGACGCGCGTGCGGGCCGCCACGGTCAAGGCTCGTCCAAGGCCAGCGCGTAACGGCGCTCAAAACGGCCGGAGCCATCTCCGGCCGGCAAGCCGGTCCAAGTCAGCCTCACATAGGCAACGGCGCCCTGCTGTTCGCAAAGCGCCGTCATCGCGTCCAGCGCGCCGTGGCATGAGCTCGCCTCAATCGCCCCTTCCAAGCCTTCCAGCCGCTGCCGCAAACGCGCCCAATCCGCCAGAGCTTGCGCCGACGCTTGCTCCGCCGCCGTCTCCGGCCACAGCAGCGCCGCCTCCCCCAGTTCGAGCGCCGCCGCGATCGCCTCCGCCCGCAGCAAGGCGTCGCGGCCATGCAGCAGAGCGCGCAATTGCACCGAGGACAGCGCCAGCATCGACACCATGACCAAGAACAAGGCCAGCATGGTTTCCAGCAAGGCGCCACCGCGCACGGCGGGCTCAGGCCGGGCAGTCATGATCCGCCCTGCCGACTTCCGCCCGGCCATGAGCGCTGACCGTCAGCGTCAAGCACACGCCGGCGCGCGGGCTTTCCAGCAACAGGCGCGCGCTCTGGCCGCGCGCCAGCCGCCCGTTCGGCATGAATTGCAGCTGATCCCGTTCCGCGCGCATCCTGACCTTGCCCACGGCGAACACCAGCAGATGTAAACGCTCCTGGCTGTCGTAGCCGGCCTGGGCGCCGCCCCCTTTATCCGCATACACCAACGCGCCGCGGTCCCACACCTGCCGCTGCTTGGCGCAGCCTTGCAATTGCAGATTGCGCTTCAGATTGGCCGCGCACACGTATACCGGCCGCTTGCTCCTCAGCGCCTCGCTGCGGGCGAAGTGCAATAGATTAGCCATTGCCTGGGCATGGCTGCGCAATTGCTGCGTCGACAATAAACGGCCCAGTCCCGGCGCGGCGATCGCCAGACAGAGCAGCATGATCGCCAGAACCGTCATGGCCTCAATCAGGGTGAAACCGGTCTGAGTTCGCATCGCAGGCTCCCCGTCTCATTGGGCACCTGGCTAATATATTAAGCAAAGCGAGGCGGACGGAACCGATCTTGTTCCCGCCGACGCCCGTCTGGCCAAGCATTTAGACCAGGACCAGGAAAACGACACAGGCATGAAAAAAGCCAGCCTGAGCGGCTGGCTTTCAGATGGCGACGCAAAGCTGGCTCAGTGCGCGCTTTCCCAGCTTTCCCCCGCGCCCACTTCCGCCAGCAAGGGCACCTTGAGCTTGGCCACGCCGGCCATAATCTCGGGCAAGCGGCGTTTGACCAACTCCAGCTCGGCGTCCGGCACTTCCAGCACCAGTTCGTCATGCACCTGCATGATCAGCTTGCTGCCCAGGCCCTCGCCCTGCAGCCAGTCCTGCGTCGCAATCATCGCCAGCTTGATCAGATCCGCCGCCGTGCCCTGCATCGGCGCGTTGATCGCCGCGCGCTCGGCGCCGGCGCGGCGCGCCGGATTGGACAACTTGATTTCCGGCAGATACAGGCGACGGCCGAACACGGTTTCGACATAGCCTTGCTCGCGCGCGGTCTCGCGCGTGGTCTGCATATACTCGGCCACGCCCGGGTAGCGCATGAAATAACGGTCGATGTATTGCTGGGCGGCGCTGCGCTCGATGTCCAGCTGCGCGGCCAGACCGAAGGCGCTCATGCCGTAGATCAGGCCGAAGTTGATCGCCTTGGCGGCGCGGCGCTGATCGGCGCTGACCTGGGACAGCTCGACGCCGAACACCTCGGCGGCGGTGGCGCGATGGATGTCCTCGCCGCTGGCGAAGGCCCGCAGCATGCCGGCGTCGTCGGACAGATGCGCCATGATGCGCAGCTCAATCTGCGAATAATCAGCGCTGACGATCACATGCCCCGGCGGCGCGATGAAGGCCTCGCGCACGCGACGCCCTTCCGAGGTGCGCACCGGAATGTTCTGCAGATTGGGATCCGAGCTGGCCAAGCGCCCGGTGATCGCCACCGCCTGCGCGTAATTAGTATGCACGCGGCCGGTGGCCGCGTTGATCAGCTGCGGCAATTTGTCGGTGTAGGTGGACTTGAGCTTGGCCAGGCCGCGGTACGCCAGAATGCATTTGGGCAGCGGGTGCTCCAGCGCCAGCGTCTCCAGCACCGATTCATCGGTGGAGTAGCCGCCGGACGGGGTCTTCTTCACGCCCTTGGTGGGAATGCCCAGCTTGCCGAACAGGATTTCCTGCAACTGCTTGGGCGAATTCAGATTGAAAGGCTGGCGGGCCAGATCGTAAGCCTGGTTTTCCAGCTTCAGCATTTCGGTGCCCAACTGATGGCTCTGCGTCGCCAGACGTTCGCGGTCTATCAGCACCCCATGGCGCTCCATCGCGAACAGCACCTCGGCCACCGGCAGCTCGATATCCCGGTAGACCTCGCGCAAGCGGCCGTTCAGCAGGCCGGAGAAATATTGATTCAAGCGCAGCGTGATGTCGGCGTCCTCCGCCGCGTAATTGGCGGCGGTGTCGATGTCCACCTCGCCGAAGCCGATCTGCTTGGCGCCCTTGCCGCAGATCTCCTCGTAGCTGACCGTGGATTCGCCCAGATGGCGGCGCGCCAGATCGTCCATATTGTGGCGTTCATGGCTTTCCACCACATAGGACGCCAACAGCGAGTCATCGACCACGCCGGCCAAGCGGATGCCGTGGTTGGCGAACACATGGCGGTCGTACTTCAGGTTCTGGCCGCACTTTTTCTTGCCGGCGTCTTCCAGCCAAGGCTTGAGTTTGGCCAGGCTACGCTCCAGGTCCAACTGCTCGGGCGCGCCGGCGTAATGATGGCCCAACGGCAGATAGGCGGCTTCGCCGGAGCGCACTGAGAAGCTGACGCCGATGATGCGCGCCTGCATCTGGTCCAGGCTGGTGGTTTCCGTGTCCAGCGACACCACGTCCGCCGCGGCCAGCTTGGCCAGCCAGGCGTCCAGCTGCGCGGCCTCCAGAATGGTTTCATAGCGCCGCTCCGCCGCCGTTTCCGGCAAGGCCGGGCTGTCCTGCGCGGCCTCGATGGCGAACAGATCGTCGCCCTGGGCTCCGGCCGCGGTCTGCGCCACCGCCGGCATCTCCTCGCCCTCGGTCACCTCGCGGTAAAAGGTGCGGAAGCCCAAACCCTGATACAGCTCGGCCAGACGCGGCTTGTCCTTAAGGCCGTGCTGCAAACTGTCCAGGCCATAGGGCATGTCCGCGTTCAGATCCACGTCGCACTTGATGGTGATCAGCTCGCGGCCCTTGGGCAGCCAATCCAGCGCCGCGCGCAGGTTCTCGCCCACCTTGCCGCCCACTTCCGCCGCCTGGGCGATGACGGCGTCCAGGCTGCCGTACTGCTCCAGCCACTTGACCGCGGTCTTGGGCCCGCACTTGTCCACGCCCGGCACATTGTCCACCTTGTCGCCGATCAGGGTCAGATAGTCGACGATCAATTCCGGCGGCACGCCGAACTTGTCCTTGACCCCGTCGCGGTCGAAGGTTTCATTGGTCATGGTGTTGACGATGGACACCTGTCCGTCCACCAACTGCGCCATATCCTTGTCGCCGGTGGAGATGACCACCCGCATGCCGGCGGCCGCGCCGGCGCGCGCCAGCGTGCCGATCACATCGTCAGCCTCCACGCCCGGCACCACCAGCATCGGCCAGCCCGAGGCTTGCACCACCTCATGGACCGCCGTAATCTGGGAGGCGAGTTCCTCCGGCATCGACGGGCGATTGGCCTTGTACTCGGGGTAAAGGTCGTCGCGAAATGTCTTGCCTTTGGCGTCGAAAACGCAGGCGCTATAATCGAACTGCACTTCCTTCTCCAGCCGCCTGAGCATGTTCACCATGCCATAGACAGCCCCCACCGGGCGGCCATCCGGAGAACGCAAATCGGGCATCGCGTGAAAGGCGCGGTACAAATAAGAAGAGCCGTCGATCAATAACAGTGTTTTCATAAAAAGAGGCAGAATATGAGCTTGTCCGATAAATTACCGCAAACCAGCGATCGTCACGCGATGATGCAGCGTTTCCGTTCCCGCGAAGCCTGGCATGTGATGAAGATCATGTCGGAGTTTGTCGATTCGGCGGAAGCCTTGCAAGGCATCATGCCGGCGGTGAGCATCTTTGGCAGCGCGCGCACGCCGCGCGACCACAAGTATTACAAATTGACCGAAGAAGTCGCGCGTCTGCTGTCGGACTCCGGCTTCTCCGTTGTTTCCGGGGGCGGCCCCGGCATCATGGAGGCCGCCAATAAAGGGGCATTCTACGGCAGAAGCCCGTCGGTGGCGCTGAATATCGTGCTGCCGCACGAACAAAAACCCAATGAATACCAAGACCTGAGCATCAAGTTCAACCACTTCTTCAGCCGCAAGGTCATGTTCGTCAAACACGCTATCGCCTACGTGGTGATGCCGGGCGGCTTCGGCACCCTGGACGAAATGTTCGAGGCCCTGACGCTGATACAGACCGGCAAGAGCCGCAAGATCCCCATCATCCTGTGCTGCCGCGAGTTCTGGGAGGGCCTGCTGGACTGGGTCAAGGACAGGCTGATCAGCGAAGGCATGATCAATCCCGAAGACATGAATCTGATCCAACTGATCGACGATCCGCGGCAAATCGTCGAAACTATCTTCAAACATTACGAAACCCGCGGTTTTGAAGCGCTGCCGGAAGAGCGCGAACAACTGCTGCACCTTTAAAACTGATGACAATCAAGGACCACGCCATGCGCCGCCTGCTCGCCGCCCTCGCCCTGCTGCCATTGACAGCCGCCTGGGCCGATACGCCCCCTCCCGCCAAGACCCCGGTGCCGCCGCCGCCGACGATCAGCGAACAAAACGCCGCCACCGCGGAACCGGAGGTGCGCATCATCCAGAAGGGCGAGGAGAAGATCGAAGAATACCGGCTCAACGGCCACCTCTATATGGTCAAGGTGACGCCGTCGCACGGCGTGCCCTATTACCTGATGGACGACAACGGCTCCGGCACCATGAAGCAGATCGACCCCGCCAACCGCATCATCATCCCGCGCTGGGTGCTGATCCGGTTCTGAGAGGGCCACTATGTCGGTTTACACCACGGTCAGCCATGACCAGATGCAGGAATGGCTCAAGCGCTACACCTTGGGCCAGTTGCTGGACTTGAAGGGCATTGCCTCCGGCATCACCAATACCAATTACTTCCTCACCACCACGCACGGCCGCTATGTGCTGACGCTGTTCGAAGCGCTGAAGCTGCAGGAACTGCCTTATTACCTGACGCTGATGAGCCACCTGGCGCGCCACGGCGTGGCCTGCCCGGCGCCGGTGGCCGACAACACCGACCAGTTCGCCTCGATGCTGGCCGGCAAGCCGGCCTGCCTGGTCAGTTGCCTGGACGGCGCCGACGTCGCGCAGCCCACCCCGGCGCAATGTCGCGCCGTAGGAGAAATGCTGGCGCAAATGCATATCGCCGGCGCCACCTTCCCCGGCAAAATGGCCAATCCGCGGGGTCCGCGCTGGTGGAGCGAAACCGCGCGCCAGGTCTACCCCCGCATGGACGAAGACGCCGCCGCCTTGCTGCGCGAAGAGGTGCAACTCCAGGACAGCCACCGCTTTGATCACCTGCCCTCCGGCGTGATCCACGCGGATCTATTCCGCGACAATGTGCTGCTGGACGGCGACCGCATCGCCGGCTTCATCGACTTTTACTACGCCTGCAACGACGTGCTGCTCTACGACCTGGCCATCGCGGTCAACGACTGGGCCCGCAAGGCGGACCACGGCATAGACGACGAGCGCGCCGCCGCGCTGCTCTCCGGTTATCAGTCGGAACGCGAACTCACCGCGGAAGAGAAAAAAGCCTGGCCGCTGATGCTGCGCGCCGCCGCGCTGCGCTTCTGGGTGTCGCGGTTGCAGGATCTGCATTTCCCGACGGCGGGCGAGATGACCTACACCAAGGATCCCAAAGTCTTCCAAACCGTGCTGGAAGCGCATCGCTCGCGCAGCGACTGCTGGCTGCGACATTAATGGCACACTCATTCCCGTCGCGTTGACAAATCCCCAGTTGTCACTTTGCAGACTTACAGTCTTGCACTATGCTGATGGCAAGTAGTATTGATTTTATGAAGTTGATAGTTTTCCTGTTTTAAATGTTGCACTTAGATTAACTTCGAAGCACAAATACACAAGGGCACACTATCATGTTGAAGAAAGTCTTTATTCTTGCCTTGGCTGGCCTGCTCTCTGCTCCGGTGTTTGCCGCAGAGGAAGCCGCAGCGACCTCGGCCGCGGGCAGCAGCGCCGCCGGCACCACCTCCGCGGCAGCCGCTGGCGCCGCCGGCACCACTGCCGGCATTGCCGGCCTGAGCGTAGGCACCATCGCCGCCATCGGCGCAGCGGTTGCCGCAGCGGTTGCGGTTTCCAGCAACAGCGACTCCTCTACCTCCCACTCCGCCACCACCCACCATTAAGCCGCCGTGCCTATGCACTGCGGCTTGACTGGACACTGGCCTTCGTCCCGAACAGGCAGCCTGCCTGCACCCGCAACAGGCTGCCTGTGTTTCTGCCTGCGTCTGACACAGGCGCTGCGTAACCTTAGCGTTCTTTATTGATATTCATTTGTTGTTTGCAAGACCAAATCAATAACTCTAAATAAAGCAATCCATGCGTGGCATTCTGATAAAAGGGATCGTTTTCGGGGGTAGTTGCGGCCTGCTGTTGCCGGTTTACGCGCAACCGTCGCTCAATGGCCAATCCGGCTACATCAATATGCCATCGGCGGATCCTGGCCGCGATGGCTCCTTAAGCTTTGGATTCAGCTTCGACAAGCCATACAACACCTTGTGGGTCTCGGCGACGGCGCTTCCCTTTCTGCAGATTTCGGGGCGTTATATCTCTATTTCCGGCATTGCCGGCTTTGACGATCAGCAATACGGCGGCGGCTACGGCAGTTATAAAGACAAAGCCATCGACACCAAATGGCGTCTGCTCGAAGAGTCCGACTTTTGGCCCGCGCTCTCCTATGGCCGAACGGATATTTTCGGCACCGCCCTGTGGCGCGGCAATTATCTGGTGGCCAGCAAACAGCTCCGGCCGAATCTGGAAGTTTCCGCGGGCGTCGGCTCCGGCCGGATCGAGGGCCCTTTCGGCGGCCTGCGCTGGACGCCGGAACGCTTCCCCCGCTGGTCGCTGGTCGCGGAATACGACGCCAATCACTACACATCGGATTTCCGCGCCAAAGACACTTCCGCCGCGCAAAGAGAAAAAGGGCCTGCGGCCGGCCTTGAATATCGATGGGGCTGGCTGGGCCTGCAATTGGCCAAGCAAAAAAACCATGCCAGCCTGAACGCCTCTATCGAAATCCCCTTGAATGAGCGCGAATTCGTTCCCAAAATCAGCGAGCCCGCTTATTTCAGCGGCGGCCCCGAAGTACCGCTCCGTCCCACCTTGCGACAATGGCATGCCGATAGCGCCTATGGCCACGGCCTGGTCAGCGCGCTGAGCAAACAGGATTTCAAAAACATCCGCATCAGCATGCGTGGCGACGAGTTCGTGCTGGAACTAAGCAATAGCCGAATTTCCAATGTGGGCCGCGCGGTGGGCCGCGCGGTTCGCACCGCGCTGTACTTTACCCCGATTGAAACGCGCAGCATCCGCGTGGTCTACACCAAGCTGGAACAGCCGATCGCGACCTATAGCTTTTTCAAGCTACCCACCTTGAACGACTACCTGCTGGGCAAGATCGATCGCCAACGCTTTCTGGAAAGCGTCAGCATCACGCCGGGCAAGAATTTGGAGTTGGAGGAAGTCGACGCGCAGCAGCTTAGCGCCAGCATCAAAGACAGCGTCAACCTGGAGATTTTGGCGGGCAAGGACGGCGACATTGTCCAGCTTAACGCCGAGGACAACGAGGCCAATCGCTTCCGGCTGGTGCCCAAGACCGGGGTTTACTTCAATGACCCCAGCGGCGCCTTCCGCTATGAAATCGCCGCCGCCGCCACCTATACGCGGCGAGTGGGAACCGGCTTGTTTCTGAATAGCGCGCTCAGCGCCAATCTCTACAACACGGTCTCCGGTGTCAAACAGACGTCCAACAGCCTGCTGCCTCATGTCCGCTCCGACGTGGCCGAATACAAGAAAACCAATTCTCCCAAGCTGGACCGCCTGCTGCTGAACCAGTATCTGACCCTGGGGCCGAATACCTATGCCCGCGCCTCCGCCGGCATTTACGAGGAAATGTTCCGCGGCGCCGGCGGCCAGATCATCTATTACCCCGAAACCCGCCACTGGGCGATAGACCTCGCCGTGGACGCCTTGCAACAGCGCGACTTCAAGGGCTGGCTCGGCAAGCGCGATTACCAGACCGTCACCGCGCTGGCCTCGCTGCACTATAAATTGCCGATGAACGTCACCGCCACGGTGCGGGCGGGCCGCTTTCTCGCCAAAGACAGCGGCGCCCGTCTGGAGCTGAAACGCCGCTTTCGTTCCGGCATCGAGATCGGCGCCTGGTACACCAGCACCAACGGCAACGACATCACCTCGCCCGGCACGCCCAGCTCGCCCTATAAGGACAAGGGTCTGTTCATTTCCATCCCGCTGAACAGCATGTTGACGCTGGACACCCAGGCGGTGGGCAATTTCGCCCTGTCCCCATGGACGCGAGATGTCGGCCAAATGGTGTTGTCGCCCGGAGACCTCTACGACCAGCTCAACGACCCGCGCAGCGATGTGAACGCCTACGACGGCCTAGGCAATTTCGCCGAACAGCCGGATGAGCAAGACCTGCCTCAAGTCAACCCGCCCGCTCCGTCTTTCCATCCCTGGCCATCGGTGCGGCTGCGGCTGAGCGACTCCTCCAAGCAATTCGCATCCACGGAGGACAAGCCAGGCGCCGTGGCCATTGCCGCCGGCATGACCCTGGCGGCGATAGCCCTGGACAAGCCGGTGAACCAGGCGGTGGGCCGGCATCAGGACAACCGCCTGCTCAAGGGCTGGAAGCAAATTGGCAAGACCCTCCCTGTTGCCGCACTAGGTCTGGCGGGCGGCGCTTTCGCGCTGGGCGACGACAGGCTGAGCAACACCGGCTTGATCGCGCTGGAATCCTCGGCGCTGTCCGCCGCCGGCAGCATCGCGCTGAAAGGCTTGGGCAACCGAGCACGGCCAAACGCCAGCGATAACCCTTGGCAACAGCAGCCGGCGGGCAGCTCCCGCTTCCAAAGCAGCTTCACCTCCAATCACGCCGCAGTGCTGTTCGGCGCGCTGACGCCGTTTGCCAAGGAGTACGACCAGCCCTGGCTGTATGGTCTGGCCGCCGTCGGCGCGCTCGGCCGCGTCGCCGGCAAGGATCACTGGTTGTCCGACATCGCCGCCGGCAGCCTGCTCGGCTACGCCTCCGGCTCCTGGCTCTGGCATGCCCAGCGGGACGAGTCCCGTTACCGCACCTCGCTGATGCTGGGCCCCAAGCAGGCCGGCATCCAAGTTTCGAAATCACTGGATTGAGACGACCTCCCATGACCCATCCGCTCGCGACCATGACTGCTTATCCAAGCCTCCGCCGCCAGATGATCCCGCTGCTTATCGCCCTGTGCGTCGCCAGTCCCGTCTACGCGGCCGCAAACGCCGCCGGCAATTTCTCCAGCACCATGATGCCCAGCTATGAGCCGGACCCCATGATGTACGGTCAACCCAGCATCAACAATCAGGCCCCGCTTGCCCAACCGCAAGCGTGGCCGCCCCAAACGCCGCAACCGCAATGGCAGCAGCAACGCAGATTGTCTCCTTCCTCCAGCACAAAACAAGACAAACGCGACCCGCTGCAAAATGGGCAGCAAGAAGAGAAACTGCCACCCTTCGTCGAATACGTGAAAGTCGCCACCGGCAACATCCTGCCGGTCTTTGGCGCGGACCTGTTCGACAGCCCTCCGTCGACCTTTGCCCCCAGCGGCGCCGCCCAGGTCAATCCGGACTATGTGATCGGCGCTGGCGATCAGATCCAGGTCAAGGGCTGGGGCATGGTCGATATCGACCTAACCCTGACCGTGGAACGCAACGGCACAGTCTATCTGCCCAGAGTCGGCGCCATCGCGGTGGCCGGCGTGAAATTCAGGGATTTGCAAGACACGCTGAAAAAAAGCGTCTCACGCGTATTCCACAACTTCGATCTGAGCGCCAGCCTGCTGCAAACCCGCGCCGTGCAGGTATACGTCGTCGGCAATGCGCGCGCGCCCGGCAGCTATACCCTGGGCGGGATGAGCACCTTGCTGAACGCGCTGTTTGCCGCCGGCGGCCCCAACGACAATGGATCGATGCGTCATATCCAATTGATGCGCGACGGCAAGGCTGTCGGTCAGCTCGATCTTTACAAGATTCTGGTAGATGGGGACAAGTCTAGCGATCTGACCCTGCGCGACGGCGACGTGATTCAAATCCGACCGACGGGCAAGCGGGTCGCCCTGCAGGGCGACGTCAAACACCCCGCCATCTATGAGTTTGCCGACGGCGACAGCGTCGCAGACCTTTTGCATTGGGCCGGCGGCCTGGAATCGGCGGCGGAAGGCAAGGCTTGGCAATTGGAGAAAAGCGTAGACAATCGCTTCGAACCGCAATGGCAGACGCCCAATGGGAAAAGCGGCCTTGATAACGTCGCCCTAAGACAACTCAAGCTGGCGGCCAGCGATATTTTCCGGGTGTTCGCACCCAATGCGCTGCCGGTGAACATTCAGCAAGACGCCGAATACGTCCGAGTCAGCGGAGAAGTGAGGCAAACCGGCACCTTCCTGCTGCAAAAAGGCGAGACCCTGCGCGATCTGGTCATGCGCCTGGGTGGCTCCACGGAAAACGGCTATGTCTTCGCCACCAATTTACAGCGCGAGAACATCAAGAAAGAACAGCAGGCCAAACTGGATGAGGTGGCCAATCGCTTTGAAAAGGAACTGGAGCAAGCCTCCGCCGCGCGCCTGTCCAAACAGACCGATAAAGACAATGTCGCAGCCATTACCGCGGAAGTCGAGCGTCAGCGCAAACTGGCGGAAAAAATGCGCGCCATCAAAGCGGAAGGGCGCGTCGTGCTGGAGCTGAGCGGCAGCGGTGCCCAAGTCAAGGACCTGCCCGATCTGCCCCTGCAAAACGGCGACTCCATCACCATCCCGCGCCGGCCCGGCACCGTCAATGTCCTGGGCTCGGTTTACCAGAGCAATGCCTTCATCTACAGGCCGCAACGCTCGGTGAAAGACTATCTGGACCTGGCCGGCGGCATCAGCCAGACCGGCGACAAGTCCGCGACCTACGTGATCCGCGCCGATGGCACCGTGGCCAGCAATAATAATGCGGGCTGGTTCAACAGCCTGGGCGGCAAACGCATCAATCCGGGCGACACCATCGTCGTTCCCGACGAGCTCGTTGTCAGCAGCTGGACCCAGTCGCTGAAGGAATGGACCTCAATTCTCTATCAGTTCGGGCTGGGCGCCGCCGGCTTGAAAGTCTTGAAATAAGGCGAAGCTCCATCACTTAACTCGGGATTCAGACATGTCCACACACGACAGGGCAGAAGCTCAAACCGTACCTTCCGATGATATCGATCTCATCGCCGTGCTGAAAACCTTGCTGAAACACCGGCGCTGGGTCATAGGCAGCGTTATCGCGCTGGGCTGCAGCGCCTTGATCCTGAGCCTGACGCTGCCGCCGCTATATACCTCCACAGCCAAGATCCTGCCGCCCCAGCAACAAAGTTCGAGCATGAATTTGCTGCTGGGCCAACTGGGTGGACTGGCCGGCGCGGCCGGTGGCATTGCCGGCCTGAAAAACCCGGGCGAACTCTATATCGGCCTGTTGCAAAGCCGCACGGTAGCGGACAATTTAATTCAACAGTTCAAATTGAAACAGCGCTACGCCACGGAAACGATGGACGAAACCAGAAAGGCATTGCAAAGCGCCAGCACCTTCAACAGCGGCAAGGACGGCTTGATCAGCATCAACGTGGAAGACAAGGACCCCCAATTCGCCGCTGCTCTGGCCAACGGCTATATCACCCAATTGATCCGGCTCAATCAATCCCTAGCGGTCACCGACGCAGCCAAACGCCGGCTGTTTTTCGAGACCCAGCTAAAGCAGACTAAGGAGCAATTGACCGCCGCGGAAACCGCGCTGCGCCAGACCCAGGAGCGCACCGGCATGATTCAGCCGGATGGCCAGGTTCAGGCCATTATGAACACCGTTACCCAACTAAAAGCCAGCATTGCCGCCAAGGAAGTGCAATTAGAGTCCCTGCGCAGCTACGCCACCGAACAGAACCCGCTCTATCAACGCAGCCGGCAAGAACTGGCCGGTTTGAAAACGCAATTGGCCAAACTGGAAAACGGCGCTGAAATCGCCGGCGACGTGATGGTGCCCACCGGCAAAATGCCACAATCCGGCTTGGAATACCTGAGACGGCTGCGCGAGGTAAAGTACCAAGAGACGATTTTCGAGCTGCTGGCCAAACAATATGAACTGGCCAGAATCGATGAAGCCAAGGATTCGTCCCAAATCCAGATACTGGACAGCGCGGCAATACCCGAGCTCAAGAGCAAGCCCGTCCGTTCTTTGATCACCGCCGCAGGACTATTCAGCGGCTTGGTGCTCGGCATCGCGCTGGCCCTGCTGCGCGAACGTTTCCAGATCGCGCAACAGTCCGGCCGATTGCATGAGTTGAACTGGGCGCTGAAAGAGCGCTAGCGCGTCACCCGCCGCCTATACCCCATCCGGAACACGAAGCCCAGGACCAGCATCACCATCATGCTGGCCGCCAAGCTCAACGGGCTGGACCAGACCAGCGGCGCGATCAGGCCGGCCACCACGCTGGACATCATCGTCTGGAAGAAGCCCTGCAGCGAGGAAGCGGTGCCGCGCAGCGATGGGAACTGGTCCATCAGGTTTAGGGTGATGGACGGCGCGGCGATCGACATGCCGGTGGTGTACAACGCCAACGGCAATACCGCCCACGGCATCGCGGCCTCCGGCGCCAGCAGGTTGTACAGCAGATTCCAGCCCGCGGCGACGAACATCACCACATAGCCGCGCGACACGATGTCCTTCTGCGCCACCCGTCCGGCCATCTTGCCGGACAGATAGGCGCCCAGCATGATGCCGGACACGGCCGGGCCGAACATCCATAGAAACTGTTCCGGCCCCAGGTGCAGATGCTGCATCAGGAAGACCGGCGCCGACGGTATGTAAAGGAAGAAGCCGGCAAAATTGAAGGACACCGCCGCGGTCAGCAACTGGAACTCGCGCTTGCGCCCCACCTGCCAGTAATTGGCCAACAGGTATTTAACCTTCAAGGGCTGGCGCGCGGACTCGTGATGGGTTTCCGGCAAGGCGAACCAGCTCATCAGGAACAGCGCCAGGCCGATCAGCGCCATGAAGACGAAGATGGAATGCCAGCCGAAGGCGCCGAACAGCCAGCCGCCCACCACCGGCGCAATCGCCGGCGACAGCGAGAACAGCATGGTCACCTGCGACATCAGCCGCTGAGCGTCGGCGCCGTCCAGCTTGTCGCGGATGATGGCCCGCCCCACCACCAGGCCGGCGCCGCCGCAAAAGCCCTGCAGCGCGCGGAACAACAGCAATTGCCCCAGGCTGTCCGACAGCGCGCAGCCTATCGACGCCAGGCTGAACAGCAAGGTGGTGACCAGCACCACCGGACGGCGGCCCACCGCGTCCGAGATGGAACCGTGCCACAACATCATCACCGCGTAAGACAAAAGATATACCGTCAACGCCTGCTGCATCTGCAAGGGCGAGACCGCCAGGCTTTGCCCGATCGCGCTCATCGCCGGCAAGAAGGTGTCGATCGAAAACGGCCCCAGCGTGGACAGGGCCGCCAACAGGATTGCCAGCCCGAAGTGGCTGCGTGTGGTGGGATGCATGGCGGATAAATAACAATGAGAGTCAATGCATGGTAACGGTTGGGCCGGAACTTGCCAAACCGGACTGATGTAAATAAAACGTCATAGCCGGATATCGCTACGCTCAGGCGCGCGCCGCTGGCGCCGGCTTCAATTTCGTGCCACGATCAATCCACTCCACGCCGGCCATAACAAGGAGAGACCAGCATGATTCGCCTGTACCACAACCCGCGCTGTTCCAAATCCAGGGAGGCGCTGAGCCTGCTGGAGAACGCCGGCGCGGAAATCGAAATCGTCGAGTATTTGAAGCACCCGCCCAGCTATGAAGAGCTGGAGCGCCTGTTGACGCTGCTGAATATGGAACCGCGCGATCTGATCCGCCAGAAAGAGGAGGAGTACGCAGAGCTCTATCTGGACGACATCACGCTGGAACCCAGACACCTGATTACCGCCATGATAGACAATCCCAAGCTGATTGAACGTCCTATCGCCGTTTGCGGCGATCGCGCCGTGGTGGGACGTCCGCCGGAGCGGGTGCTGCAGCTGCTGGGCTAGCCTTAGCCGGCATCACCCATCAGCGCCCAGGGCTTTGGCCTTGGGCGTTTTTGCATGCGGCCGCCCCTGCCCAGCCCATTGCCTTCAAAATTATCACTTGCGGAATAGTAACTTCCGTTACTAAAATAACGGCTATGAATCCAACCAAGTCATTTCAAACGCTTGAGCAGGCCGTCAACCGGATCGAAGCGCGTTTTCCCGGCGTGCCGCGCCAGGAAGTCATTCTGGCGCGCTTGCTGTACCACATCCTGCCGCGGCTGTCCGCCCACCTGTGCGACAAGCTGAAGCATCACGGCCTCAACGAGACGGTGTGGATGGCCCTGCTGGCGCTGTACGCCTGTCCGCAACAGGCGCTCTACCCGTCTGAAATCAGCGACACGCTGGATTCATCGCGCACCAACGCCACGCGCATCGCCGACGAACTGGTCAAAAACGGCTGGGCGGCCCGCTCGCCCAGCGCGGAAGACCGACGCAAGATCCTGCTGGAGTTGACGCCGGGGGGCGTGCAACTCGTCGAATCGCTGTTGCCCGTCTCCCGCGAATGTCACCGGGAGCTGTGGTCGGATTTCGACGCCGTGGAAAAGCAGGAGTTCGAACGCTTATTGCGCAAACTGCTCTGCAGCCTGGGCGGCTGAAGCTGGGGAACCGGCTTTTTTTCGTCCTTATAATAACTTGCGTGACTATCACATCATCAATCACTTCATCAATTGCTAATACAGCAAGTGAACACGGGGAGTCCCACAAGGTGAAAAAGACTCAATGGCAGCACGGCGTCAGCGCCCTGCTGCTCAGCGCCCTGTTGGGCGGCTGCGCGAGCTTCGGCCCGGACAGCGCGCCGGCCACGCAGCTCGATGCCGGGCAATTGCGGCTGAGCGACGGCCAGGACGGGCAGATCGCCAGCGACTGGTGGACCCAGCTGAACGACGCGACGCTGAACCAGTTGGTGGCGCGCGCCCTGCAAGAAGCGCCGTCCTTGAAGCTGGCTGAAGCCCGGCTGCGCCAGGCGCGCGCCGCCGTCGGCATCGTCGAAGGCAATAGCGGCCCCAAACTCGATTTCAGCGCCAATATGACCCAGCTGAACTACGAGTTTCCGGCGCCGATCTCGCGCGACTACGTCAACGCCTACACCGCCATGCTGATGGGCAGCTGGGAGTTCGACTTCTGGGGCAAGCACCGCGGCCAGATCGACGAAGCCGTCGGCCAACAGCAAGCCATCGCCTTCGAAGGTGCTCAGACCCGGCTGACGCTGACTCAGGCCGTCATCGCCCAATACACCCAGTTGCAGCGGCTACAGGCGCAAAGCGCGGTGCTGGCCAAGCGCATCCAGCTGGCGGAGAGCCGTCAAACGCTGACTCAAGCCCGCATCAACGCCGGCCTGCTGCCGGGCGACAACCAGCGCGGCAACGAAGTCTCGCTGCACCGCCTGCGCCAACAACAAAGCGCCTTGGCCCAGGACAGCGACCGCGCCCGCCATGCGCTGGCGGCGCTGACCGGCCAGGGACCGGACGCCTTGAACGCGCTGCAAGCCGCCAAGAGCGCGGCGCTGCCGCCGCTGGACGCGGACAGCCTGCACGCGGAACTGCTGGGCAAACGCCCGGACATCGCCGCCCAACGCGCGCGGGTGGAAGCCATGGCCGGCGCGGTCAAAGCCGCGCGCGCCGAGTTCTACCCCAATATCAAGCTGACCGCCTTCGCCGGCCAAACCTCGCTGGAACTGAACAAGCTGATGAACGGCAACTCCACCTTCTGGGGCTTCATGCCGGCGATCAGCCTGCCCATTTTCCACTCCGGCGCGATCCAGGCCAATCTGGGCAAACAAAAGGCCGGCTACGACCTGGCCGTGCACAGCTACAACCAGACCGTGTTGGACGCGATGCGCGACGCCGCCGACGCCGTCAGCGGCTGGCAGCAAAGCGGCAAGCAACTGGAACAGGCGCGCCAGGCGCAGGACAGCAGCGGCCGCGCCGCCGACTCCGCCGCCGCCCGCTTCAAGGCCGGCATCATCAACAAGCTGAACCTGCTGGACGCCCAGGACAGCGCGCTGGCGCAACAGTCGGCGCGCATCGACGCCGAAGCCGGCCGCAAACTGGCTTGGGTCTCCCTGAACACCGCATTGGGCGGCGGCTTCAACGCTGCGCCCGCCACCCACTGAGAACGCATCCATGGACAAGAAAACCAAAACCGCGCAAGGGCGCAAACGCAATCTGATCGTCGCCACCACCCTGTTCGCCGCCATCGCCATCGGCTACGGTGCCTACTGGGCGCTGGTGCTCAGCCATCAGGAAAGCACCGACGACGCCTATGTCAGTGGCCACCTGGTGCAAGTCACCCCGGAAGTGGGCGGCACCGTCGCCAAGGTGCTGGTGGACGACACCCAGCACGTCAAGGCCGGCCAATTGCTGGTCAGCCTGGACAAGAACGACGCGCAGCTGAACTTCGACCGCGCCCGCAATGAGTTCGCCCAAGCCGTGCGTCAGACCCGCCAATTGATGAGCAACACCCAGCAGCTGGCGGCCCAGGTCACCCTGCGCGAAACCGAGCTGGCCCGCGCCGACGCCGACCTGAAACGCCGCAAACAGTTGGCCGGCACCGACGCGCTGTCGGCGGAAGAACTGGGCCACGCCAACGACGCCGTCGCCGCCGCCAAGGCCGCGCTAGACGCCGCGCGCGAACAGCAAAAAGCCAGCGCCGCGCTGCTGGGCAAGGACGCGCTGGCGCAGCAGCCTGCGGTCAAGGCCGCCGCCAGCCGGCTGAAGGAAGCCTGGCTCGCGCTGCAGCGCACCGAGATCAAGGCCCCGCTGGACGGCGCCGTCGCCCGCCGCAATGTGCAGGTTGGCCAACGCCTGGCCGCCGGCACCCCACTGATGTCGGTGATCCCGCTGCAAAACCTGTGGGTGGACGCCAACTTCAAGGAAGGCCAGCTGGCCAAGATCCGCATCGGCCAGCCGGTGGAACTGAAGTCCGATCTCTACGGCGGCAAGATCGTCTACCACGGCAAAGTGGTGGGCCTGTCCGCCGGCACCGGCAGCGCCTTCTCGCTGCTGCCGGCGCAGAACGCCACCGGCAACTGGATCAAGGTGGTTCAACGTGTGCCGGTGCGCATCCAGCTGGACCCGAAAGACCTGCAATCGCACCCGCTGCGCGTCGGCCTGTCCATGGACGCCGTGGTGGACACCTCCAGCACGGACGGCAAGGCCGTGGCCGAAGCCCAGCCCTTCGTCGCCCACCAGGACGTCTCCGGCCAGCTGCCGGACCTGAAACAGGCCGACGAACTGGTGCGGACGCTGCTGGCGGCCAACGCGGGTGAAGGCAAGGCCGAATAAGGGGTCCGGACCATGAATCATCCACCACTGACCGGCTCCAAGCTGGTCTGGATCACGCTGGCGCTGTCGATGTCGGTGTTCATGCAAGTGCTGGACACCACCATCGCCAACGTGGCCTTGCCCACCATCTCGGGCAACCTCGGCGCGGCCACCAGCCAGGGCACCTGGGTGATCACCTCCTTCGGGGTGGCCAACGCCATCGCGGTGCCGCTGACCGGCTGGCTGGCCAAGCGCCTGGGCGAAGTGAAGCTGTTCACCGCCTCCACCCTGCTCTTCGTGCTCACCTCCTGGCTGTGCGGCATGTCCAGCAGCCTGGAAATGCTGATTTTCTTCCGCGTGCTGCAAGGCGCGGTGGCCGGCCCGATGATTCCGCTGTCGCAGAGCCTGCTCTTGTCCTGCTACCCGCCGGAGAAGAAAGGCATGGCGCTGGCGCTATGGGCGATGACAGTGATCGTCGCGCCGGTGTTCGGCCCGATTCTGGGCGGCGTGATCAGCGACAACTGGCACTGGGGCTGGATCTTCTTCATCAACGTGCCGGTGGGACTGGCGGCGGCCTTCATTTCCTGGCGCATCCTCAAGCCGCGTGAAACCGAAACCGTCGATCTGCCTATCGACCGCATCGGCCTCGCTCTGTTGGTGATCGGCGTAGGCTCGCTGCAAATGGTGCTGGACCGCGGCAAAGAGCTGGACTGGTTCAACTCCACCGAGGTAATCACCCTGGCGGTGATCGCGGTGCTGGCGCTGGTCTATCTGGTGATCTGGGAGCTGGGCGAGAAACATCCCATCGTCGACCTGAGCCTGTTCAAGCAGCGCAACTTCACCGTCGGCACCGTCGCCATCAGCCTGGGCTTCATGCTCTACTTCGGCACCGTGGTGCTGCTGCCCCTGATGCTGCAGACCCAGATGGGCTACACCGCCACCTGGGCCGGCCTGGCCGCGGCCCCCATCGGGCTGATCCCGGTGGTGCTGTCGCCCATCATCGGCAAGTACGCGCAGCGGCTGGACATGCGCTGGGTGGTGACGGTGAGCTTCAGCGTGTACGCGATCTGCTTCTTCTGGCGCAGCACCTTCAACCCGCAGATGGACTTCGCCTACGTGGTGTGGCCGCAGGTGGTGCAGGGCATAGGCGTGGCCTGCTTCTTCATGCCGCTGACCACGATCACCCTGTCCGGCCTGCATCCCAGCCAGATCGCCAGCGCGTCCAGCCTGTCCAACTTCCTGCGGATTCTGGCCGGCAGCATCGGCACCTCGATCACCACCACGATGTGGGACCGTCGCGAGGCGATGCACCACGCGCGCCTGACCGAGCATGTCAGCCTCTACGATCAGGCGTCCAACGCCTGGTTCCGGCTGCTGGACATGGCCGGCCTGTCCTCCGGACAGCAGGCGGCGCTGACCTCGTTGCAAATCACCAAGCAGGGCTACATCATGGCGGCCAATGAGATTTTCTGGCTGTCCGGCGTGCTGTTCGTGCTGCTGATCGGCCTGGTGTGGTTCGCCAAGCCGCCGTTCACCGCTGCTGGCGGCGACAGCGGCGCGCATTGAGAACCTGCTTACGATCCGCATCGTAAACAGGGTCTAAGCAAGTCCAGTGGACCGGGCGGCGATGGTATCGTCGCCCGGTTTTTCTATTCTCCCCGAAACACCGCCGCGCGCTTGTCCAGGAAAGCCCGCATGCCCTCCTTCTGATCCCTCGACGCGAACAAGAGCTGATACGCCTTGCGCTCCAGCATCAGCGCCGTCGCCAACGGCGCGTCGGCGCCGGCCAGCACCACTTCCTTGATCTGCTCCACCGCCAGCGGCGGCAGCGCGGCGATCTGCGTCGCCAGCTCCAGTGCGCGCGTATCCAGCGCCTCGTCCGCCGTCACCTCGCTGACCAGGCCCATCGCCAGCGCCCCCGCCGCGCCGATGCGCTCGCCGGTCAACAGCAGCTTCATCGCGCGGAACTTGCCCACCGCCCGCAGCAGCCGCTGGGTGCCGCCGGCGCCCGGCATCACCCCCACCTTGACTTCCGGCTGGCCGAACTGGGCGGATTCGGCGGCGACGATGATGTCGGCGTGCATCGCCAGCTCGCAGCCGCCGCCCAAGGCATAGCCGGCCACCGCCGCGATCACCGGCTTGGGACAGTCGGCAATCGCCTGCCATAGCTTGTGCAGCTGGCGCTGCATCAGCTCTATGCTGCCGCAGTCGGCCATCTCGGTCAGGTCCGCGCCGGCGGCGAAAGCGCGATGGTCGCCGCACAGCAGAATCGCCCTGACGTCGGCCGCGGCGGCCAGCTCCTGGAAACGCCGCGCCAACTCCCGCCGCAGCGCCGTATTCAAGGCATTGAGCGCCTGCGGGCGGTTCAGGCGCAGCCGCGCCACGCCATCGGCCGGATAATCCAGCAAGATCAGTTCGTCCATCACGCCTCCTCCACCCTCTCCAGCACCAGGGCCACGCCCTGGCCGACGCCGACGCACATCGCGCACAGCGCCAGCCTATCTCCGCTGGCCTCCAGCTGACGCAGCGCGGTCAGCGCCAGCCTGGCGCCGGAAGCTCCCAGCGGATGGCCCAGCGCGATCGCGCCGCCGTTGGGGTTGACCCGGGCGTCGTCGTCGGCCAGGCCCAGTTGGCGCATCACCGCCAGCGATTGCGAGGCGAATGCCTCGTTCAGCTCGATCACGTCCATATCCGCCACGCTCAGGCCCAGCCGCCGCAACAGCTTTTCCGCCGCCGGCGCCGGCCCCATGCCCATGATGCGCGGCTCCAGCCCCACCGAGCACATGCCCAGAATCCGCGCCCGCGGACGCAGGCCGTGGCGCTTGAGCCCGGCGCCGCTGGCCAGCAACAGCGCCGCCGCGCCGTCGTTGACGCCGGAGGCGTTGCCGGCGGTGACCGAGCCGTCCGCCACCACGCCCTTGAGCCGCGCCAGCTCCGCCAGCGTGGTGGCCGGCCGCGGGTGTTCGTCCCGGATCACCCGCAGCGGCTCGCCCTTGCGCTGCGGCAGCTCCAAGGCCAGGATCTCCGCGTCGAAGAAACCGCGCTCGCGCGCCGCGGCGTAACGCTGCTGGCTGCGCAGCGCGAAGGCGTCCTGATCGGCGCGGGAAACCTTGAACTGGCGCGCGACGTTTTCCGCGGTTTCCGGCATGGAGTCGATGCCGAACTGACGCTGAAACGCCGGGTTGACGAAGCGCCAGCCTATGGTGCTGTCCTCTACCCGCGCATTGCGCGCGAACGGGCTCTCGGCCTTGCCCAGCACGAAGGGCGCGCGCGACATGCTCTCTACGCCGCCGGCCAGCACCAGTTCGGCTTCGCCTGCGGCGATCGCCCGCGCGGCCAGACCCACCGCGTCCAGTCCGGACGCGCACAGGCGGTTGACCGTGATCGCCGGCGCGGACTGCGGCAGGCCGGCCAGCAAGGCCGCCATCCGCGCCACATTGCGGTTGTCCTCGCCGGCCTGATTGGCGCAGCCCAGAATCACCTCGTCCAGGCAGGACCAGTCCAGCGGATGGCGCCGCATCAGCGCGGCGAGCGGCAGCGCCGCCAGATCGTCGGCGCGCACGCCGGAAAGCGCGCCGCCGTAACGGCCGAACGGGGTGCGAATGCCGTCACAGATATAGGCATGGGGCATGGGAAACCTCCTGGATCAACGGTGTTGGAACTGCGGCGGCCGCTTGTCGAGAAAGGCCTGCATGCCTTCCTTCTGGTCGGCCAGCGAGAAACTGGCGTGAAAGGCGCGCCGTTCGAACAGCAGGCCTTCGGCCAGGCTGGATTCGAAAGCGCGGTTCAAGGACTCCTTGATCAGCATCAGCGCCGGCAGCGAGTAACCCGCCATCCGCGCGGCCAGCGCCTGCGCCGTCGCCAGCACCTCGGCGTCCGCCACCACCCGCGACACCAGGCCGGCGCGCTCGGCTTCGTCGGCGCTATAGAGCTGGCCGCTCAAGCACCATTCCATCGCCTTGGCCTTGCCGATGGCGCGCGGCAGCCGCTGGGTGCCGCCCATGCCGGGCAGGGTGCCCAGCTTGACTTCCGGCTGGCCGAAGCGGGCGGACTCGCCGGCGATGATCACGTCGCACATCATCGCCAGCTCGCAGCCGCCGCCTATCGCCAGGCCGCGCACCGCGGCGATCAGCGGCTTGCGCACGCCGCGCGCGCGCTCCCAGTGCCGGCTTACGTAATCGTCGAGAAAGACTTGCTGATAATCCCATTCGGCCATGCGGCCGATGTCGGCGCCGGCGGCGAAGGCCTGCTCGGTGCCGGACAGCAGAATGACGCTGATGTCGGGATCGCCGTCCGCCGCGTCCAGCGCGGACTCCAGCTCCCGCATCAGCTCGGGGCTCAGCGCATTGAGCTGCGCCGGCCGGTGAATTTCCAGGTGGCAGATCCGCTCAGCGCGGCGCTCCCTCAGATGCTCGCTCATGATCAGTTCCCTCTCCACATCCATACACCCCGTGAAGAAACAACTGGCTGACTATCCGCGCCATGCCCTGCCGGTCCACCGCACCGTCCGCGCGGAACCAGGTGAAGGTCCAGTTCATCATGCCGAACAAGGTCATCGTCACCGGTTTGACCTCCGTCGCCGGCAGCTCCGGCCGCAAGCGGGCGATCAGTTCGGCAAAGGCGGACACCACGCCGGCCTGCTTGGCCTTCACCTTCAGCCGGTCCGCCTCGCCCAGGAATTTGACGTCCTGCACCAAGACCATGTGGTAATGGCGCGAGAACGCGTACTCCTCCATGAAGCGCTCGATCAGCAGCCGCAAATGCGCGTCCGCCGGCAGCGCTTGCCGCGCCGCCTCGTCGACAATGCCCACCAACCTATCCACATAGGTGTCGGCGATGTCGAACAGCAGATGCGATTTGTCGCGGTAGTAGTGATACAGCAGCGGTTTGGACATGCCGCACAGCTCAGCCAGTTGGGCTATCGAAGCACTGGGAAAACTCTGCTCGGCAAACAGGCGGGCAGCGTTCTCCAGTATGTTTTGTTGCTGCGCCTCGTAATTGGGAGATTTTGTTCTGGCCATATCCGCATATCGGTTGAATGAAAAGACCAGACGCGGCACCAGCGAACCTCCCCGATGACTACGAGCCGCCAGGCAAACCCCGGTCAAACCGGGGCTTGCCAGCGGTTCTAGACAAGCAACCGTCAACGCTCATCAAAACTGAGCACCACTTGCTGGGTCCGTGGACGCGCCTGACAGGCGAGCACGAAGCCTTGTTCCACCTCGGCCGCTTCCAGGGCGAAATTCTTGTCCATGGACACGCGGCCGGACAGCACCTTGGCCCGGCAGGTGCAGCATACCCCACCTTGGCAAGAGTAAGGTAGGTCGACCCCGGCCGCGGTAGCCGCTTCCAGGATGCGCTCACCGGCGCTCAGTTCCAGTTGGCGCTGCTGGCCGTCGATGATGAGAGTGACGCTGGCCGCCGGATTGTCCTCGGCCGCCGCTGCCGGTTTGGCCGCACCGCGCCCCGGCACGCCGAAACGTTCGTAATGGATGCGTCCGGCGGCCAGCCCGACGCGCTCCAGGCAGGCGCAGGCCTGATCAATCATATCGTTGGGGCCGCAAACGAAGGCTTCGTCCACCGCGCCGTCCGGCAGCAGCGCGGCCAGCGCCCTGTGCAGCCGTTCGCCGTCGAGACGGCCGTGAAACAGCTCCGGCTGCTGTGCTTCGCGGCTGAGGAAGTGATACACCGCCAGGCGCGCCGGATAGCACGACTTCAGCGCCGCCAGCTCGTCGGCGAACAGAATGCCGCCGCGCCGCCGATTGCCGTACAGCAAGGTGAAACGGCTGTGCGGCTCTCGCCGCAAGGTGGTTTTCAAGGTGGACAGCAAGGGGGTGATGCCGCTGCCGGCGACGATGCCCAGATAGTGCTTGCGCTGCTCCGCCGCCAGCGGCGTGAAAAAGCGCCCCTCCGGCGGCATCGCTTCCACCTCCTGCCCAAGTTGCCAATGCCGGTGGACGTGGCTGGAGAACACGCCGCCCTCCACCCGCTTCACCGCCACCCGTAAAATGCCTTCGTCCGCGCCGCAGCACAGCGAATAAGTGCGCCGCTGCTCCACGCCGTCGATATGTTCGCGAAACACCAGGTGCTGGCCCTGGGTGAAGCGGAAGCGCTCCTTAAACTCCGCCGGCGGCTCCAAGGTCAGCGAAATGGCGTCGTCGGTTTCCTGGCGACGTTCGACGACGCGCAGGCGATGGAAAGCTAGTCTCATCCCGGTCTCCTTACTCCGGTCCCTCAGTGGACTCAGATCGGCTTGAAATACTCGAATGGCTCCAGACAGGCCTCGCAGCGGTAGAGCGCCTTGCAGGCGGTGGAGCCGAACTGGCTCAGCCGCCGGCTGCGGACGGAGCCGCATTGCGGACAGACCGGCGCCGCCGTTTGGAAGCGCAGCGGCTGCCAGTCGTCCTCGGCCGTCCTTGCGCAGGCCGGCGGCGCAATACCGTAACGGCGCAGCTTTTCGCGGCCGTCGGCGCTGATCCAGTCGCTGCTCCAGGCCGGACTCAGCTGGGTGCGCAACACCACCCGCTCTTCGCCCGCCTGACCCAAGGCCTGCCGCACCGAGGCGGCGATGGCCTCGGTCGCCGGGCAGCCGGAATAAGTGGGGGTCAGCGTCACCTCCAGATCCTCCCCCACCCGCGCCACCTTGCGCACGATGCCCAGATCGCACAGCGACACCGCCGGCACCTCGGGGTCCGGCACCTGGTCCAGCACCCGCCAGGCTTGCGCCACGCTCAGCCGCGCGGCGCGCATCACCAGCGCTCTCCGGGATAGGCGCGCTGCAGGAACTGCATCTCCGCCAGCACATGGCCCAAGGATTCGCTGTGTTCGCCGCGCTTGCCGCCGGAGCGATATTCGGTGTCCGCCGGGGGCCGCAGCGTGGCCTCCGCCAGCACCGGCAGCATCAACGCCTCCCATTCCTTCCGCAGAAGAGCCGCTTGCGGCGCGACGCCGTCCAGGCGCCGCTCCAGCGCGTCCTCGTCGAACATCTCGGCCAGATACGGCCACCAATGCGTCAGCGCCCGCTGCATGCGCCGCCGCGATTCGTCGGTGCCGTCGCCCAGCCGCACCACCCACTCCGCCGCGTAGCGCAGGTGGTAGCGGCTTTCCGCCAGCGCCTTGCCGGCGATCGCCGCCAGCCGTGCTTCCGCGCCGTCGCGCAAGGCCCGCCACACAGCCACTTGGTAGGCGCTGAACAGGGCGATGCGCAACACGGTCTGGCCGAAGTCGCCGTTGGGTAGCTCCAGCAAGGTCAGGTTGCGGAACGCCGGCGCGTCGCGCAGATAGGCCAGCGCGTCCTCGTCCCGGCCCCGTCCCTCCCATTCGCCGGCCAGACTCAGCAACAAGCGCGACTGGCCTATCAGATCCAGCGCGATATTGCTCAGCGCGATATCGTCTTCCAACTCCGGCGCGTGGCCGCACCATTCACCCAGGCGCTGGCCCAGCAACAAGGTGTTGTCGCCCAACCGCAGCGCGTATTCGATCAGGTCCGCCGTCGCCGGCGGCTGCGTTTGCACAGCTATCTGCACAGACATCGCGCACTCCTCACATATGGTTCACGGCTTCCGGCAACTGGAAGAAGGTGGGCAAGCGATAAGTCTTGCTGGCCATCGGTTCGAACAGCATCTCGCGTTCGTCCGGCTCGCTGCAGCTCAGCGCCGCGCTGGGCAGCGCCCAGACCGCGCCGGGCGGGAACTCGCCGAAGGCCCGCTCCGCCCGCTCCAAAGCCTGCGATGCCGACGCTGCCAGCAGGCTGGCGACGTGCAGATGATCCAGACCCGGCTTGAGCTGCAAAAACACTTCGTACTGTTGCGGCGCCTCGGCCTCTGTCGCAGACGGCGGCTCGCCGTTCTCGCTTAGGCGGGCGCTGGGCGCCACCCACAGGCTGATGCCCTCTTGGCGGCGGACATAGATGTCTCTGGCCAGCAGCAGCGCATGGCGCGCATCGGCGGCGTGCAGGCTGCTGGAGTGCTTGTATTGCAAGGCGTTGCGGCCAAGGACAAAGACCTCGAAACGCGGCCAGGCGTTAGGCTCGGACATGATGGCTCCTGATCAGGCGGCGGCGCGCGCCGCCTGTTTGTCGGCATAGGCTCGGGCCGCGGCGCGCACCCAGGCCCCCTCTTCATGCGCGCGGACGCGCGCGGCCATGCGTTCGCGGTTGCAGGGGCCGTCGCCCGCCAGCACCCGCTTGAACTCCGTCCAATCCGGCTCGCCGAAGTCGTAATGACCGCGCGCCTCGTTCCAGACCAGCGCCGGGTCCGGCAGCGCGATGCCCAGCACTTCGGCCTGGGGCACGATGGCGTCGACGAACTTCTGCCGCAAATCGTCGTTGGAAATGCGCTTGATGCCCCATTGCATGCTGCTGGCGCTGTGCACCGAATCCCGGTCCGGCGGGCCGAACATCATCAGCACCGGCCACCACCAGCGGTTCACCGACTCCTGCACCATGGCCCGCTGCTCCGCGCTGCCGCCCATCATCGTCAGCAGCAGATCGTAGCCCTGGCGCTGGTGAAAACTTTCTTCCTTGCAGATGCGCACCATGGCGCGGGCGTACGGGCCGTAGGAACAGCGGCACAGCGGAATCTGGTTCATGATCGCCGCGCCGTCCACCAGCCAGCCTATGGTGCCGATGTCGGCCCAGGACAAAGTGGGGTAATTGAAGATGCTGGAGTACTTGGCGCGGCCGGACAGCAAGGTCGCCACCATTTCGTCGCGCGGGCTGCCCAGGGTTTCCGCCGCCGCGTACAGATAAAGGCCGTGCCCGCCCTCGTCCTGCACCTTGGCCAGCAGAATGGCCTTGCGCTTGAGCGTGGGCGCGCGGCCGATCCAGTTGCCTTCCGGCAGCATGCCCACCACTTCGGAATGCGCATGCTGGGAGATCTGCCGCAGCAAGGTTTTGCGGTAGGCGAGCGGCATCCAGTCGCGCGCTTCTATCTTGTCCTCCGCCTGCAGCTTGGCGTCGAAGGCCTGCTGCTGAAGCGACGGCTCAGCCGCCGCCGCGGCGATGTCCGGCTGATCCAGGGCTTGGGTGTACATGGCGCATCCTCCTAGGTGAGCATCGCCGGAAGCGGATGTCCGGCGCGCTGAAACAGCATATTAATTAATTTACCGGTCGTTCAATTAAAATACAAGCATTAACGCAACCTGCCCCTCGTCGCCTAGTCGCGCGGCCGCTTGTCCACCACCCGCCGCGCCTTGCCCACCGAGCGTTCTATGGTCATCGGCTCCACCACCTGCACTGTGGTCGTTACGCCGACATGGCTCTTGATACTGTGCTGCAACTGCCGCGCCGCCAGCTGTTTGGCGTCGTCGCGCGCCGGCCCGCTGGGCTCGCGCTCGACGAAGACCGCCAGACTGTCCAGGTGACCGTCTTTGTCGACCTCCAGATAGAAATGCGGCGCCAGCCCCGTTTGCCGCAGAATCACTTCCTCGATCTGGGTGGGAAACACATTGACGCCGCGGATGATCAACATATCGTCGGACCGGCCGACGATCTTGCCGATGCGCCGCATCGAACGGCTGCTGGGCGGCAGCAGCCGGGTCAGATCGCGGGTGCGGTAGCGGATCACCGGCATCGCTTCCTTGGTCAGCGAGGTCAGCACCAATTCGCCCTCCTCCCCGTCCGGCAGCACTTCGCCGCTGTGCGGATCGATGATTTCCGGGTAGAAGAAATCCTCCCAGATCACCGGGCCGTCCTTGCTTTCCACGCACTCGCTGGCCACGCCCGGCCCCATCACCTCGGACAGGCCGTAAATGTCCACCGCGTCTATGCCGGCGCGGCGCTCGATCTCCTGCCGCATCTGCCCGGTCCACGGCTCGGCGCCGAAGATGCCCACCTGCAAGGAGCAGGCCGCCGCATCCATGTCCCGGCGCTCCATTTCATCGAGGATGTTCAACATATAGGACGGCGTGACCATGATGATGTCCGGGCGGAAATCCTGGATCAGCTGCACCTGGCGCTCGGTCTGACCGCCGGACATCGGCACCACGGTGCACCCCAGGCGTTCCGCGCCGTAGTGCGCGCCCAGGCCGCCGGTGAACAGGCCGTAACCGTAAGCGATGTGCACCATGCTGCCGCGCCGGCCGCCGGCGGCGCGGATGGAACGCGCCACCACCGTGGCCCAGGCCTCGATATCATTGCGGGTGTATCCCACCACCGTGGGCTGGCCGGTGGTGCCGCTGCTGGCGTGGATGCGCGACACCTGGTCTCGCGGCACCGCGAACAGACCGAACGGGTAGTTGTCGCGCAAATCCGCCTTGCTGGTGAACGGGAAGCGGCTCAGATCCTCCAGCCGCCGCAATTGCCGGGGATGGACATCGGCTTGCTCGCACTTGGCGCGAAAGGGCGCGACATTGTCGTAAGTGTGTTGCAGCGTCCATTGCAGACGTTGCAGCTGCAAGGCGGACAGTTCGTCGCGGCTGGCGGTTTCCATCGCGTCCAGCTCGCTGGACATAGGGCGGGTGACGGGCATGGTGCTTCTCCTGTGTGGGTTCGGGGCTGGCTCTGCGGCCAATTGCTGCTGGCTGGACAAGACGGCGGGCTTGCGCTCCTTGGACGGGCGTTGAGAAACAAAAAACGGCATGCGGCCTTTTACTCGGCCCGCTCTCCGCTCCGGTGCGAGCGGCCGCGCAGCAGGGCCAGGGTTTCGCCGCGCTGATTGCTGATCCGCACATCGTAAAGACCTTGCCGAGCCCCCTGATGCAGGCACTCGGCCTCCGCCAGCAGGCAGTCCCCGCCGCGGGCCGGCAGCAGATACTCCACGCTGACGGCCGCGCCGACCGTCCTCGGCCCCCAGCTATTGCAGGCGACGGCGAAGGCGGTGTCCGCCAGCGCGCACAGCAGGCCGCCGTGACACAGCTGGAAGCCGTTGAGCATGTCGTCGCGCACTCGCATGCGTAGCCGGGCCCGGCCCGGCGCCACGTCCAGCAGCTCCATGCCCAGGCTGGCCGACGCCCGATCCTGGCTCAGCATCGCCAGCGCGCTGTTCTCGGCAAGTTGCCGAGCGGCTTCTGTCTCAGTCATGGAAGCGTCCTCCGGACAAGGCCAGCCGCCGCAGCAGCGGCGAGACGCGATAACGATCGTCGCCGTAGTGCGCGTGCAAAGCGTCCAATGTCTGCGCCAGATAGTCCGTGCCGAGCTTATCGGCCCAGGCCAGCGGACCGCGGGGATAAGCGGCGCCCAGGCACATCGCCTGATCCACGCTGTCCGCCGCGGCCACGCCCTGCCCCACCGCGTCGGCCGCCTCGTTGGCCAGCATCGCCACGGTGCGCAACACCGCCATGCCGGCGGCGTCGTCCATCCGCGACACCAGCAGGCCGGCCGCCTGCAACACGCCCTCCGCCCGCGCCGCCGCCTCCGGCGCGGCCTGGTCCGCCACGGCCAGCGCCAGCCGCGGCGCGCTGGCGTAATCCAGAGCCAGATCGAACACCGCCCAGCCGGCGTGGCCGCTGTCCGCGGCGCGGCGGGTGGCGCTGCGGCCGTCGGACAGGGCCAGCCGCAAATCATCCCAACTCAGCCAGCCCTGCTCCGGCCCCGGCTCGCGTTCCAGACGTACGCCGCCGGCCCGCAAGCGCGCCAGCAAGGGTTCGGCCGCGCCCAAGCCGCCATGCACGCGCAGCGCCGCGGGCGCCGCTTGCGGCGGCGCGGCGTCCGGCGCCGGCAAGGCCTGGCCGTAATCGTAAAAGCCGCGACCGCTCTTGCGGCCCAGGCGGCCGGCCGTGACCAACTCCTGCTGCAGCGGCGACGGCCGGAAACGCGGGTCCTGCTGCATCGCCTGATACACCGACTGCGTCACCGCGAAATTCACGTCATGGCCGATCAGGTCCATCAATTCCAAGGGGCCCATCGCGAAGCCGCCGGCTTCGCGCAGCAAGGCGTCCAATGTGGATGGTGCGCAAGCGCCTTCTTGCAGCAGCCGCAAGGCCTCGGCGTAGAAAGGCCGCGCCACCCGGTTGACGATGAAGCCGGGAGTGGACGCGGCCGGCGCCGGCGTCTTGCCCCAAGCGCGCATCCACTGGCACAGACGCTCCGACAAAGCCGGCGCGGTCTCCAGCCCGCTCACCACTTCCACCAGCTTCATCCGCGTGGCCGGATTGAAGAAATGCAGACCGATCACCCGCTCGGGATGACGCAGACCCGCCGCCAGCGCGGTGATGGACAGAGAGGAGGTGTTGCTGGCCAGGATGGCGGCGGCCGGCAACAGGGCGTCCAACTGACGCAGCAGCGCCTGCTTGGCGTCCAGACGTTCGACGATGGCCTCTATCGCCAAGGCGGCGTCGGCCAGCTCCTCCAGACAGGAGGCCGGCCGCAGCCGGCGGCGCGCGGCGTCCAGTTGCGACTGGCTCCATTTGCCGCGCCGGACCAGGCCGGCCCAGTCCGCGGCGATCGCATCAGGCGCCGCCGCCGCCGCGGCCGCGTCCTGATCGTAGAGATAGACCTCATGCCCCGCCGCAGCGGCTACCGCGGCGATGCCGCGCCCCATCGCGCCGGCGCCTATCACCGCCACGCGCTGTTCCTTGTCCGGTTTCATGGTCATCGTCCTCCAAAGCGCGGCGGCCGCTTGCCCAGAAAAGCCGCCACGCCTTCGCGGTAATCGGCGCTGAAGCCCAGCTCCCGCTGCGTGTCGCGCTCCAATTGCAGTTGCCGCTCCAGACTGTTGCCCTCGGCCGCCTGCAGCGCCTGCTTGATCCGCGCGTAGGCCAGCGTCGGCCCGCTGGCCAGTTGCTCGGCAAGCTGCCGCACCGCGGCGGGAAAATCCTCGTCGTCTACGCAGCGCCAGATCAAGCCCCATTGCTCGGCACGCTCAGCCGGCAAGGGCTCGGCCAGCAGCGCCAGCCCCATCGCCCGCGCCTGGCCCAGCAAACGCGGCAGCCAGTAGCTGCCGCCGGCGTCCGGCAGCAGACCGATCTTGCTGAAGGCCTGGATGAAACTCGCCGAGCGGGCGGCGATCACCAGATCGCAAGCCAGGGCGATATTCGCTCCGGCCCCGGCCGCCACGCCGTTGACCGCGGCGATCACCGGCTTGGGCATATCGCGCAGCCGCCGCACCAGCGGCGCGTAGTAAGCCTCGATGGACAAGCCCAGATCCGCCGGCGGCTGTCCCGGCTCCGGCGCTCGGTCGCTCAGATCCTGGCCGGCGCAGAAAGCGCGGCCGGCGCCGGTCAGCACCAGCGCCCGGACCTCGACGTCGTCGCGCAGGCGGTCCAAGGCCGCCGCCAAGGCCTGGTGCATGGCGGGGTTGAAGCTGTTCAGCCTTTGCGGCCGATTCAGCGTCACGGTCGCCACTCCGGCCTCCAGATTCACCTCAATACTCGTTTCCGCTGCCTGCATGCTCGCCTCCCCTTTGGGCGCGGCCTTGGCTCAACTGGCCAAGCCGCCACTTCGGCAAACGCTATCATTGACCGACCGGAAAATCAATTATAAGCTGACCCACATCAATGACAGTGCGCTGAAACTGTTGTTACCGTACCCGGCTTGCCGCTGACATGGCGCAGGCCGGCCTCTCATCCCTCCGCCCGAGGAGAACGTCCATGTCTCACCCTCTGTTCCAGCAGCATCAAGCCACCTTGGACCAGGCCCTGCAGGCCTTGAGCGAGCGCCAGTACTGGTCCCCGCACCCGGAAATGCCCAGCCCCAGAACTTATGGCGAAACCGCCGCCGCGGACGGCCAGGCGGCGTTTGAGGCTTTATTGCAACAAGACTTCCAGCTGGACGGCCTGCCGGCCGGCCAGGGCTGGGTGGGCAGCGAACGCTCTCCCTATCGCGGCGCTTTGCGCATCCGCTATCCGCGCCATGACGCCGACGCCTTGCTGAGCGCCTCCACCGCGGCGCTGCAATCGTGGCGGCAAGCCGGCCCGCAGGCCTGGGTGGGCGTCTGCCTGGAAATCATTCAGCGGCTGAACCGCCGCAGCTTCGAGATCGCCCACGCGGTGATGCACACCACCGGCCAGGCCTTCATGATGGCCTTCCAGGCCGGCGGCCCGCATGCGCAGGACCGCGCCTTGGAGGCCGTGACCTACGCCTGGCGCGAGATGTCGGCCATTCCCGGACACTGCCGCTGGAGCAAGCCGCAGGGCAAACATGAGCCGCTGGTGCTGGAGAAAAGCTGGAAGGTGATCCCGCGCGGCGTCGGCCTGGTGATAGGCTGCAGCACCTTTCCCACCTGGAACGGCTATCCGGGGCTGTTCGCCAGCCTGGCCACCGGCAACAGCGTCATCGTCAAGCCGCATCCCGGCGCGGTGCTGCCGCTGGCCCTGACGGTGCGCATCGCCCGCGAAGTGCTGGCCGAGGCCGGTTTCGATCCCAATACCGTGCTGCTGGCGGCGAACCAGCACGGCGAGCCGCTGGCCAGCCTGTTGGCTCAGCGGCCGGAGGTGAAGCTGATCGACTTCACCGGCAGCAGCGCTCACGGCGAGTGGCTGGAGAGCCAGTGCCGCCACGCTCAGGTCTACACCGAAAAAGCCGGCGTCAACTGCGTGGTGCTGGACTCCACCGCCGATTTCCCCGGCCTGTGCCGCAACCTCGCGCTGTCGCTGGCGCTGTACAGCGGCCAGATGTGCACCGCGCCGCAGAATATTTTCATCCCGGCCGACGGCATCCACACGCCCGAAGGCAAGCTGTCCTATCAGCAAACGGTGGAAGGCCTGTGCGCGGCGCTGGAAGCGCTGTGCGCGGAACCGGCCAAGGCGGTGGAACTGCTGGGCGCGCTTCAGAACCCCGGCGTGGTCCAAAGGCTGGAGGCGGCGCGCGCGCTGGGCCGGCCGGCGCTGGACAGCCGGAGGCTGAGCCACCCGCAATACCCGGAAGCCGAGGTGCGCACCCCGCTGTTGCGCCAGTTGACGATGGAGGACCGCGCCGTTTACGAGCAGGAACACTTCGGGCCGATCAGCTTCCTGATTCAGACGCCGGACAGCGCCGCCGCGCTGCGCCAGGCGGAAGACAGCATGCGCCGCCACGGCGCCCTGAGCTTCTCGGTCTACAGCACGGACCAGCAGGTGCAGGCGCTGGCCCGACAGGCGGCGGAAAACGCCTGCGTGTCGCTGGCGCTCAATTTCACCGGCGCGGTGATGGTCAATCAGTCCGCCGCCTTCAGCGACTTCCACGGCAGCGGCGGCAATCCGGCGGCCAACGCCAGCTTGTCCGACAGCGCCTTCGTCGCCAACCGCTTCCGCGTGGCGCAAACCCGCAGCTTCGTCTGAGCCCCGGCCCCGGTCTCGGCCGGGGCGCCACCCGCCATCGTCAAAAGCGCGTTTACGATCCGGCAAGCCGGAGCGAGACAAGGCCTTGCCGCGGAAGAACAGGAATGTGCCGGCGATACGCCGGCGTTCTTGCGCGGCGCTCGCCGGCTAACGCTCCACGCCGCGCAGTTGATCGTAAGCCGCTGGTTAAGGAGCCGCGCCATGAGCCCGCAACAACAGCAAGCGATTCTGAATCATCCCGCCTTTCAACAACTGGCCCGCGGCAAAGCGCGGCTGGGCTGGAGCCTGACCGCCGTCATGCTGCTGCTCTATTACGGCTTCATCCTGGTGCTGGCCTTCGCACCGCAGTGGCTGGCCCGGCCCATAGGCGCCGGCGTCACCACCGTGGGCATGCCGGTGGGCGTCGCCATCATCCTGGCCGCCTTCGCGCTGACCGGGATCTACGTGCGCCAGGCCAACAAGCGGCTGGACCCGCTGAACGAACAAGTGCTGAAGGAGTGCCGGCCATGAGAATCCCTGTCGCCATGCTGGCGCTGACGCTGGCCGGCCCCGCCTGGGCCCAGTCCGGCGCGCAACGGCCCTTGAACTGGAACGCCATCCTGATGTTCCTGCTGTTTGTGGCGCTGACCCTGTTCATCACCGCTTGGGCCGCCCGTCGCACCCGTTCCGCCTCGGACTTCTATACCGCCGGCGGCGGCGTCACTCCCCTGCAAAACGGCCTGGCCATCGCCGGCGACATGATCTCCGCCGCCTCCTTCCTTGGCATCTCCGCGATGATGTTCAGCAAGGGCTACGACGGCCTGATCTATGCGCTGGGCGTGTTGGCCGGCTGGCCCATCATCATGTTCCTGATCGCCGAGCGGCTGCGCAATCTGGGCCGCTTCACCTTCGCCGACGTGGTGTCCTACCGCTTGAGCCAGACCCCGGTGCGCATCACCGCCGCCTGCGGCACGCTGACGGTGGCGCTGCTCTATCTGGTGGCGCAGATGGTGGGCGCCGGCAAGCTGATCGAACTGCTGTTCGGCGCCAGCTACCTGAGCGCCGTGATCATCGTCGGCGCGCTGATGGTCTTGTACGTGATGTTCGGCGGCATGCTGGCCACCACCTGGGTGCAGATCGTCAAGGCGGTGCTGCTGCTGTCCGCCACCAGCTTCATGGCCTTCATGGTCTGGCGACGCTTCGGCTATAGCAGCGAGGCCGTGTTCGCCGCCGCCGCCGAGCTCCGCGGCCAGGCCATCCTGGCGCCGGGCGGCCTGGTGTCCAATCCGGTGGACGCCGTCTCCCTGGGGCTGGGCATGATGTTCGGCACCGCCGGCCTGCCGCATGTGCTGATGCGCTTCTTCACCGTGGCCGACGCCCGCGCCGCGCGCCAATCCGTGTTCTACGCCACCGGCTTCATCGGTTATTTCTATCTGCTGCTGATCCTGGTGGGCTTTGGCGCCATCCTCATCGTCGGCGGCGACGCCGGCTTTCGCGACGCAGACGGCGGCATTGTCGGCGGCGCCAATATGGTGGCGGTGCACCTGGCCCAGGCGGTGGGCGGCAATCTGTTCCTCGGCCTGGTGTCGGCGGTGGCCTTCGCCACCATTCTCGCCGTGGTGGCCGGCCTGGCCCTGTCGGCCGCGTCGGCGGTGTCCCACGACCTGTACGCGGTGGCGCTGCGCAAAGGCAAGGTGAGCAGCGCCGAGGAAATGCGGGTGTCGCGGCTGGCCACGCTGGTCATCGGACTGCTGGCCATTCTGCTGGGCTTGTTGTTCGAGAAGCAGAACATCGCCTTCCTGTCCGGCCTGGTGCTGGCGATTGCCGCCTCGGTGAATTTCCCGGTGCTGTTCCTGGCGATGTTCTGGCCCCGGCTCACCACCCGCGGCGCGGTGGGCGGCAGCCTGGCCGGCCTGGCGTCCGCCATCGCGCTATTGGCGCTGGGGCCCATGGTATGGGTGGATATCCTGGGCCATCCGCGGCCGATCTTCCCCTACGCCAACCCGGCGCTGTTTTCCATGAGCGCGGCCTTCGCCTGCGCCTGGTTATTGTCGATCTGCGATCGTTCGTCACAGGGCCAATTGGAACGCAGCCGCTTCCCGGCGCAATACATCCGCGCGCTGACCGGACTGGGGACCGGCGCCAAGCCCTGATGGGGTTCAGGCCAGCAGCGCCGCCATCGTCATGTTCTGGAACGCGGCCATGCCGCGGGTCAGCGTCTTGTCGCGGTGCTGCACCTGGTACAAGGTGCGCGTCAGCACCGGCAGGCCGGCGTTCAGCTCCACCACCGCGCCGGTCTGCAACAGATCGGCCACCACCCGCCGCGACAGGCAGCTGACCCCCAGGCCGGCAGCCACCGCGTGCTTGATCGCTTCGGAATGGCCCAGCTCCATGCTGACGTTGAGCATGGCCAGGTGCGGCAGCAATAGCCGATCCACCTCCTCGCGCGTGCCGGAGCCGGCTTCGCGCAGAATCCATTCCGCTTGCGCCAGGTCCTGGCGCGCCGCCTCGCCCCGCGCCAGCGGGTGATCCGCGGCGGCGAACACCACCAGCTCATCCTGTCTCCAGGGCTGGGCGACCAGATCCGGGTGATGGCAAGGCCCTTCGATGAAACCGAAGTCCACCCGCAGGGCCGCCACCGCGTCGACGATGTCGCGGGTATTGGCCACGTCCAGCTCCAAGCGCGCCAGCGGCCAGGCGGCGCGGAAGGCCGCCAGCTGCTGCGGCAGCAGATAGTTGGCCACCGTGCTGCTGGCGCCTATCTTCAAGGACATCGCCCCGGCGTTGAACAGACTCTGCATGTCCTGAGCCGCGTCCAGCATGGCCCGCGCCTTGGGCCACAGCAGCCGGCCATGCTCGTTCAGGCTCAGCCGTTTGCCGATGCGGTCGAACAAGCGCACGTCTAGGCCGGTTTCCAGCTTGTCCAGCGCCTGGCTGGCGGCGGACTGGGTCAGCGCCACCTGTTGAGCCGCCTGAGTGACGGTGCCGTATTCGGCCACCGCGACGAAGACCTCCAGCTCGCGCAGGGTCAGCTTCAAGGCCATACCCCCTCCTTATATTGATTTTGCTACTGACATATATCCATTTTATCCGTTTCTCTACTGAAAACGAGGGGCGTATCGTTAGCCTCATCCGCCATAGACCAAACAGGCATTTACTTATGACAAACCTTCGCCAAATCATGCCGGGCCTGGCGTTGGCCATCGCCCTCGCCGTCGCCGCGCTCTACGCCGCGGATTTGCCGGCGATGAAACATCTGGGCTTCTCCGCCCTCACCCTCGCCATCCTGGGCGGCATGCTGATAGGCAACACCGTCTACCGCTACTTCGCCGGCGCCAGCCACCACGGCATCCAGTTCTCCAAGCAGAAGCTGCTGCGCCTGGGCATCATCCTGTTCGGCTTCAAGCTGACCTTCCAGGACATCGCCGCCGTCGGCTTCGCCGGCGTGCTGATCGACACCCTGGTGCTGTGCACCACCTTCCTGCTGGCCTTCCGCATCGGCCGCAAGTATTTGGGCATGGACGAGCAAAGCGTGATCCTGATCGGCGCCGGCAGCTCCATCTGCGGCGCGGCCGCGATCCTGGCCACCGAACCGGTGCTCAAGGCCCACGCGGAAAAAGTGGCGGTGGCTGTCGCCACCGTGGTGGTGTTCGGCACCGTGGCGATGTTCCTGTGGCCGATGCTGTATCAGTGGACCAGCCATCTGGGCATTTCCGAGTTCAGCTACGGCGTGTTCGCCGGCTCCACCATCCATGAAGTAGCGCAGGCGGTTGCCGCCGGCAAATCCGTCAGCGAGGCCGCGATGACCACAGCGGTGATCACCAAGATGATACGGGTGATGATGTTGGCGCCCTTCCTGATCGCCCTGTCCAGCTGGCTGGCCGCCAAGCCGCACGGCAGCCGTCAGCAGAAGGGCCGCATCGCCATCCCCTGGTTCGCCGTCGCCTTCCTGGGCGTGGCCGCCTTCAACTCCTTCAATCTGCTGCCGGCCGCATGGGTCAACGCCATCGTCTCCCTGGACAATCTGCTGCTGGCCGCCGCGATGGGCGCGTTGGGCATCACCACCCATTTCTCCGCCATCCGTCAGGCCGGCGCCAAACCGATGTTGCTGGCGTCCATCCTGTTTGGCTGGCTGATCGTCGGCGGCGGCCTGATCAACTTCGGCGTCAGCCATCTGCTGCACTAAACGCCGCTCCCGCAAAAACAAAACCGCCCGGTTTGCGCCGGGCGGTTTTTTTCACTGAGCGGCCATCATGGTTTAGAACAAGCCACGGAAAGGGTTCCACCCCTTATAGCCTTTGACCTTCTTTTGGTAATACAGATAATTCACCGACATGCCGGCCAGCGCGCTAAAGCCGAAACCAAGCCCGCGGGTGATCGACTCAGGCACATCCAGCAAGACGAGGACCAGGTTGATCAGCAGCGCCACGCCCAACAAGGACAGCATGTTCTTCCACAAGCCCAACACCAGGTAATAGATTGGCCAGAAGAAAAAAGCGATGAAATTCATCTGCACCTTAAGGCGGTCGCCAAACGACAAGGCTTTGAACGCCTCCTTGTAACTGGCGCTATTCGGCGCGCCGTGCTGATCGAAGAAGGCAAAGCGCATCTGCCATTTGTCGCTGTAAGCGGTGTAAGCGGAAGGTTCTGACATGGCTTTTCCATATGTGGTTAATAATGACATTATTTTGCGACATGCCAAAGGATAGGACAATGAAATCGCGGTCAGGACCAGTCCCAAGCCCAAACAAAACCGCCCGGCTTGCGCGCGGGCGGTGGCAGTGGTTTTACATCCTGGGTGGGCATGCAACCGACTCGCTCCCGCTCAACCGCCTGATGAATCCATTGTCACTCCCGATACTTGCTCACGCGACAAGCCCTTCATCAACATCAGCCGGCTTTGCACCAAGGCGGTGGCGAACTGTTTCTTGAAGTTGTCAGCCGGGCGCCAGTCCTTCCCGTCCTGAACAAAGCCAAACTCCCCTTCCAGCAACAAGCGGTCCTCCTTGCCGATCGCCACCATGAACGGGTCGCGATATTGCACCATCAGCTTGCAGCTCCAGACACCCCCCGCTCCTTGTGCGCAATCGTTCAAAGGCAGCACTTCGCCGAGGGCGGATTCCGGCTGACCAGCCGCTCCTTGCATACGGGCCAAAGCATCGGCGACGGATCCGCCCAGCTTGCTATAATCCAACACGCCTTTTTGCAGCGCCTGCCTCACGCCCTCCCGCCCCAAAGGCTTGCCCAGTTCCGGTAGTACGCCATCCGAATTCAACTGAGCGTAACGTGCGCGCAGCAAACTCTCGTCGCCCCCCATCACGAAGATATCTTCGCCCTTCCCCTTCACCTCGTAAGCGATGGGCGCGCGCTCTTCACCCGCCACCAGCACCGCCACGCAGCCACGGGTGCGCTCCGTCTTGATGTATCCCAGCTCCTTGACCTGTTCCAACTTGAGGTTCCGCAAATTGCCCGCTACCGGCGCGCTCGCGCTGGGTTTTCGCGACATCATGTGCGCCTGCGCCGACCACAAAGACTCATGTATGCTTTTCTTCACCACGGACGCTTCGCATCTCGGCACCAGCGGCGGTGTCAGAAAATACCAGCCGGCCGCGCCGAGCAAGGCCGCGCACCCCAAGCCCCAAGCCAGCTTCCCGCGCCATGTCGTCGCCTTTTGTTGCTGGAGCAGCGCCAATTCCAGCTCCAGATCCTGGTTGTATTCATCCACCGCCTGCCTGCGCACCGCATTGGACGTGAAACCTTCGTCCGCATCCGCCTTGGCTTCGATTTCAATCATTTGCTCAAAGCTCAGCACTTCCTCCTCTTCCAACCAGTCCAGGCCTCCGCCCAAGGTGGAGAAGGGCTCCGCGCCCTGCTCGCGCAGTTTGTCGCGCGCGGCTTCGTAAATCGCCTGGTCAATCACTCCGCCCGCCAGCAGACGGTCAAGAATCGGGCTTGCAAACGTGGAATCGCTCATATCGTCCATCAACGGCGCGCATTTCGCATACGCAGCCGGGCTAGTGGAAAGGGCGTTCAGCATAACCCACGCCTAAAACTCAAGCCAATTTGGATTTAAAATCCACAAAAAAATGCCAAAAAAATAGAAACACAATTTCCACGGAGCGCGCCCGCGCATGCAATGAAAAACGCCCGGCCAAGCCGGGCGCTATCAAGTATGACTAACCGTTAGAACTCAGCACGGACACTTCTTCATGCTCTTGCCGCCATAGCGTTCGTCCTGACAACGGCGGAAGAAAGCCTCGCGGCTCATCACCTCCGCCTTGGGATCGAAGCGGCGGCGGCTGGCGACGTAAGCGTCGTAATCCTTGACCCCCACCATCAGCCGGGCGGTTTTCGCCCATTGTTGCCATAGCTTGCCCATCACGCGCCCTCCTCCCGGAACATGGCCGGCACCTCCTTGGCGGTGGACCATTTCACCGCCAGGGACTTGCGCATCACGTTCAGCGCAAACGCCAGCATGGCGATCACCACCGCCATGAACAGCGCCGTCAAAGTGGCGTCCACATAGTCATTGAAGATGATCTGATGCATTTGCGCCATATTCTTGGCCGGCGCCAGCACCTCGCCCTTGGCCGCGGCGGCGGAGAATTTTTCCGCGTGGGCCAGGAAGCTGATCTTGGGACTGGCGTGGAACAGCTTCTGCCAGCCGGCGGTCAGCGTCACCACCAGCAGCCACAAGGTGGGCACGGCGGTGACCCAGATGTAGCGGGTTTTCTGCATTTTGATCAGCACCGCGGTGGCCAGAATCAGCGCGATGCCGGCCAGCATCTGGTTGGCGATGCCGAACAGCGGCCACAAGGTGTTGATGCCGCCCAACGGATCCACCACGCCCTGGTAGAGGAAGTAGCCCCAGCCGGTCACCGCCAGGCCGGTGGCGATCAGGTTGGCCGCCCAGGATTCCGTGTTGGCCATAGGCTTGACCACCAGGCCCAGCAGATCCTGGATCATGAAGCGCAGCACACGGGTGCCGGCGTCGATGGTGGTCAGGATGAACAGGGCTTCGAACAGAATGGCGAAGTGATACCAGAAGGCCATCATCGCCGGCCCGCCTATCACATTGGACAGAATGTGCGCCATGCCCACCGCCAAGGTCGGCGCGCCGCCGGCGCGGGACAGGATGGTGCTCTCGCCCACGTCCTTGGCCATCTGGGTCAACATGTCCGGCGTGATGAGGAAGCCCCAGCTGGAAATCACCTGGGCGGCTTCCTCCGCGGTCTTGCCTATCACTGCCGCCGGGCTGTTCATCGCGAAGTACACGCCCGGATCCAGCACGCAGGCGGCGATCAACGCCATGATGGCGACGAAGCTTTCCATCAGCATGGAGCCGTAGCCTATCATGCGGGCGTGGGTTTCGTTCTCCAGCATCTTGGGCGTGGTGCCCGAAGCCACCAGCGCGTGGAAACCGGACACCGCGCCGCAGGCGATGGTGATGAACAGGAAGGGGAACAGATTGCCGGCGAACACCGGGCCGCTGCCGTCGATGAATTTGGTCACCGCAGGCATGTGCATATTGGGCGCCACGATCATGATGCCGATGGCCAGGCCGACAATGGTGCCGATTTTCAGGAAGGTGGACAGGTAGTCCCTCGGCGCCAGCAACAGCCATACCGGCAGCACCGAGGCGACGAAGCCGTAGCCGATCAGCGTCCAGGCCAGCGTGGTGCCGCTCAGGGTGAACAAGGGCGCCAGGGTTTCGTTCTTGGCGATGTCGCCGCCGTAAACAATGGCCAGCATCAGCAGGATGAAGCCGATGACGGAGATCTCGCCGATCTTGCCCGGCCGGATGTAGCGGGTGTAAACGCCCATGAACAGCGCGATCGGTATCGTGGCGGCAATGGTGAAGGTGCCCCACGGGCTGCCGGTCAGCGCCTTGACCACCACCAGCGCCAGCACCGCCAGCAGGATGACCATGATCATCAGGATGCCGATGGAGGCGATGACGCCGGGGATGGCGCCCAGTTCGGTGCGGATGATCTCGCCCAGCGATTTGCCGTCGCGGCGCACCGACAGGAACAGGATCAGGAAATCCTGCACCGCGCCGGCCAGCATCACGCCGACCAGAATCCACAGCGTGCCCGGCAGATAACCCATCTGCGCGGCCAGCACCGGTCCCACCAGCGGCCCGGCGCCGGCGATGGCGGCGAAGTGGTGGCCGAACAACACCCATTTATTGGTGGGCACGTAGTCCAGGCCGTCATTGTATTTTTCCGCCGGGGTCAGCCGGCGAGCGTCCAGTTCCAGCACTTTGTGGGCGATGAAGCGGCCGTAAAAGCGATAGGCGATGGAGTAGACAGACACCGCCGCCACGATCAGCCAGACCGCGTTGACCGGCTCGCCGCGATTGAGGGCCACCACGGCGAAGGCCGCCGCGCCCGCCAGGGCGACGGCCAGCCACACGGCCCATTCTCTTATCTGTTGCATATGGCAAGTTCCTATTCTCTTTATCCCGTTTTAATTCATCGGTCCCTGGCGGCAACGGCGGCCACGGCCGGCTTTTTGTGCCTGACCGATTCTGGATTGATAGCGCCGGAAAATCAAGCAAGCCAAATCATTTGCAAAAACTATCGATAGTTTATGACGAATAGCAGTCACGATAATGCTAAAGTCGCCGGCAAACCTCGCGTGCTAATATTTTGATTTGAACCACCGAAATCCCGTCGACGGACATGAACAGCGATACCCCCCATATTCTCATCGTCGAAGACGACGTGAGACTAGCCGAATTGATAGGCGCTTATCTGAGCAAGCACGGCTATCGCATCTCCCAGCACGGCCGCGGCGACACCGCGCCGGCCATCATCCTGGAAGAAAAGCCGGACCTGGTGATCCTGGACATCATGCTGCCGGGCAAGGAAGGCTTCGACGTCTGCCGTGAAATCCGCCCGCGCTATAACGGCCGGGTGCTGATCATGACGGCGCGCGACGAGGACGTGGACGAAATCCTGGGGCTGGAACTGGGCGCCGACGACTACCTGGCCAAGCCGGTGGAGCCGCGCCGCTTGCTGGCGCGGGTGCGCGCGCTGCTGCGCCGCGGCGGGCCGGGGGCGCAGGCCGACGGAGAGGCCGGCGACGAAGACAGCTTCACCTTTGGCCAGTTCTGCATCAGCCAGGCCACGCGCGAAGCCACGCTGAACGGGGAGCTGATCGATCTGACCACCGCCGAATTCGACCTGCTGTGGCTGTTGTCCTCCCACGCCGGCCAGGTGCTGTCCCGCGACGACATCATGAGCGAGCTGCGCGGCATCGGCTTCGACGGCTTGGACCGCTCCATCGACGCGCGCATTTCGCGGCTGCGCCGCAAGCTGGGCGATAATCCCGACGCGCCGGCCCGAATCAAGACCGTGCGCGGCAAAGGCTATCTGTTCTCGCGCAGCGACTGGGAATAAGGCATGAGCACTCGTCGTTTGCGCGGCTGGCTCAAGCCGTCGCTGGGCACCCTGTTCGCCCGTTATTTCTTCGCCACCATGCTGGTGGAGCTGATCATCATCATCGGCTTCGGCTTCCTGGTCTCCAAGCTGTACGAGAACAGCGACCGCAACGGCAAGCTGCAATTCATGAACGGCACCGTGAGCCTGATCCGCGAGCAGCTGGCTCAGACGCCGCATCGGGACTGGGACCGCAAGCTCGCCGACATCGCCCGCGCCTTCAGCTATCCGGTCAAACTGATCGCCCATCCTCCCGACGATTTCGAGCCGGAAGGCCACGCCGCGCTGCAAGGCGGCCGCCCCTATCTGGATTTCGACAACCAGTTGCTCTACATGCCGCTGCCCCATGATCCGCGTCTCTTGCTGCTGGGCCCGCTGGAAGCCCCGGCCAGCAACAGCAGCTGGATCAGCGAAGACATAGAAATCCTGCTGTTGTGGATTCTGCTGACCGGCACCACGCTGGGTACGCTGATCTACTTCAGCCTGCGCCCGCTGTGGAAGGACTTGCTGGAAGTGCGCCGCAAGGCGGAGGTGTTCGCCGACGGCGACTTCAGCGCCCGCGCCCAACCGTCCAAAAGCCGGCTGCTGGCCCCCCTGTCCCTGGCCTTCAACAGCATGGCCGCGCGGCTGGAGCGGCAGATGGAAACCCGCCAGGCCCTGTCCCACGCCATCGCCCATGAGATCCGCACCCCGATCGCACGGCTGCGCTTCGGTCTGACCATGCTGGAGGAAGAAGAGGACGAACAGGAATGGCGGCGCTACCGCGAAGGCATGGAGCGCGATATGCAGGAGCTGGAGGAGCTGTTCAACACCAGCATGGAGTTCGCCAAGCTCAACCGCAACGAAGTGCCGCTGCACTGGGAAACCGTGGACCTCTACGACTGGTTCGACGATCTGGTCGACCTGGTGACGCCGCTGAAACCACCGGGCCTCGCGCTGGAGCTGGACTGCGCGCTGGGCAACGGCGCGTTCGACCGCAAGCTGATGTATGTGGCCAGCCGCAACCTGCTGCTCAACGCCTTCAAATACGCCAACGCTCAGGTCCGGCTGACCGTGTGTCACAACGCTTCCGGCCAGCTGCTGATTCATGTCGACGACGACGGCTGCGGCATTCCCGAGGCTGAACGCGACAAGGTGTTCGAACCCTTCCTGCGGCTGGACCGCAGCCGCGACCGCGCCACCGGCGGCTATGGCCTGGGGTTGTCCTTCGTCAAGCTGATCACCGAACACCACGGCGGCCAGGCCAGCGTGAGCGCCAGCGAACTGGGCGGCGCGCGCTTTACTCTGCGCATCATGCAACCACAGCAATAAGACCCGCTAAGCCAACCCCTGATCCTGCGCTGCGCGGTTTAGTTAGCGGCTCTATGAGCGGCTCAGCGCCCGCTTGCGATCCGCGGGACCTCACGCGGCGAACACGGCTTCAGAACGCGCATCGACCGCTTCTCCGCTTCTTCCTTGTCCCGCTCTTGCCCGCGAGACTTTGAAGGGACAGCCAAGAACGCCGGCGCCGGCGAAAAGTAAAGCCGCAGTTTGTTAAGCAATCTGAATGGGGTCACGCGCCGTCACAAAGCGGGGACAGGAAGCCAACAGACCCCAAGCCGCCGCGTCGGGATAATGCCAGCATCTCAACTTGGATTCGGGTATTTCCCATGGTTTCTTCACGACCGGCCGCCCTGCTGGTACACGGTCTGGGCGGCAGCGCATACGACCTTGGCGCGCTTGGACGCACGCTGGAGGAGGCGGACATCGTCACGCACACCCCGCTGTTGCCGGGACATGGCGGCGAGCCGGAAGATCTGCTGTCCGTCCGCTGGCAGGACTGGGTGGAAACCATACGCAAGGAATACCTGGAACTGAAGACGCGCCACAAGGTGGTGCATCTGGCCGGCGTTTGCCTGGGCGGCCTGGTGGCGCTGGAAGTGGCGCGGCTGGAAAACCATCAGGACGGCCTCGCCTTGTACGCGCCGCCGCTGTTCCTGGACGGCTGGAGCCTGCCCAAGCTGACCTGGGCGCGCCACATCGTCTACCGCATTCCCGGCCTGGCCAAGAAGATGCGCGTGCCGGAAGTCGAACCCTTCGGCATCAAGAACGCCCGCATCCGCAAGGCCATCCAGCAGCGCTTCGAACGCGGCGAACGCTTCCACTACGCCTACATCCCGCTGGCCTGCATCCGCCAAGTGGATGGGCTGCGCCGCCAGCTGATGTCGCGGCTGGAAGAGATCACCTGCCCGACGCTGATCGTGCATGCCGACGAGGACGACATCACCAGCCCGCGCTCGGCCCGCTATCTGCAGCGCTATCTGGGCGGCAAGGTCGACTTCATGCCCTTGTCCAATAGCTACCACATGGTGATGGTGGACAATGAACGCGGCGAGGTGCTCAAGCGCAGCCTGAAGTTTTTCAACCAGCGCGCCCAAGCCCGGGCCGCCGCCGCTGAACACGCCGACTGGGCCGTCTTCGCCGCCGCCTGAGCGCCGCGTCGCCGCCATCAGGGCAAGCCTCAGGCTTGCCTTTTTTCTTGCCTGCGCCAGCCGCGCCCGCCCCTTCTTCAACTAAAGTTGCAAGCAATCACAACTAAACATTGAATTTAACAGCTGCGCAAACTTCCCGGCCGCCCCGTCATCAACCGTCATCAAGCCAGAACACAGCGACAATGGAAGACGAGGACCGGCTGAAGCAAACTGTTTGCACGAGCCGGATCGGCCCCCCGCCGGTCTTGCAACGGTTCCGTTCTCTTTTCCCTTTGTGTGACTTTGCGTGCCCGCCGGCTCCGGTGGGCATCTTTTCTTTGCCCTGCCCGTCCCGCTTTGTTACAGATCGTTACACAAGCCCTCCATCGATAACACAAAGAGCGTTTACAAGCTCAACAGACTGACTTGGTTCCTGTTCGCACAATATCGCAGTTATCAACAAAGCAAACAGTCGCAAAAATGAAAAAACTGATTACCGCTTCCGTGCTGAGCCTGGCAGCTCTGACCGCACACGCCGCCGACCCGGGCTTCTACGTCTTCGGCAACACCGGTTACAACTTCTCCAAGCCGGAGTCCGGCAACCGCAACATCGTCCTGAAAGACGCCAAGGCCGCCGGCACGGTATGGGAACTGGGCGCCGGTTACCGCTTCAACCAATACCTGGCCACCGAGCTGTCCTACGCTGACTTCGGCAAATCCACGGCCAACGGCTCCTTCAGCGGCCGCACCGGCAACGGCTCCGTCGCCACCAAGGCCGAGCGCATCGCCGTGCTGGGCATCCTGCCGGTGACCCAGGATTTGGAAGTTTTCGGCAAGGCCAGCCTGAACAACGTGCACACCAAGCTCAAGATCGACCGAGTTGCCAACAAAACTTTCAACGACACCCGCTTGGGTCTTGGTTTCGGCGCGCAGTATCAGCTGCACAAAAACCTGTCCTTGCGTGGCGAATACGAATACATCGCCGGCACTGACTTCCAGATGGCGGGCCAAAGCGTGGTCAAGACGTCCGGCACCAGCGTGCTGAAGGCCGGCATCAGCTACCACTTCTAATCTCAGCCTTGCCACGCCCTTCCATCGCCAGCCGCGGCCCCTGTGTCCGCGGCTGGTTTTGCGTTTCAGGCCGCCGGCACCGCCATGCCGCGCCGCACCGCCGGCCGCTCGCCGACGCGTTGGAACCAATCGCTTACCCGCGGAAACGCCGCCAGATCCACCTGATGCCAATCATGGCGCGCCGCCCACGGATAGAGCGCGATATCGGCGACGCCGTACTCGCCGGCGACGTAATCCCGCCCGGCCAACTGCCGGTCCAGCACGCCGTACAGACGCAAGGCCTCGTCGTGGTAGCGCTTCTGCGCATAGGGAAGGCTTTCCGGCGCATAGCGCAGGAAATGGTGGGCCTGCCCCAACATCGGTCCGAAGCCGCCCATCTGGAACATCAGCCATTGCAGCGCCTCGTAGCGCGCCGCGCCCGCCGCCGGCAGCAGGCGGCCGTGCTTTTCCGCCAGGTATTGCAAAATGGCGCCGGACTCGAACATCGCCAGCGGCCGACCATCCGGCCCCTCGCTGTCGACGATGGCCGGAATCTTGTTGTTGGGACTGATGGCCAGAAAGGACTCGGCGAACTGCTCGCCCTTGCCGATATCCACGGTGTGCACGGCGTATGGCAGCTCCAGTTCTTCCAGCATGATGGAAATCTTGCGCCCATTGGGCGTGCCCCAGGTATACAGATCAATCACGATGCGCGTCTCCCATGTTCAAAGCCCGGGCGGCGCGCCTGCGCGCGCCGCCCCGTCTGCTACAATGCAGCCCATTTCAAGCCTTCAGGATACTGCGATGAGCCAGCCGCGCGTCAATGATGTCAAAGCCTTTCTCTTGGACCTGCAAGACCGCATTTGCGCGGCGCTGGAGCAGGCCGACGGCGGCGCTCAATTCGTCGAGGACGCCTGGCAGCGTCCGGGCGGCGGCGGCGGACGCAGCCGGGTCCTGACCAAGGGCACGCTGTTCGAGCAGGCCGGCGTCAATTTCTCCCATGTCCACGGCGACGCGCTGCCCGCCTCCGCCACCGCCCACCGGCCGGAGCTGGCCGGCCGCGGCTTCCAGGCCATGGGCGTGTCGCTGGTGATCCATCCGGAAAACCCGCACATTCCCACCAGCCACGCCAATGTCCGCTTCTTCATCGCGGAAAAAGAAGGGGAAACGCCGGTATGGTGGTTCGGCGGCGGTTTCGACCTGACCCCGTTCTACCCGGTGGAGGCCGACGTGGTGCACTGGCACCGCGTGGCCCGCGATGTGTGCCGGCCCTTCGGCGAACAGGTGTATCCGGACTACAAGCGCTGGTGCGACGAGTATTTCTTCCTGAAGCACCGCCAAGAGGCGCGCGGCGTCGGCGGCCTGTTCTTCGACGATCTGAACGCCTGGGGCTTCGACTCCTGTTTCCGCTTCATGCAGGCGGTGGGCAAGGGCTTCACCGACGCCTACCTGCCCATCGTCGAGCGCCGCAAAGGCGATAGCTGGGGCCATCGCGAACGTCAGTTCCAGCTTTATCGCCGCGGCCGCTATGTTGAATTCAATCTGGTTTGGGACCGCGGCACCCTGTTCGGTCTGCAGTCCGGGGGACGCACCGAATCCATCCTGATGTCGATGCCGCCGCTGGCGCGCTGGGAGTACGATTATCAGCCGGAGCCGGGCAGCCCGGAAGCGGCGCTGACCGAGCGCTTTCTGGCCCCGCGCGACTGGCTGGCCTAAGCGCCGCGGCCAAGCCGGATGCCGCCGCTTTCTCCAGCCCGCACATGAGTTTAGCCAATCACAAGGACGGCGAAATCGGGTATCCTTGCGCAGCTGTCCATAATAATCCAATGACTATCCGTTCCGCATGAATCAACCCCATTTTTCGGCCGGGCTCTCCGGCCCCGCCGCCCGTCCCTGGCTGGAGCCGGCGCTGTGGCTGCTGTTCGCCGTCGTCTGGTTCGGCTCCCTCGGCTACCGCGGGCTGATTCACGCCGACGAGGGCCGCTACGCCACGCTGTCGCTGTTCATGTTGCACAGCGGCGACTGGATCACGCCGCGGCTGAACGGCCTGCTGTATTTCGAAAAGCCGGCGCTGCAATATTGGATGGGCGCGCTGAGTTTCGCCGCCTTCGGCGTCAACGAGTTCGCCGCCCGCTTCTGGCCCGGTCTGACCGGCTTTCTGACGGTGGCGATGTGCGGCTTCACCGCGCGCCGGCTGTGGGGCGTCGACGCCGGCCGCTACGCGGCGCTGGCCGCCGGCAGCTGCGCCTGGATCGTGGCCAACAGTCATTTCCTGTCTCTGGACATGGGCGTCAGCTTTTTCCTGACCGTGGCGCTGTGCGGCTTCCTGCTGGCCCAGCGCGACGACGCCGGCCCGCGCGAAACGCGCCACTGGATGTGGCTGACCTGGGCGGCGATGGCCGCCGCCACGCTGAGCAAGGGGCTGATCGGCCTGCTGATACCCGGCGCCACCCTGGTGCTGTACAGCCTGCTCAACTGGCAATGGGGCTTCTGGAAACGCATGCACTGGCTGAGCGGCCTGGCGCTGTTCCTGCTGCTGACCGCGCCGTGGTTCATCCTGGTGTCGCAGCGCAACCCCGACTTCGCCCATTTCTTCTTCATCCGCGAGCACCTGGAGCGCTTTCTCACCACCGAGCACAAGCGCACCGGCGCGCCGTGGTATTTCGTGCCCTATCTGCTGCTGGGCCTGCTGCCCTGGACCAGCCTGCTGCCGGCGCTGTGCCGCGACGGCTGGCGCGAGCCGGGCGCGCGGCTGCGCGCCGGCCGCCTGCTGCTGATCTGGTCGGTCTTCATCTTCGCCTTCTTCAGCAAGTCCAGTTCCAAGCTGCCGTCCTACATCCTGCCGCTGTTCCCGGCGCTGGCGCTGCTGCTGGCGCCCACGCTGCTGCGCATGCCGGCCGCCGCGCTGAAGAAGCACCTGCTGCCGGCGCTGCTGCTGTGGCTGGCCGCGCTTGGTCTTTACCCCTTCGTCGACCGCTTCGCCTCGGTGGACACCCCGCTGGAGGTGCTGCATGGCTTCGCTCATTTCGTCGCCATCGCCGCGCTGCTGTTCCTGGCCTGCGCCGTCGTCGCCTGGCGTTTGCTGGGCCGCGAGCGCAAACTGGCCGCGCTGTGCTGGCTGGCCTTCGGCAGCCTGCTCGCCGTCAGCGTCGCCGCCGCCGGCCACGACAGCTACGGCCGGCTGAAGGGCAGCAAGGAAATCGTGCGCCAGATTCAGCCCTATCTGGGGCAGGACACCCCGGTGTTCTCGGTGCGCTATTACGATCAGACCTTCCCCTTCTACCTGGGCCGCCCGGTCACCCTGGTGCAGTTCGTCGACGAGTTCGAGTTTGGCGAAGGTCAGGAGCCGCAGCGCTGGATGCCGCGGCTGGAACAATTCGTCGCCGCCTGGAAGGCCGCGCCGCGCGCGCTGGCGATGACCGACCCCGCCACCTATCAGGAACTGCAAGCCCAGGGCCTGCCGATGCGGGTGGTCTACCAAGATCCGCGCCGCCTCGTCGTGGCCAAGCCGTGAAACCGCCAACCTTTGGACCCCTTCTAATATGAAGTTGATCGAATTCGGCCTGATTCTGCTCGGCGTGCTGCTCAACGCCGCCGCCCAGCTATGCTTGAAGGCCGGCGTGCGCCAAATCGGCCACTTTGACTTTTCCGCCGCCAACGTGTTGCCGATAGGCTGGTCGCTGGCCACCAATCTGCCCATCGTCGGCGGCCTGTCCTGCTACGTGGTCAGCGTGGTGGTCTGGATCATGGCGCTGTCGCGGGTGGAGGTCAGCATCGCTTATCCCATGCTGTCCATCGGCTACGTGGTCAACGCGCTGCTGGCCTATTGGCTGTTCGGCGAGGCCTTGAGCGCGCAGAAACTGATCGGCATCGGCGTCATCATCATCGGCGTGGTGCTGGTGGCACGTAGTTAAGGCTTATTTTTGCCACGGAAACACACGGAATGACACGGAAAATAAAACGCCCGCTCAGCAGCCGACAAGATTCAATGGCGCAAAACGAATTTGAATGACTGTTTTTGTCCGTGCATCTCCGTGTGCTTCCGTGGCTAATTTTCAGGGTTTGAATATGGATTTTCTACCGTTTACCCGCCCGGACATCGACGAAGCCACCATCGCCGCCGTCGGCGAGGTGCTGCGCTCCGGCTGGATCACCACCGGTCCCAAGTCCCGCCAACTGGAAGCCGAGTTGTCCGCCCATGTCGGCGGCCGCCCGGTGCGGGTGGTGGCCTCCGCCACCGCCGCGCTGGAAATGGCCTTGCAGGTGGCCGGCGTCGGCCCCGGCGACGAGGTGATCACCTGCCCGCTGAGCTGGGTGGCCACCGCCAACGTCATTCTAAAGGTGGGCGCCAAGCCGGTGTTCGTCGACGCCGACCGCGCCAGCCGCAATATCGATCTGAACCTGGTGGAAGCAGCGATCACGCCGCGCACCCGCGCCATCATCCCGGTGGACCTGGCCGGCCTGCCGGTGGACCGCGACCGCCTGTACGATATCGCCAAGCGCCACCGTCTGCGCGTGGTGGAGGACGCCGCCCAGTCCATGGGCGCCAACTGGCGCGGCCGCCGCATAGGCAGCGACGGCGATCTGGTGTCCTTCAGCTTCCACGCCAACAAGAACATGACCAGTGGCGAAGGCGGCTGCCTGGTGCTGAACGACGAGAACGAGGCGCGCCTGTTCGAGAAGCTGCGGCTGCAGGGCGTGACCCGCCACGCCGACGGCGGCATGGACGTGGACGTGCTGGGCGGCAAGTCCAATATGACCGACATCGCCGCCGCCATCGGCCTGGGCCAACTGCCGCGGCTGGAAGGCTTCAACGCCCGCCGCCGCGAACTGGCCGCGCTGTATTTCCGCCATTTCGACCGCGAGCTGGGCTGCGAGCTGCCGCTGGAGGACATGGCCCAGAGCAACTGGCATATGTTCCAGCCGCTGCTGCCGCTGGATCGGATGAGCATGGACCGCGGCGAATTCATCGCCCGGATGAAAGACCTGGGCATAGGCGTGGGCGTGCACTACCCCGCCATGCATTTGTTCACCCTGTTCCGCGAGATGGGCTTCCAGCCGGGCGACTTCCCGGTGGCGGAAGACATCGGCCGCCGCACCGTCACCCTGCCGCTGTTCCCGGCCATGGCCGACGAGGACGTGGAACGCGTGTGCGCCGCCGTGAGCGGCGTGCTGAAGCCCGTGCTGAGCGTATAAAACATTATGAAAAGCGTAATCGATCTTTCCGTCGTCATCCCGGTATACAACGAGCAGGACGTGCTTCCGGCGCTGTTCGACCGCCTCTACCCGGCGCTGGATGCGCTGGGCGTACGTTATGAAGTCGTCTTCGTCAACGACGGCAGCCGCGACAAGAGCCCGGCCATGCTCGCCGCGCAGTTCGACCTGCGCCCGGACGTGACCCGGGTAGTGCTGTTCAACGGCAATTTCGGCCAGCATCGCGCCATCCTGGCCGGCTTCGAATACAGCCGAGGCGAGCGGGTGGTGACGCTGGACGCCGACTTGCAGAACCCGCCGGAGGACATCAAGCTGCTGCTGGCGGAAATGGACAAGGGACACGACTACGTCGGCTCCATCCGCCGCCAGCGCAACGACAGTCTGTGGCGCCATCTGGCCAGCCGCGCGATGAACCGCCTGCGCGAGAAGCTGACCCGCATCAAGATGACCGACCAGGGCTGCATGATGCGCGCCTACAGCCGCCGCATCATCGACACCATCAATCAGTGCAACGAACTGCACACCTTCATCCCGGCGCTGGCCTATCAGTTCGCGCAGAACCCGACCGAAGTCACCGTCGGCCATGAAGAGCGCTTCGCCGGCGAATCCAAGTATTCGCTGTACAGCCTGATCCGCCTGAACTTCGACCTGATGACCGGCTTCTCCATCGTGCCGCTGCAGCTGTTCTCGCTGCTGGGCATGCTGGTTTCCGCCGGCTCCGGCGTGCTGGTGGTCTATCTGGTGCTGCGCCGCCTCATCGTCGGACCGGAAGTGGGCGGCCTGTTCACCCTGTTCGCCATCGCCTTCCTGCTGATCGGCATCGCGCTGTTCGGCATCGGCCTGCTTGGCGAGTACATCGGCCGCATCTACCAGGAAGTGCGGGACAGACCGCGCTATGTGATCGGCGCGGTGCTGGAGCAAAAGGACAAGCCATGAAAGCCGTGGTCTTCGCTTATCACAATGTCGGCGTGCGCTGCCTGAAGGCGCTGATCGGCGGCGGCGTGGAAGTGGCGCTGGTGGTCACCCACCGCGACAATCCCAAGGAAAACATCTGGTTCGCCAGCGTGGAGCAAGTCACCCGCGACTACGGCATTCCGGTGATCACCCCGGACGACCCGAACACGCCGGAAACGCTGGCCCAAGTGCAGGCCGCGCGGCCGGACTTCCTGTTCTCTTTTTATTACCGCCACATGCTGAAGGCCCCGCTGCTGGAATCCGCGGCGCGCGGCGCCTTCAATATGCACGGCTCGCTGCTGCCCAAATACCGCGGCCGGGTGCCGATCAACTGGGCCATCATCCACGGCGAAACCGAAACCGGCGCCAGCTTGCACGTGATGAACGTCAAACCGGACAACGGCCCCGTCGTCGACCAGATGGCGGTGCCCATTCTGCCGGACGACAACGCCGACGAAGTGTTCGCCAAGGTCACCGTGGCCGCGGAAATGGTGCTGGCCCGCAGCCTGCCGGCCCTGCTCGCCGGCCAGACTGAATTCCGCCAGCAGGACTTGAGCCTGGGCGGCTATTTCGGCGGCCGCAAGCCGGAGGACGGCCGCATCGACCCGCTGGCCGGCGCCGCCCAGCTGCACAACTTCGTGCGCGCGCTGAGCCACCCGTTCCCGGGCGCCTTCGCCGACACCGAAGGCGGACGGCTGGTGATCTGGAAAACCCTGCGCGCCGGCGGCCACGGCCAGCAATTGCAAGCGGCCCGGCTACACTCAGAACACGGCGCGCTGTGGCTGGACGCCGTGGACGGCGACCGCCTGAAGGTTCTGTCCGCCACGCTGGACGGCGCGGCGCTGGATCCGGCGACGACACTGACGCTGACGCTGGCCTGAGGCGGCGGACTCACGGAATACACATGCAAATCACAGCTCCCTTCCGGGGGGCGATGAAGGAAATCTCAATGAAAAAAGTACTGATCCTCGGCGTCAACGGCTTCATCGGCCACCACCTGACCAAGCGCATCATCGAAACCACCGACTGGCACATCTACGGCATGGACATGCACGATGACCGCGTGGCCGAGTGGAAAGACCATCCGCGCTTCCACTTCTTCGAAGGCGACATCACCATCAACAAGGAGTGGATCGAGTACCACGTGAAGAAGTGCGACGTGGTGCTGCCGCTGGTGGCCATCGCCACCCCGTCCACCTATGTGAACAATCCGCTGCGCGTGTTCGAGCTGGACTTCGAAGCCAACCTGCCCATCGTGCGCCAGTGCGTGCAGTACAAGAAACACCTGGTGTTCCCGTCCACCTCGGAAGTCTACGGCATGTGCCATGACGAAGAGTTCGACCCGGAAAACTCCGAGCTGATCTGCGGCCCGATCAACAAGCCGCGCTGGATTTACTCCTGCTCCAAACAGCTGATGGACCGCGTGATCCACGCCTACGGCATGCAGGAAGGCCTGAACTACACCCTGTTCCGCCCGTTCAACTGGATCGGCGGCGGCCTGGACAACATCAACACGCCGAAGGAAGGCTCCAGCCGCGTGATCACCCAGTTCCTGGGCCACATCGTGCGCGGCGAAACCATCAAGCTGGTGGACGGCGGCCATCAAAAGCGCGCCTTCACCTATGTGGACGACGGCATCAGCGCGCTGATGAAGATCATCGAAAACCAGGACGGCAAGGCTTCCGGTCAGATCTACAATATCGGCAACCCGGCCAACAACTACTCCATCCGCGAACTGTCCGCGATGATGCTGGACCTGGCCCGCGTCTACCCGGAATACCAGCTGAACGCCGACAAGGTGAAGATCGAGGAAACCACCTCCGGCGCTTACTACGGCAAAGGCTATCAGGACGTGCAGAACCGCGTGCCCAAGATCGCCAACACCATGGCGGACCTGGACTGGAAACCGAGCGTGACCATGGCCGACGCGCTGCGCGGCATCTACGACTACTACCGCGACCAAGTAGCAGCCAGCCGCGACCTGTCCGAGTAAGCGGCTCCCGGCGCCAGGCGAGATAGAAAGCCCGGCGCCGGTTTCAGAGATACCCCATGAAAAAACTCGCCCTTAAAATCGACGTCGACACCTGGCGCGGCACCCGCGACGGCGTGCCGCGGCTGATGCATATGCTGCAGCAGCATCACGCCAAGGCCACGTTTTTGTTCAGCCTGGGCCCGGACCATACCGGCCGCGCGATCAAGCGGGTGTTCCGTCCCGGCTTCCTGTCCAAAGTGTCCCGCACCTCGGTGGTGGAGCACTACGGCATCCGCACCCTGCTCTACGGCACCGTGCTGCCCGGCCCGGACATCGGCAAGCGCGAGGCGGAACTGATGCGCGAAGTGCGCGCGCAGGGCTTCGAGGTCGGCATTCACACCTGGGACCACATCAAGTGGCAGGATTACGTCGCCGGCAAGGACGCCGCCTGGACCCGCGCCGAGATGCGCAAGGCGGCCGAGCGCTTCGAACAGATCTTCGGCGAGCCGGCGCGCACCCACGGCGCGGCCGGCTGGCAGATCAACGACGCGGCGCTGGCCTATGAGCGCGAACTGGGCATGCTTTACGCGTCCGACGGCCGCGGCAGCCACCCCTTCCAGCCGGTGGACGCCGCCGGCCAGCCCCTGGGCGTGCCGCAGCTGCCCACCACGCTGCCGACGCTGGACGAATTGATAGGCCTGGACGGCCTCACCGCCGACAACGTCCATCACCATATCCTGGCGCTGACCGAAGAAGCGCCGGCCACCGGCCATGTGTACACCCTGCACGCCGAGCTGGAAGGCCTGCGTCTGGGCTATACCTTCGAGCATCTGCTGGTGGGCTGGCAAGCCCAGGGCTATCAGCTGTGCAGCTGCATCGAGCTGTTCAGCAGCCTGGACGCGGCCGCGCTGCCCGCCGGCCGCGTGGTGATGGGAGAGATTCCCGGCCGCAGCGGCACGCTGGCGCTGCAAGCCTAAGAACCTGTTACGATCTGCTGCGCGTCGTGAGACGTGGCACGGCGAGTACGGCTTCGAAATGCTCATGTACCACGCGTACATTCCGCTTTCTCAGCCGCAACGCCTTGTCTCGCCTTAGCTCGCGAGATCGTAAACACGTTCTAAGAACCCGTGTTCTATCTTTTAGGGCTGAAACGATAGCCCACCCAGCCGCCGCCCGGTTTCATTTCCCGGCCGGCGGCGTCTGCGCGGCCAGTTGGTCCAGCATCGCGCGCAAAGCGTCCATGCGTTCGTCCAAGCCTTCCGCGCCGCCCTGCAACAGCATGCCCTCCAGTTCCCGCGCCAATTCCGCCAGCTCGCGCTGCTCCATGGTCAAGGCCGCGCCGGAGATCCGGTGCAGATGCTGGCTGGCCGTGGACCAGTGAGCATGCTGGACCGCCCGCACCGCCTGGCGGTAATCGCGCTCGTTATGCTCGATGAACATCTGCCATAGACCGCTGACCTGAGGCGGAGATTCGACGGCCTCGGAGACCGGCGCCGCGTCCGGCAGCCACATGAGCAAGATATGCTGCAAATCCCTGAGCCGCAGGGGCTTGACCAGCACGCCGTTCATGCCGCTGTCCATGCACCGTTCCCGGTGCAGATCGTCATTGGCCGCGGAAATCGCCACGATGGGCAGCAAGGCGCCGCCCTCCTCGCGCTCCCATGCGCGGATGCGCCGCGTCGCCTCGTAGCCGCTGATGTCCGGCAGGCTGCAGTCCATCAGGATCAAGCGCACCTCCGGGTGTTCCTTCAGGATGGACAAGCTGCTCATGCCGGTGCTGGCCACCGTGGCGCGGCAGCCCAATTGGCGCAGCTGCTCGCAAATCATCAGCTGATTGGCCGGATGGTCTTCCACCACCAGCACCAGCTGCCCCTGCCCCACCGCCTGCGGCGGGCCGGAGGCTTCTTCCTCCGCCGCCTCCTTGACCAGCGCCGGCCCCAAACGCACCGGCAGCTTGATGGTGAGAATGGTCCCGGACGCGCCGTCGCTGTCCAGCGTGATGCGCCCCTGCATCAACTCCACCAAGCGCTTGCAGATGCTCAGCCCCAGCCCCGAACCGCCGAACTTGCGGGTGGCGACGGAATCCGCCTGCACGAAAGCGTCGAAAATATTCTTCTGCGCCGCCAGCGGCACGCCTATGCCGGTGTCTATCACCTGGCACACCAGCACGCCGCGCTTGCGGCTTGATTTTCCGCGGCGCAAGTCCGCCTTCAGCGTGACCGTGCCCTTGTCGGTGAACTTGATAGCGTTGGACATCAGATTGTGCAGCACCCGCTGCAAATGCGAAGCGTCCAGCCAGAAGGCGCGCTCCGGCAGTGCATGGACGTAGCGCAGCTCCAGCCCTTTCATCTTGGCCGCCAAGGCGTACAGCCGGACCTGGTCTTCCAGAATGGAGCCGACGTTGACGAAGGACGGGTCCAGGCTTTCCTGGCCCGCGTCCAGCCGCGAGGCGTTGAGAATATTGTTGAGCAGTTGCAGCAGGCTGCTGGCCGCCAGATTGGATTGCAGCACCAGCTCCCGCTGTTTCTCGCCCAAGGACATGGTCTGCAGCAGTTCGCCGGCGGCGATGATGGCGTTCATCGGCGTGCGGATTTCATGACTGACCACCGCCAGAAACTCGCTCTTGGCCGCTTCGCCCGTCCTCGCCTTGCGCAGCAGCAAGGTGGTGGTGCGTATCACCAGCAGCAGGACGAAGAACAGCAGCACCAGCAGGGTGCCTTCGCCGGCGTAACTCCTGAACACGCTGGAGACGGACGGCCGCGGCGCTACTTGCTCCTCCCAGGCGGAGCGGGCGGCGTCGACGTCGTCGGCCGACATCGTGTCCAGGCTGCGCCGCAGGATGGCGTAGAGCAAGGGCTGGTGCTTGCTGACCCCCATCCGGTAAATGGCGTAATAGCCGGGCAGCGCGCCGGAGCTGCTCAGATCGGGGAAACGATAATTCAGCAGGAAGCGCGCGTAGCTTTCCGGCACCAGCCCGATGTCCGCCCTCCGGTCCTGGATCGCCAGCAAGGCCTGAGTGGGCGTCTCCGCCGCCACCAGGTCCGGGTTGGCGTGATCGCCCAGCAGCCAGGAGCGCGAGTTGTCGTTGAAGATGAAGGCGAGCTTGCGCCCGTGCAGATTATCGTGGTCGAACACCACCGGGTAGTCGCGGCGCGTGATCGCCATCAAGGGCTGCGAGGAATACGGCTGGGTGAAGTAGTAATTCTTGTTCAGGTTCAGTTCGCCGATCGCGTCCTGATTGATGCTGGCCAGCATCATCGCCCGCCCATTGCCGCTGGCCTCGATCAGGGCCTGCGCCGAATGCACTTGCACGATATTGAAGCGCAAACCGCTTTTCTCGCTGACGTACTGCAGGAAAAAAGCCTCGACCCCCTTGTAATGGACGTTGCTGTTCTTGCGCTTGGCCGCCGGTTTGGACCTGAGCACGTACACGTCCACCACCGGATTCCGGCTGACCCAGGCCTCTTCCTCCCGGCTCAGCGGGATCTTGCTGCCCTGGTCGGCGCAAGCGGACAAAACGCCGCACAGGACGAGCAGGCCGCTCAAATGTTGAAATCGCACCGCTACTCCAATTTGGAGTTCAATAAAAACAACTCCCTGTCCGTATTGATGCCCAGTTTCTGGAAAGCCGCTTTTTTCTGAGTGCTGACCGTCTTGATGCTGCGCGAGAACTTCTCCGCGATCTGGCTGGTGCTCATGCCGTCCAGACAGCAGCGCACCACCTCGCGCTCCCGCGGCGACAAACGCGCATACGGGTCCAGCGTCCGCCCCTCCTCCAGCTTGATGTCGCCCGACAGCAAGAGATTCATCTCGCTCATCATCTTGACGGTCAGATACACCCGCCCGGCATAAACGCTGTGGATGGCGCCCGCCAGCGCGTCCACCGGCTGCGACTTGCTGAAAAAACCCCTGGCGCCCGCGCGCAGCATCAGATTGACCGTTCCTACCAGGTCCACCGACGACAGCACCAGGACCTTGCACTCCGGATAACGGACATTGATGGACTGAATCAGGTTCAGCCCGTCCACCTCGTTGCTGCCCAGGGAGAAATCCATCAACAAGACATCCGGCAGCCGCTTGCGGAAAACCGCCAGCAACTGGGTGCTCTGCGCGAAACTGCCGACAATCTCGAACTCCGGGTATTGCTTGAGCTTGGCCTCCAGCCCCACCCTGACCACGTCATGGTCATCCAGAATCATCAGCGATATTCTTTTTCTCATGCCGTTCTCGTTAAAGTTGACCAATTCGCTTCCCGCCGCATCCCCTGTCCCGGCGGAACGCCTTGGGGCCGCGCCTAATCGCCCGCGCCGCGCGCGCTCCACTCCTCCGGCGCCTGCCGCGCCAGCTCTATATAACGCGACGGCGCCATCGGGCGGTACAGGCCGAAGCCCTGGCCGGTCTCGCAGCCCATCTCCCGCAAGGCCTTGACGTGGCGTGTGCTCTCCACGCCCTCGGCCACCACCTGCAGATTCAACTCCTTGCCCAGCAGGATGGAGGAGCGGACGATTTCATAATGCCGCGAGCTCTCCAGCATCGAGGCGACGAATAATTGATCAAGCTTCAAGGACGAAAACGGCATGGCGGACAACATCTTCAGCGAGGAGATGCCTATGCCGTAATCGTCGCAGGCAATGTCGAAACCATTGGCGCGCAGCTGGTTCAGCGCCACCATCAAATCGAGTCCGATTTCCGGCTCCAGGTTTTCCGTCAGCTCGATCACCAGCAGCGAGCGTTCCAGCTTGGTCTTGTCCCAGCGCATGGTGATCTCGCGCACGAGATTGGGCGACGCCAGGGTAGCCGCCGACGCGTTGATGGAAATCGGCAAGCGCACGCCCTTCGCGTTCAGCGCCTGCTGGGTGGAGATCACCCCGCTGAGCACATGGAAGAACAGCAGCAGATCCAGGCCCAGCTTGCTCACCACCGGCAGAAACACCGATGGCCGGATATTGCCCCGCGTCGGATGCATGCAGCGCGCCAGCGCCTCGGCACCGACCACCACCCCGTCGCTCAAGCGCACCTGCGGTTGCAGGTCTATCGAGATATTGCCTTTGGAGCACAAGGCCTCGATCACCTCCTGCTCGCTGAAAGGCCGGGTTCCCAAGCGCCCCGGCACGCCGTTGACTCTGGCCGCCTCGGCCATGGCCGCGCGCGCCAGTTCAACCTGGCGCAAAAACTGCGCGCATTCGCCGTCGTCCATGGTCGGATGCGCCGCCCAGACGTAGTTGAAGCCGGCCTCGCGCGCCAGCCTGACGTGCGACTCCTGCAACAGCTTGCCCGCGGCGCTGTGCCACAACAGCATGGGCGCGTCGGCCAGTTCGCCGCGACGCACGCCGGCATGCACCTTGGCGATCAATTCGGCGCCGCCGCCGTCCGGCATCTGAATATCGCACACCAGCAAATCCACCGGCTCGCGCAGCAATTGCTGTTCCGCCTCGCGAATATGGCCGCAATGGCGAATATTGCGAATGCCGGCCTGCGACAGCATGCGCTGAAGGCGCTCATTGTCCCGCGATGATCCGGACACCACCATGACATTAAGATTTTCCATGGATTCCCTACCATTTGGAATACCGACAGCTGAATATCCGCCACGCCCGCGTTGGCGCGCTGTCACGTTTCAACATCCCAAAAAGCATACGATTGATCAGCTTAATTTCCGGACTTGCTTTAGCTAATTCGATAATGACAATGTGGCGGCACATTGCCGGAAGGACGCGGCCAAGGTCAATGAATCTAAAAAAATCATTCAAGGCCGAAAACCCGGTCCGGCAAGCTTCTCCGCCCTCGCCCGGCAGCGGCGGGAAACCGCGCTGCCGCTGCCCGCTTAATTGACATCGCCAAGCAAGAGCCGTCATTCAATGAGCCGGCCATATCGGTTCAATTCACAGCGCGCAGCACACCCGCGCGTCCTATGGTCATCGTTCCGGAGACGCCTGCTCGGGTGTGGAATCAAACTGAATCACGCCGTTCTATTTAGGGCTTGTAGACGCCATGATAAGAAAATCCGCTGAAATCAAATATAGGATTTATCTTAAAAACAAATCCAATTGTCATTTTTGTTTTTTAAATATATTTACAATATAAAAACAGGAATCAATTAAACATTAAAAACCGGCATCATCACGAATGGAAAGCGTCAAACGCGCACGCGGACTCCAAGCGGCATGGACAAACGCGACCGGCAATGGATTGGGAAAGGGAAACAATAAGCGCTGGCGAGCGAGCGCAAGACCAGGCCTTATGGCGCAGCAAGCGGAATCACAAGGAGGGAATGGGCATGGCTAAGCTGAACTCGCCGTGCAAGGCTTTATCCGCGCAGCGGGCTTTGAACAGCTTAGCGCAGGACCTGGCGGCAACGCCCCCTGGCCTGAAATCAGGCGAACGGTTTCGCGCCGGGCCTCTAGCCCGGCGCGGCAAGACTCCGCGGGCGGTCAGCCGCGCTTGTTCAGGCGCAGGGTCAAGGTCAACTCGCCCTCGCCGTCGTTCTGCGACTGGATATTCTTCAAAGTGATGCCCGTGGGCAGCAGCACGCTGATGCCGTGGCCGACGCCGTACTTGGACAGGGTTTTCTCCAGCTGCCGCGCCATGCCCTTGGCCGGCAGCTTCGCCTCCTCGTCCAGCGCGAAGCCGTAGGATTCAGCGGCGGAGCCCATGGCCTGGTCCACCTGCTCGCGCGGCACGAACTTCTCGGCGGCGCTGGCCAGTTGGCGGGCCGACACGTCTTCCTCGCTGCTCACCAGATTGAGGAATTCATCCTTGAAGCGCGCCTGTTGCAGCGGGTCCTCTATCTCCTCCGACAGCTGCTCCACCACGCTGGCCATCATCTTGCTGCTGGACGCCTTGTCCGGCACCCGCATCGCTTTCAGGAAATCGTCCAGCCAGAACTTGGCCTCGCGGCTGAGCCGGTCCACCGCGTACACCGTGGGGCCGTGCTCCAGGATCAGCGCGCCCTTGTCGATCAAGCGCGGATTGATGCCGGACGCGTGGCTGATGTCGAACACGTCGCCGGACTCCACCACGGTGAGGAAGTCGTCGCGGATTTCGGACTTGAACACCCCCAGCGCGCGCAGTTCGCGATCGCCGTCGTTGAGACCGGAAAACAGGATCACCAGCAGATCGCCGGCGTTGATGTTGGGATGCTGCGAACGCGCGTACAAATGCTTGGCGATGCGCTGGGACACCGCCAGGAAATCCAGCTCGCCGCGGAAGAACTGGCGGGTGTAATGGTAGATTTCGTTCAGATTCAGGTCGGACTCATGGAAAAACTGATGCTGGCGCTTGTCCGACACAATGTTCTTCAGATAACCGCCCAGCAACAGCGAGGACACTTCCTCGTCCACGGAGCTGGTCCGCTCGGACAGGCGCGCGCCCTCGCCGCGCGCGGCATTGCCCACCCGGTGCACCACCAGCCGCTCCACCCTGCATTCGCCAATCGCCAACATTTCCGCGCTCCCGCCTAAAAATCGAATGCGCGATTATTGCCACTGCGCCCGGGCTTGGCAACCGCGAAAGCGGCCGGCTATTCCGGCAAGGCCAGCGGATCGTCGGTCAGGGAGTCCGCCAGAAAGTCCATCAGCAGCCGAACCTTGGGCGACAGCTGACGGTTATGCGGCGTCAAGGCCCAGATGCCCTCTTCCGGCTCGCGGTAATCGGCCAGCACCTCGATCAGCTCGCCGCTGCTCAAATAGGCGGCGACGTAGTAATCCGGCAATTGCGCCAGCCCCAGGCCCAGCCGCGCCGCGTGCGCCAGCGCGTGGCCGCTGTTGCAGCGCAGGCTGCCCTTGATCCGCACCTGCCGCCTGCGGCCGCCGTCCAGCAGATGCCAGTGTTCGCCGCTCAAAGACAGGCAGTTGTGGCGCTCCAGGTCCGCCGGCTCCAAGGGCGCGCCGCAGCGCTCCAAATAGGCCGGCGCCGCGCAGACATGGTGCCGGCGCGAGGCCAGCCGCCGCGCCATCAGCGTGGAGTCGCTCAGATGGCCGATGCGGATCGCCAGATCGTAACCGTCCTGCACCAGGTCCAGCACCTCGTTGGACAGGTTCAAGCTCGCCTCCAGCTGCGGATGGCGTTGCAGGAAACGGGTCAACAGCGGCGCGATATGGCTTTGGCCGTAAGCCAGCGGCGCGGTCAGCTTGAGCTTGCCCTGCGGCTGCGCCTGATGGCGCGAGATCGCCTGTTCCGCCTCCTCCAGCGAATCCAGCAGCTGCCGGCAGTGGCGCAGATACAACGCGCCGATCTCGGTCAGCGCCTGATGGCGGGTGGTCCGGTACAGCAATTTGGCGCCCAAGCGCTGCTCCAGCTGCGTGACCTGGCGGCTGACCTGGGCGACGGAAATGCCCAGCGCCAGGGCCGCCTTGGTGAAACTGCCCTGTTCCGCCACGCTGACGAATTCGCAGATGCCTTCCCAACCCAGCATTATTCCACCTCGGAAAAAATCATTTACCAATTGCCACGATTATCTATTCAAACCCGAGAAATACAATCAAAGTTTTGCCGTCGCCCGGCCTATGGCCCGCGGCGGCTATCCAACACCAAGGAGGGCTCATGAGCCAGGACATCATCAAGTGCAAGGCCGCCGTGGCCTGGGCCGCCGGCCAGCCGCTGAGCATAGAAGAAGTGGAAGTGCAGCCGCCGCGCGCCGGCGAGGTGCGGGTGAAGATGGTGGCCACCGGCGTCTGCCACACCGACGCCTTCACCCTGTCCGGCGAAGACCCGGAAGGCGTGTTCCCCTGCATCCTGGGCCATGAAGGCGGCGGCATCGTCGAATCCGTCGGCCCCGGCGTCAGCAGCGTGGCGGTGGGCGATCACGTGATCCCGCTGTACACCCCGGAATGCCGCGAGTGCAAATTCTGTCTGTCCGGCAAGACCAATCTGTGCCAGAAGATCCGCGCCACCCAGGGCAAGGGCCTGATGCCGGACGGCAGCACCCGCTTCTCCAAGGACGGCAAGCCCATCTATCACTATATGGGCACGTCCACCTTCGCCGAATACACGGTGCTGCCGGAAATCTCGCTGGCCAAAGTCAATCCGGCCGCGCCGCTGGAAGAGGTCTGCCTGCTGGGCTGCGGCGTCACCACCGGCATGGGCGCGGTGATCAACACCGCCAAGGTCAAGGCCGGCGACAGCGTGGCCATCTTCGGCCTGGGCGGCATCGGCCTGTCCGCCATCATCGGCGCGCGCATGGCCGGCGCCGGCCGCATCATCGGCATCGACATCAACGAGAGCAAGTTCGAACTGGCCAGAAAGCTGGGCGCCAGCGATTGCGTCAACCCCAACGATTTCGACAAGCCCATCCAGGACGTGATCGTGGACATGACCGACGGCGGCGTCGACTTCTCCTTCGAATGCATAGGCAACGTCAAGGTGATGCGCGCGGCGCTGGAGTGCTGCCACAAGGGCTGGGGCGAATCGGTGATCATAGGCGTGGCCGGCGCCGGGCAGGAAATCTCCACCCGCCCGTTCCAGCTGGTCACCGGCCGGGTATGGCGCGGCTCCGCCTTTGGCGGCGTGCGCGGCCGCAGCGAGCTGCCGGACTACGTGGAGCGTTATCTGAAGGGCGAATTCCGCCTGGACGACTTCATCACCCACACCATGCCGCTGGAGCGCGTCAACGAAGCCTTCGATCTGATGCACGAGGGCAAGAGCATCCGTTCCGTGATCCATTACTGAGCCGGAGAGCCGCGTGAACCTGGAAAACATCAGCGCCAACAAATCGTTTGGCGGCTGGCATCGGCAGTATCTGCATGATTCGACGACGCTGGGCTGCCGGATGCGCTTCGCCGTCTACCTGCCGCCGCAGGCCGGCGCCAACCGGCGCGTGCCGGTGCTGTACTGGCTGTCCGGCCTGACCTGCACCGACGAGAACTTCATGCAAAAGGCCGGCGCGCAACGCGTCGCCGCGGAACTGGGAATGGCCATCGTCGCGCCGGACACCAGCCCGCGCGGCGCGGAGGCGGCGGACGACGAAGCGTTCGATCTGGGCCAGGGCGCCGGCTTTTACCTGAACGCCACCCAGGCGCCGTGGGACCGTCACTACCGGATGTACGACTACGTCAGCCGGGAACTGCCGGCGCTGATCGAGGCCAACTTCCCCGTCACCGGGCTGCGCGCGGTGGCCGGCCACTCCATGGGCGGCCACGGCGCGCTGATCTGCGCGCTGAAGCGGCCGCAGGACTATGTCTCGGCATCGGCGTTCAGCCCCATCTGCCACCCGGTCAACGCGCCCTGGGGGCAGAAGGCCTTCGCCGCCTATCTGGGCGAAGACCGCGCCGCCTGGGAAGCCTGGGACGCCAGCCTGCTGCTCAAGCACGCGCCGCGGCAACTGCCCCTGCGCGTGGACATTGGTCTGGCCGACAGCTTTCTGGACGTGCAATTGCAACCTGAGGCGCTGGAGAAGGCGGCGCGGGCCTGCGGCTACCCGCTGGAACTGCACCGCCACGCCGAGTACGACCACAGCTATTACTTCGTCGCCAGCCTGATCGAGGAGCAGTTGCGCTTCCACGCGCGCCACCTCGGCTTGTGAGACGGCGGAACGCAAAAAAGCCAGGCAGAGCCTGGCTTTTTTGTTGAATCTGGTGGAGGGAGAAGGATTCGAACCTTCGAAGGCAGAGCCGTCAGATTTACAGTCTGATCCCTTTGACCGCTCGGGAACCCCTCCAGAGAGAGGCGGATAATATAGCTCCGCGGCGACGGCGTCAATCACCTGCGTGCAATCCCCTCCGCCGACGCGCCGTCTCCAGCCGCGGATTTGGCAAATCTGCGCGCGCGGACGCTCAAGCGCGCCAAGAAAGCGCGCCGTGCCATTGGCATGATCTCGCCATCGGGGACACGCCCCGACATACGGAGACAAGCCATGCAGACCCTTTCTCTCGCCGCCCTGTGCCTGAGCCTGGCCGCCGCCTTGCTGGCGCAGCCGGCGCTGGCCGCGCCCAAGCTGCAAAAAGCACCGCACCAGGCGCAAGCCCGGCCGAAACAAGCGCCGCCGCCGCGGCAATGGCAACAGCGTCCGCCAAGCGACGCGCAATCCCGCTACCAGTTGCCGGACGAGCGCACGGTGATCGGCAAGCCCAAAAGCAAGCTGATCCGACGCGCCGCCGTCGCGCAATGCCCGGATGTCGGCGCCATGGCCGGCTACAGCGGCGCGGCCTTGGCCAACTACCTGGCCGGCCTGCCCGACTACACCTGCACCTACGGCCTGTTCTCGCTGGACAACAAGCTGGCCGCCACGCTTTACAGCGCGGCCAACCTCAACGCCGTCGCCGGACGCTTCGCCCAGGAAGCCGCCGCCTACAACGCCGGCTCCATGGCCCTGGTCAACCTCACCCTCTACCTGCGCGCCGGCTACTACCTGGCCAGCGGCGGCGCCTTGCCGGCGCTGGACCCCAATCTGCTCGCCGTGCTGCGTCCCGGCATCAAGCAACTGGCCGACGGCAACGCGCTGTTCTCCGCCAACGCCCAGGCCTCCACCACCGCCGGCGAGGTGATGAAGCTGATCACCAATATGGCGGACGAGGCCTATTACCTGCCCAGCATGCGCGCCATCGTGCAGCGCTACACCAATAGCGCCAGCCAGCCCAACGCCGCCCAGTCCCTGCGCGAAACCACCGCCAACCAGGGCTTCACCGGCGCGCTGACCGTGTTCTTCTACGCCCACGGCCGCGCCAACGCCGCGCCGCTGCTGCAGAACGACGGCAGCTATTCGGCGGCGCTGACCCGCTTCGCCCTGGCCAACAAGAGCAGCCTGCTCGGCACCGAAAGCGCCTTCCAGCTGGGCGACGCCACCCGCGAAGGGCTGCGCTTCATGCAATACCCGGCGCTGAAGCCGGCGATCAAGCCGCAAGCCCAGGCCATACTGTCCGGCAGCAGCATGAGCGGCAACGACAACGAGCTGTGGCTGGCCGCCGCCGAAGCGGTCAAGTATTACGACGCCGCCAACTGCGCCGACTACGGCACCTGCAATTTCGAAACCCGGCTCGCCGACGCCATCCTGGTCAACCGCTACACCTGCAGCGCCAGCATCCGCATCCGCGCCCAGGAAATGAGCGCCGAGCAACTGCAGTCCTCCTGCGCGCTGCTGCAAAAAGAAGAGTCCTATTTCCATCAGATGCTGCAGACCCGCAAGCAGCCGGTGGCCAACGACAACAACAGCTCGCTGGAAGTGGTGGTGTTCGACGACTACAACAACTACGCCAAATACGCCTCCATCATCTACGGCATCAGCACCGACAACGGCGGCATGTATCTGGAAGGCGACCCGGCCGCGGCCGGCAACCAGGCGCGCTTCATCGCCCACGAAGCCTCCTGGCTGCGCCCCGCCTTCAAAGTCTGGAACCTGGAGCACGAATACATCCACTACCTGGACGGCCGCTTCGACATGTACGGCGACTTCGGCGCCAGCACCCGTCTGCCCACGGTCTGGTGGATTGAAGGGCTGGCCGAATACCTGTCGCTGGGCAACGGCAACCAGCCGGCCATCGACGCCGCCCGCAGCGGCAACTACACCTTGAGCCAGATCTTCGGCAACACCTACGACATGACGGACTACGTGACCCGCGCCTATCGCTGGGGTTATATGGCCACGCGCTTCATGATGGAGCGCCATCGCGGCGACGTGGACGGCTTCCTCGCCCGCTTCCGCAGCGGCGATTACAACGGCTACCGCAGCCAGATCCAGCTGATAGGCAGCCGCTACGACGCCGAGTTCGCCAGCTGGGCGCAAAGCGCCACCACCGCCGGCCAGCCGCCCTTGCCGTCCGAGCCCGGCCTGCCGCCGTGCAAGGAGGCTTCGCCCAGCTATCTGGGCAAGAACTGCTCCATCGGCGGCCTTTCCGCCTCCGCGTCCGGCGCGGCTTACGCCACCATCCTGCTGCCGGCCGGCGCGCGCAACCTCAAGCTGTGGACCAGCGGCGGCAGCGGCGACGTCGATCTCTACGTGGCGCTGGACCGCTACCCGACGCCCGGCAATTACGACTACGCGTCCGCCGTCGCCGGCAACGAGGAAAGCGTGGCCATCGCCGCGCCGCAAACCGGCCGCTGGTACTACCTGACGCTGCAGGCGCGTCAGCCCTTCGCCAACGTCACGGTCAGCGCCAGCTACGACTAAGAGTCCGTTTACGATCTGAGGCGCGGGGCCTTACGCGGCGAGTACGGCTTTGAAACGCTCATGTGCCGTTTGCACATCCCGCTTTCTCGGCGGTTCTCGCCTTGCCCCGCCCTCGCTCGCGAGACTGTGAGCAGGCTCCCAGGCCGGTTCAAAGCCCGGCGCCCGCCTCGCCAAACCAAGCCGCCGCGGCCCGTCCGCGGCGGACTTGCAAAATGAGTTGAATTAATGCATTTTGTTTTCAAACAATGCTTAATGAATGACATCAAGATTGGATAGCCCGGTCCGCCTCAGGCGGCCGGCTGTTTCCTTGGAGCGCAACACACCGTAAACCGCTTAAAAGGCCGCCCGCCATGTCCATGCCGCCGCAACGCCCCTACATCGTCAGCGATCTGAACGCCATGCAGGCGATGGCGGCCTTGTTCGATCAGTTGCCCGACGTGGTGTTCGCGGTCAAGGACCTGGACAGCCGCTACCTGGCCTTAAGCGAGGGCTGCGTCGGCCGTTGCGCGCTGCGCAACAAATGGCAGGCGGAAGGCAAGACCGCGCACGAATTGTTTCCCAGCGCCATGGCCAACCGCTACCGCAGCCAGGATTTGCAGGTGTTCTCTGAACGGCGGCCGGTGCGCAACCGGCTGGACCTCACCGTCTACCACGACCGCGCGCCCGGCTGGTGCCTGACCAACAAGCAATCTCTGCACGACCCGGACGGCCGCCTGCTCGGACTCGTCTGCATCTCCAAAGACCTGACCGAACTGACCCGCGAAAAACTGCTGGACGAGCGCTTCGCCGCCTGCGTCGATCACATCCAGACCCATTTCGACCGCCCCTTGCACCTGGAGGAGCTGTGCGATCTGTCCGGCCTCAGCGTCGGCCAGATGGACCGCCGCATGAAGCGGGTGTTCCAGGCCAGCGTCGGCGAATTCATCCGCCGCACCCGGATGGAAGCCGCCTGCCACGCCATCCAGCACAGCGGCCGGCCGCTGGCCGACATCGCCGCCAGCTGCGGCTTTTCCGATCAAAGCGCGCTGACCCGGCTGTGCCGGCAAATGTTCGGCCTCAGCCCGCGCCAATTGCGGCTGCGGACGCCGCCCGCCGCGGCGACCATGGGCGCGGCCGCCTGGGCCGCCAGCCCCTGACCAGGCCGTCGCGCGACGGACTTCGCACGGATTTCCGGAACGGGTTTACGGTCTCGCGAGCTAAGGCGGGACAAGGCGAAAACCGCTGAAGGAGCGGAGCGCGCATACGGCGCGTAAGCATTTCGTAGCCGGTTTCAACGCCCTTTATCTATCCATTCCGCCGACGCGCAGCAGACATCGAACGGCTTCTCAGGCCCCGCCCCGCCAGGCCGCCACCGTCGCCACGCTCTGCCAGGCCGCGCGCAGAATGCGCTCGCAGGCCGCAAACGGCGCCTTGCCGCCGTCCAGCATCCCGTACATGCCCTCGAACAAGCGCACCAGGAACTCCGCGGCGATGCCCACCTCGATATCCCGCGGCAGCTCGCCCTGGGCGATGGCGCGCCGCAGCTGGCGGCGCACATAGTGCATGGTGGCGCGGTCCATCAGTTCGCGACGGCGCAGGATGCCGCGGTTCTCCCGGTTGCGCTCGCACTTGTGGTACAGAAACTCCGTCACCCGCTGCGCCGGCCCCGGTTCGTGGAACTGGCGCAGGTAATACATGCCCACCGCCACCAGCGTCTCGCCCGCCGACGCCCGCTCCGCCGGGAAACGCAGCGCGTCCAGTTCGAACACGCGGTCCACCATGGCCCGGCACACTTCCATCTTGTTGTCGTAATGCCCGTAGACCGCGCCGCGCGACACCCCCGCCTCGTCGGCGATTTGCGCCATGGTGGCGTTGGCCACGCCCTGCCGCAGAAACACCCGCTCCGCGCCGTCCAGGATCGCGTCCCGGGTTTTTTGCGATTCTTCCTTGGTTTTCCTGGCCATATCCGCCTCTGAACTTTTCCCCGAATGCTACCTCAAAGGATTAATTAATCAAGCGTGATTGATTAATTAAACGGACGACACTCGACGCGCTCAAGGCAAGGCGCGCCGGCCTGGCGCCCCTCGATCTTTTGAAACTCTTCTTAGGCACTACCCATGTCACACACAACGACAAACCACCGCGATCTGGACACGTTGCCGGTGTCCAAACTGTTCTGGCAATACACCATTCCCTCCCTCGCCGGCATGCTGGCCACCGGCCTTTACGTGGTCATAGACGGCATCTTCGTCGGCCACTTCGTCGGCAGCCACGGCCTGGCGGCCATCTCGCTGGCCTACCCGCTGGTGATGATGCAAGTGGGCCTGGGCGCCATGCTGAGCATGGGCGCGGCCACCCGCATCGCCATTTTGCAAGGCGGCGGCGACTATGATCGCGCGCGCTCCACTCTGCTGGCGGCGCTGGCGCTGCTGGCCCTGATCAGCCTGGCCATCCCGCTGCTGGGCCTTACTTATCTGGACACCCTGCTGCAATGGCTGCAAGCCGACAAGCAGCCTATCGTGATGGCGGAAGCGCGCAACTACCTGCAATGGATGCTGGGCGGCGCGCTGTTCACCATGGGCCAGATGGTGGCCACTTATCTGCTGCGCAACGACGGCCGCCCGCGGCTGGCCACGCTGCTGATGGTGATAGGCTCGCTGTTGAACGTGGTGTTCAATTACCTGTTCGTCGGCGTGTTCAAGCTGGGTCTGGCCGGCTCGGCCCAGGCCACCTTGCTGTCCGAATCGGTGGTGATGCTGGGCGGCCTCGGCTATTTCTTCACCCGCCACGCGCGGCTGCGCCTGCGCTTGACGCACCTGCGGCTGGACTGGCGCTGCTGCGGCCCCGTCCTGGCGCTGGGCCTGTCCAGCCTGCTGATGGAGTTCAATCTGGCCTTGCTGATGTTCGCCCACAACTTCCAGCTGCTGCGCTGGGGCACGGACCTGAGCGTGGCCGCCTACGCCACCGCCGGCTACAGCGAGGCCTTGTTCACCCTGGTGGTGCACGGGCTGGCGGTGGGCCTGCAGCCGCTGCTCAGCCACTCCACCGGCGCCGGCCGGCCGGAACGCACCCGCGAAGCGCTGCGCTACGGCCTGCGCGTCACCCTGCTGCTGGGGTTCACCGCGCTGGCGGCGGTGCAGCTCTTCCCCACCCTGATCGTGCGCATGTACAACAGCGAAGACCTGGCGCTGATCGCCGCCGGCAGCCACGCGCTGCGCCTGCACTTGCTGGCCATGCCCTTCGACGGCCTGGTGATCATCGGCATTCTCGCGCTGCAGGCGATGGCGATGACGCGGGCGGCGCTGCTGCTGACCATAGGCAAGACCCTGTTGCTGCTGCCGGCCTTGTGGCTGTTGCCGCTGTGGCTGGCGCTGGACGGCGTCTGGCTGGCGATGCCGCTGGTCAATCTGCTGCTGGGCACGGCCGCCGCGCTGGCCTTGTGGAGCGCCTTGCGCCGGCTGAAACGCGAAGAGAAGCCGGCGACCGCAGCCTGATCGCTTCCGTTCTCAACCAATGGCCGGATTTCCGGCCATTTTTTTTAGACATTGGCGAACCGGTTCCAATTGCCATTGTCTATATCCTTCGCGCGCACGTCGCGCCTCCTTGCTCTTGCCCCCCGCTTCGGCCCCCGGCCGCGCCCCGCCGCGCTTAAAGCCTGCTCCACGTCTCAGACAAGGCGTTGAACAGCTTCTTAAGGCGTGTTTACGATCTCGCGAGCTAAGGCGGGACCAGACCTTGCGGCTGAGAAAGCGGAATGTACAGGGGATACACGAGCATTTCGAAGGCGCACTCGCCGTGTGACGTCTCACGACGCTCAGCAGATCGTAAACAGGTTCTTAGGGGTCGCGGGATCCCGGGCCGATTCGTATAGTGATAGCACCCGTCTGTCGGCGCCCGCGCCGCGGCTTGACTCCAACCCGTCAATAACAAGGAAAACAATGTCTCTGACCACCATTCCCCGCTGGACCGTCGCCGCCCCGCTTGTCGCCTGGGCCGCAATCGTGGCAGCGCCCACCTTTGCCGCCTCCGCGCTGTTCACCGCCTTGCTGGCCGTCTTGCTGGCCGGCACCGTCTTCGCCGCCGTCCATCACGCAGAAGTGGTGGCGCACAAGGTGGGCGAACCGTTCGGCACGCTGATCCTGGCGCTGGCGGTGACGGTGATCGAAGTGGCGCTGATCGTCTCCTTCATGCTGGCCGGCGGCGAAAGCAAGCTGGCGCTGGCGCGCGACACCATTTTTTCCGCCATCATGATCACCTGCAACGGCATCGTCGGCATCTGCCTGCTGCTGGGCGGCCTGCGCCATCGCGAACAGAACTTCCAGCTCAGCGGCGCCAAGGTGGCGCTGACCGTGCTGGCCGCCATCTCCGTACTGGCGCTGGTCTTGCCCAATTACGGCACCAGCGAGCCCGGCCCGCTGCTGTCCTCCTCGCAACTGGCCTTCACCGGCGTGGTGTCGCTGGTGCTGTACGGCGCCTTCGTCTTTGTGCAGACCATACGCCACCGCGACTACTTCCTGCTGGAAGGCAGCCGCAGCGAGGACGAGCACGCGCCGCCGCCGTCCGTCAAAGTCACGCTGACCAGCCTGGCGCTGCTGCTGGTCTGCCTGGTGGGCGTGGTCAGCCTGGCCAAGCTGCTGTCGCCGTCGATCGAAGGCTTCGTGGCCGCCGCCGGCGCGCCGGCCGCCGTGGTGGGCATCATCATCGCCGCCCTGGTGCTGCTGCCGGAAGGCCTGGCCGCCGCCAACGCCGCGCGCGCGGACCGGGTGCAGACCAGCCTCAACCTGGCGCTGGGCTCGGCGCTGGCCTCCATCGGCCTGACCATTCCCACCGTGGCGATGATCTTCGTGGCGATGGGCGAGCCGCTGATCCTGGGCCTGGAAAACAAGGAAACCATCTTCCTGGTGCTGACCCTGCTGGTCAGCTCGATGTCGCTGGCGGTGGGCCGCACCACCATTTTGCAGGGCATCGTCCACCTGGTGATCTTCGCGTCCTTCGTGTTCTTCGCCATCAGCCCCTGAGCGCCTGCTGTACGCAAAACAAAACCGCCAACCGTTGCCGGCTGGCGGTTTTTTCATTGGCGGACCTGGTTCTCAGAACCGGTTCATGATCTCGCGAGCTAAGGCGAGACAAGGCGAAAACGGCTGAGAAAGCGGAGTGTACACACGGTACATGAGCATTTCGAAGCCGGTACTCACCGTGTGACGCCTCACGACGCGCAGCAGATCGTAAACCGGTTCTCAGACCGACATCGCTTCCAGCACCTTGGCGCTGTCCACAATCTGCACGAACTTGACGATCTTGCCGTCCCGCAGCGTGTAGATGTGGGCGAAAGAGGCGACGAAGCCCTTGCCGGTGGCGCGGTAAACGCCGTGGTAGAAGCCCTGGGCGATCACATGCTCGCCGGCGTCGTAGAAGCTGTCCACCGCCGCGCGGTAGCCTTCCCACTCGCGGCCCAGCCGCTCGTGCACGTTCTTGACGATGGACTCCGCGCCGACATAGGTGCCGGCGTAAGGGAAGCCGGCGGCTTCGGTCCATTCCGCGTCCGGCGCCAGCGCGGCCAAGAGATTGCGGCCGTTGGCCTCGGAATCGCCTTCATAGGTGGCGCGGACGATGTCCACATTGCTCAGGTGGCCCTGGCCCGGGGTTTGATTAGCGTTCATGGTGTTCCATCCAAAAATCGGTTTGCTCATGCCCTTCCTTCATTGCGGCAACACACAGCTGTCCGGCCCGCAAGCCAGCGTCTCCGCCGCGGCCGGCGCCGCGCTGGACGCGGCCTGGCTCAGGCGGGCGCGCCAAGCGTCCGGCCGGCCCAGATAAGCGCCCAGGTCCAGCACCGTCAGCCGGCCGTTTTCCTCCAGCGCCAGCGTGGGGAAGCCCTGGCCGCCCACTTGGGCCAACAGCCGGCGGCTTTCCTCGAAGTGGGCGTCGGTGGCCGAGCCTTCCAGGCGATGGTAAGCCGCGGCGAAAGCCTCCGCGTCCAGGCCGATGTCGGCGGCCAGTTCGGCCAGCACCGGGAATTCCGCGATACGGCGGCCTTCCACGAAGTGGGCGCGCTGGATGCGATGCAGCAGTGCCAGCCCGCCGCCGGCCGCTTCCTCCGCCGCCAGCACGGCGGTGGTGGGCGGCGCGGAATCCATCACCGCGCCGTGGTCCTTGAGCAGGCCGTCAAAATACGCTTCGCCGAAAGGCTGGCCGGAGACTTCCGCGATGCGGCGGTCGTGCGGCAGCACGAATTGACGCCACTCCGGGCTGACCTGGCGGCGATTGGCGCCCACCATCATGCCGCCGCCGTGCAGCGCCACCGTCAAGCCCGGCACGCCGCGCGCGGCTTCCAGCAAGGGCGCGGCGCCGTAGCACCAGCCGCAGAGCGGATCGAAAATAGTGTGCAAAATAATGCCGGACATGGCGGTTTCCTTTCTTGCGCCACCCGCAACGCGGGCGGCCATACATTCAAATCATCAGGCGTAGAAAATATAAAGGGCGGCAAACAAATCCTGAGGCAAGGCGCGCCGACGCCGGCTGTACATGGAGTACGGCAAGTCGGCGCCGCGCAGCATCAGGACTTCGCTGGCTGCCCTCAGAGCCTTATTGCGGCCACTTCATCTCGCCCTTGAGCACCTTGGCGCTCAGCTCCAGATCCGCCACGCCTTCCAGCTTCGGATAGCGCTGCTTCATCGCCGTCACCAGTTCGGCCGAGTTCTTGGCCTTAGGCAGTTCCGCTTCCAGCGTTTTCAGGTAGTCGCTGGTGAACTTCACCGAAGCCAGGGTGTGCGGCGCATTGTTCAGGAAATGGCCCGGCACCACGACCTTGGGCTTCAACGCCTGCAGGTTCTTCAGCGACTTCTGCCAGTCCGCGCGGTCTTTCGGGGTTTGGGTGTCCGCGGTCCAGACATGCATATTGCCGTAGGTCAGCACGCCGCCCATCGCGGTCTTGATCGACGGCGCCCAGATATAGGTGCGGTCCGGAGTCGGGCCTTTCAGACCCATCACTTGCAACTTCTGGCCGTCCACTTTCAGGGTGTCGCCCTGGATGGGTTCCGGCACGATCACGGTCTTGGGCGCGTTGTCCTTCAGGATCGGGCCCCAGTAAGCCATCTTGCCGTCCTTGGAAGCCTTGATCGCCTCAATAGTGGAGGCGGTGGCCAGCACCTTGGCGTCCGGGAAAGCGGCCTTGATCACATCCAGGCCAAAGTAGAAGTCCGGGTCCGGATGGGAGATGAACACCGTGGTCAGCTTCTTGCCGCTGGCCTTGACCTTGGCCACCAGGGCCTCGGCGTCGTTGCGCTGGAACTGGGCGTCGATCAGCACGGCCTCGCTCTTGCCGGTGACCAATTCCGAGGACACCGGGAACAGGCTCTTGGCGCCGGGGTTGTAGACATCGACTTTCAAAGCGTCGGCTTGGGCGAAGGCGGCGGACATCAACAGGGCGCCTGCTACAAAGCTGCCGGAAATGCGGTGTTGGATCATGATGGTTTCCATTTGGTGAATTTGAGATCGGTCGGCTTGGTAGCAAGCCTGATGTGAATCATAGATTGCTATTTTCGAATCAAAAACCGGATAATAAGCAATGGTTAGTTGCATGAATCGAGCGAATCATGGATAGGATCACCGCGGCGCAAGTGTTTGTGACCATTACCGAACGCGGCAGCCTGGTGGCCGCGGCGGATACGCTGGACATGTCGCGGGCGATGATCACCCGCTATCTGGCGGAAATGGAGGAATGGGCCGGCACCCGGCTGCTGCACCGCACCACCCGGCGGCTGAGCCTGACTCCGGCCGGTGAGGAGACGCTGGCGCGTTGCCGGCAGATGTTGGAAATCGCCGGGCAGATGCCGGCGGCCAACAGCGCGGACCCCGGTCAGCCGCAGGGCCTGCTGCGCATCAGCTGCGCGCAGTCTCTGGCTCAGGACGCGCTGGCGGCGGCGGTGACCGAGTTTCTGCGCCGCTATCCGCAAACCGCCATCGATCTGCAGATCAGCAACCGCGCGGTCAATCTGGTGGAAGAAAGAATCGATCTGGCCATCCGCATCACCAATGCGCTGGACCCCAGTCTGATCGCGCGGCCGCTTGCCAGTTGCGCGTCGGTGATCTGCGCCTCTCCCGCCTATCTGGCCGCCCACGGCGCACCCAAGCGGCTGGAGGATTTGTCTCTGCACAACTGTCTGACCTATTCCTATTTCGGCAAGAGCTTGTGGCGTTTCCAGCGTCACGGCGAGCAGTTGGCGGTGCCGGTCAGCGGCAATCTGAGCGCCAATGAGTCCATGGTCTTGTTGTCCGCCACCGCGGCCGGCGCGGGCATCGCCTTGCAGCCCTTGTATTCCGCCGCGCCGCTGATCGCCAGCGGTCAGTTGGTGGCTTTGTTGCCGGAGTACCAGCCGCAGGAGTTGGGCATTTACGGTATTTACGCTTCGCGCCGGCAGATGCCGGCCACCTTGCGGGCGATGCTGGATTTTCTGGTGGAGCGTTTCGCCAGCGATCCGGCCTGGCAGGCGCGTACCGCTGGCGGCTGAGTGGGGGACTGTGAACGCTTCGCTGAGCCGAATATGGCAGGTGCAGCGTTTTTTAATGATTAATCTGTTGAATCCGCTACGCGGATATTGATTTAGGTGCCGCTTTCCGCGCGGCAAACGGGGAGGGGGCGGGCCGCCGCCCCCTTCCAGCCCCCCCTCGTCCCCCAGGACGCGAAACCCGGAGCGCGCCCCGAGGGGACACTTGGGCGCTACACAAGGTGGTCTTTTTGAATATAGAGAGGTGGTTTAGCGAAGTGGGTCATTTCTGTGAATAACTTGACCTCATTGCTCTTGTCTGTGGATAAGCCTAGCTCCCTAAAAGAAAGCATGTATCCGACGCGCCCCTGGTCCCTTCAAGCCTGCCGCCGGGTGGCAGGCCCGAGGTTTTAAGCGGCTGCCCTGTTTGAGCGATTTGACGTTAGCAAATCGCGAGTTCAGCCGCGCCTCGGGCCTGACGGGACCCGGCGGGAAGCCGTAGGCCAGGCTTGCAGGGCGGCCTTTGGGGTGTCTACGTGCGAATCTTTGATTCGCTCAGTGATAGGGAATTTGGCCGAGTTGTTCCCCTTCCTGCCCGCCGGGCAGCCCCGGTAATGAAAATCATCATCCGCGCAGCGGATTCAAAACCCACCCACCTAGCCAAAGCAACCGCCCCACCTTGACCCCACCCGCCCCCTCGGCAACAATCCCCACGTTGCCGCCCACACGCGGCACACGGGATTGGCGTCCCGTCGCTAGCATTACCCCCAGGCCTACGCAGCGTGCTGCGTGGGCTGCTTTGCCATGGCAGTGCCATTCGGCAGGTGCGTGGGAGGAGAGTGCCATGCACTCGCCGGTTTAATGCTAGCCCGGTACGCCAATCCGCTCACGCGCCTGCCAATACCTCAGCCTCACCCGGCAGGTGGTTTATCTTGTGTCACAGCAGGAGAAACACCATGCAACACGCTCAAACCTTCCCCCGTCGTCGTCGCTACAAACTGCACTCGCTGGAACAGCAAGAAGCCTTGCTTCCCTTTGTTCGCTTCTGCCCCGGCCGCACCTATCGGCATTACTGGCAAATGCCCACGCCCAGCAAGGATCTCCTCGCCGACCACGCCTATGGCCGCGAATGCGCGGCCCACCTGCTGCAATGGCTGAAGGACAACCGCGAGTACGTCGGCAAGGGCCTGCTCAGCCGCGTCGCGCGCGACATCGATTTTGACGACCGCGCCGGTCGCGGCCAGTGGATGGGCTTTTTCAACTATCTGGAAATCATGATGCTGCTGGGGGCCGACCGGGTCCGGGTTTACCGCCATGTAGACAGCCAACACCAGATCTACCTGGCGCTGGGACAGCGCTTCAGCCTGGAGGCGCGCTTCCGCCGCATCCGCCTGCGAAACCGCTAAGCGTCTTGCGGTGGGTATCGCTGCGCTTCACCCACCCTACGGCGGATGGTTTGGTCGGGGGTATTTGTAGGGTGGGTGGAGCCGAAAGGCGATACCCACCAAAACCCGCCGCCAAGACCCAAGCATCAATCCCATCACGTTTCCGCGTGGGTATCGCTGCGCTCCACCCACCCTACGGTGGACGGTCTTGTAGGGTGGGTGGAGCCGATAGGCGATACCCACCAAAGCCCGCCGCCAAGACCCAAGCATCAATCCCATCGCGTTTCCGCGTGGGTATCGCTGCGCTCCACCCACCCTACGGTGGACGATCTTGTAGGGTGGGTGGAGCCGTAGGCGATACCCACCACACTCCTCCACCGAAAACCAACGCTCAAGGCGCGGCCAGGTAATCCTGCAGGCATGCCTGCAAATGCTCGCGCAGCGCCGCCACCGCCGGCGACAGCATCAGACGATGCGGGATCACCAGACACAGCGGCGTGGCCTCGGTCTGCCAATCTTCCAACAGCGGCAGCAAACGGCCGGCGCGCAGATCGTCCAGCGCGTCCAAACGCGATTTATAGGCGATGCCCAAACCCTCCAGCGCCCAGCGCCGCACCACCTCGCCGTCGTCGCTCTGGCGGCGGCCGTCCACTGTCACCTGCTCCCGCAGCGGACCCTGGCTGAAACTCCAGCGCTCGTGCAAGGCCGCGCCCAACACCAGCCGCAGGCATTGATGGCGGCGCAGTTCCTGCGGTGATTGCGGCCGGCCGTGGCGCGCCAGATAGTCCGGCGACGCGCACAGCACCCGCCGGTTGTCCGGCGCCAGCGGCAGGGCCACCAGGCTGGAGTCTTCCGGCACGCCGTAGCGCAGAGCCACGTCCACCGGCTGCCGGTACAGATCCGCCACCCGGTCGCTGATCCGCAATTGCAGGCGCAGGCCGGCGTGGCGCTCCAGAAAGGCGTCCAGCCAGCCGCGCAGCCGGCTGCGCCCCAGGTCCGACGGCATGGACAGCGACAGCTCCCCGCTCAAAGCCTGACGCTGCAAGGCCAGCGCCTGGCCGCCGGCCTCCACCGCCTCCAGCGCGGCGCGCGCATGGGCCAGGTAGCGCTCTCCGGCCAGGGTCAGCCGCAGGCTGCGGGTGGAGCGCGCCAGCAATTGCGCGCCCACGGTTTTTTCCAGCCGCTTCAGCGCCGCGCTGGCCACCGCCGGGCTCAGATCCAGCTGGCGCGCGGCGGCGGACAGGCTGCCGTTGTCGGCGGCGCGGACGAATACCTGCAAATCTTCGAAACGGACCATGATCGTCAAAATTTTTTTGAAACTGAATCGAATTTTAGCCGGCTTTTCGTTGGGTCGAATAGGAATAGCATAAGCACCATCAAGACCGGGCCTTAGAACCTGTTCAAAGTCTGCTGCGCTTCGGCGATACGGCGTTGAAAACAAGCTCAAAATGCTCATGTACCACGTGTACATTCCGCTTTTTCGCTCGTTTTCGCCTTGTCTCGCTCTTGCTCGCGAGACTTTGAACAGACTCTTATCGGCCCACACGCTATGGAGCATACCAAGATGAAAGCCGTCGCCTATTACCAGAATCTGCCGATCGAGCACCCGGAATCGCTGCAGGACGTGCAGCTGCCCGAGCCCGCCATCGGCGAGCACGACCTGTTGGTGGAGGTCAAAGCCGTTTCAGTGAACCCGGTGGACACCAAGGTGCGCGCCGGCGCGGCGCCGGAAGCCGGCCAGCCCAAGGTGCTGGGCTGGGACGTCGCCGGCGTGGTGCGCGCAGTGGGCGACAAGGTCAGCCTGTTCCAACCCGGCGACAAGGTGTGGTACGCCGGCGCGCTGCACCGCCCCGGCGCCAATAGCGAATTGCACGCGGTGGACGAGCGCATCGTCGGCCGCATGCCGCACAGCCTGGACTTCGAACAGGCCGCCGCCCTGCCGCTGACCGCCATCACCGCCTGGGAACTGTTGTTCGACCGGCTGCAAGTGCTGGACAACCGCGCGCCCAGCGGCCGGAGCCTGCTGGTGGTGGGCGCGGCCGGAGGCGTCGGCTCCATCCTGGTGCAGCTGGCGCGCCAGCTGACCGGGCTGACCGTGATCGCCACCGCCTCGCGGCCGGAAACCCAGGCCTGGGTCAAGGAGCTGGGCGCTCACCATGTGATCGACCACCGCCTCCCGCTGAGCGAGGAGCTCAAGCGCATCGGCTACCCCAGCGTCGATTACGTGGCCAGCCTGAACCAGACCGACGCCCACTTCAAGGAGATCGCCGCCGCCATCGCGCCGCAGGGCAAGCTGGCGCTGATCGACGATCCGGCGGCCCTGGACGTGCGCGAGCTGAAGCGCAAGAGCGTGTCGCTGCACTGGGAGTTCATGTACACCCGTTCGCTGTTCCGCACCGACGATCAGATTGAGCAGCACCGCCTGCTGAACCGGCTGGCCGAGCTGGTGGACGCCGGCCTGATCCGCAGCACGGTGGCCGAGCGCTTCGGCCGCGTCGACGCCGCCAATCTGAAACGCGCCCACGCCTTGCTGGAGAGCAACCGGGCCAAGGGCAAGATCGTGCTCTCGGGTTTCTAAGAACCGGTTTGCGATCCGCTGCGCGTCGTGAAGCGTTGCACGGTGAGGACGAGCTCAAAATGCCCATGTACCACAAGTACATTCCGCTTTTTCGCTCGTTTTCGCCTTGCCTCGCTCTCGCTCGCGAGAGCGTAAACGCCTTCTAAGAACCGATACACGCCATCGCGCCGGCGGCGGCGCCTCGCCGCCGGCCTCATGCCAGCGCGCTAAGCGTCGCCGTCCGTCGCCGAAATCGCTTCACAAGGCGCAGCCGGCGCGGAATAATGGCCTGCTGGCTGTCTTTAACAATCCGGGGAACGAGATCACGAATGCGCACGCTTTCGCCTCCGGCCCCGCCGCAGGCGACGCCGGCCGCGCAGCAGCGCCTGGCCCGTCCCGCCATTCCACCCTCCGTTCCCTCAGCCGGCCAGACCGGCGGCGCAAGCGCTCCCTGCCGCCAAACCTTTGCGTAATGGCCTATACCAAGCCTGAGGCCGAAGCGAAACCGGAGCCGCCGCCCGCGCAACAGAATACACAGGTTCAGAGACATAACCATGGCGCAAGGCGCAGCCGCGCCGCCATCTGTTGGGATACTCATATGCCTGATGCCAAATCATTGCGGAGCCAGCCGATACAGATCACCTTGCTGGACGATCACCTGATGGTGCTGAACAGCCTGGCCGGCCTCCTGGCCGATGAAACCGACTTGAACGTAACCGGACAGTTCACCAGCAGCGCGCCGCTGATTCAGCATCTGAAGCAGCACGACGGCGTCGACGTCGTGGTCACCGACTACGCGCTCAGCCCCGGCGACATCGACGGTTTCAGCCTGATCCGCGGCCTGCGCCGGCGCTTCGCCCGCGTGCGCATCCTGGTGATGTCGGCCTATTACACCCCGGCCACGGTGGCGCTGGCGCTGCGCTGCGGCGCTCACGGCTTCATCGGCAAGGAGCAGAGCCTGGACGAACTGGTGGCCGCCATCCGCCTGCTGGCCGACGGCCACAGCTATCTGAGCCCGGACATGAGCGCCGCGCTGAACGAAAGCTGCGCCAACCTGCCGGCGCCGCAAAAAGCCATGTTGCGCAGCTTGCTGGACCATCCGGAACTGTCCCCGCGCGAACGCGAGGTGCTGCGCTGCTGCCTGGACGGCATGACGGTCAGCGATATCGCCGTCAAGTTCTCGCGCAGCATCAAGACCATCAGCAATCAGAAGCAGTCCGCGCTGAAAAAGCTGGGCCTGCGCAGCGACAACGAGCTGTTCCAGCTGCAAAGCCGGCTGGCCAGCCACTGACGCCATGCGCGCGCGCTCCTTTCTGCTCTCCTGTCTGCTGCCGGCCTTCTGCCTGTCCGGTCTGAGCCACGCCGGCTTCAAGCCGGCGGAACGCGCCTGGCTGGCCAAGCACCCGGTGGTACGCTACGCGATAGACCCCCACGGCTGGCCTATCGAATACATGGAGGACGGCGAGCACCGCGGCCTGACCCAGGCTTATCTGAACCGCATTTCCGAGATCAGCGGCCTGCGCTTCGAGCTGGTGCCGGTGGCCAACCGCCAGCAGGCGGTGGACATGATGCTGAGCGGCCGCATCGATCTGCTCACCGCGCTGTCCTCCGGCCTGATTCCGCCGGAGGTGGGCCGGCGCATCCGCTTCAGCGACCCCTATTTTTCCGGCAGCACCGTGCTGGTCACCCAGCCGGACAAGCCCATCGTGTTCAACACCTCCAAGCTGGCCAACAAGACCATCGCGGTGGAAAGCGGCGACCCTTACGAATACTTCCTGCGCGAAAACTTTCCCGCGGTGGACATCGTGGCCACGCCCACGCCGCTGGCGGCGCTGGACGCGGTGGCGGACGGCAAGGCCTACGCCGCGGTGGGGCTGGACGCGGTGATGCAGTCCGTGATCCGCCGCCGTTATTACGGCTCGCTGCGCATCGCCGGCAGCGTCAGCGAAATGCCCAGACTGGTGTCGATGGCGGTGAACAAGGACCAGCCGCAACTGCTGTCCATCATCAACGGCTCGCTGGCGCGGCTGACCGCGGACGACACCCAGCACATGCTGGAAGACTGGTTGCAGACCACCGACTACGGCGCGCCGTCCTGGCGCTCCATCGCCCGTTATTACGCGCTGGAGCTGTCCGGCGTCGGCCTGGTGCTGCTCTTGCTGCTGCTGTTCGCCCAGCGCGCCCACGCCGCACGCCGCGCCGCCCAGCGCAGCGAGGCGGAAAAATCCACCTTTCTGGCGGTGATGAGCCATGAAATCCGCACGCCGATGAACGCGGTGCTGGCCTCGGTGGAGCTGCTGCGCCAGGCCGAGCTGCCGCCGCGCGAACGCGAGCTGGCGGCGCTGGCCAACGCCTCGGCGGTGAATTTGCTGGAGCTGCTGGACAATGTGCTGGACGTGTCCAAGCTCAACGCCAGGCGGCTGCGGCTGGAGCCGCTGGCCACCGACGCGGCGGCGCTGTCCAGCGGCGTGGCGGCGATCTACCGCGCCTGCGCGGAAAAGAAAGGGCTGGAACTGCGGCTGGAGCTGCTTGGCCTGTGCGGCCGCCTGCTGGTGCTGGACCCGGTGCGCCTGCGCCAGATCCTGAGCAATCTGCTCAGCAACGCGGTCAAGTTCACCCGCCAGGGCGAGGTGTGTCTGCGATTGGAACTACAGGAAATAGAGGAAGAGCGGGCGCTGCTCTGCGTCCAGGTCAGCGACACCGGCATCGGCATCGCGCCGGAACAGCAGGCCCGCTTGTTTCACGAATACGCGCAGGCGGACCATACCCAGCAACGCTACGGCGGCACCGGGCTGGGCTTGTTGATCTGCCGGCAACTGGTGGAGCTGATGTCCGGCCGCATCGCGCTGGACAGCCAGCCGGAACAAGGCACCACGGTGACCTTGTGGCTGCCGGTGCGCCATGCGCCGGCCGAGCCGGCAGCGGCCGCCGAGCCGGACGTCGCCAGCCCGCCGGCCGCCCTCAAGGAAGCCTGCGATCCCATCCTGGTGGTGGAGGACCAGCCGGCCAATCGCTTCATCATCGCCCAGCAGCTGCTGCAACTGGGCTACCGCGCGGTGACGGCGGACAACGGCGCCGCCGCGCTGGGCTTGCTGGATCAGGGCCAGCGCTTCGCCATGGCGCTGCTGGACTGCAATCTGCCCGGCATCAGCGGCTATCAACTGGCGCTGCGGCTGCGCCGCCACCCGGCCTTGCAGTGGCAGCCCTATCTGCCCATCATCGCCATCTCGGCCACCACCGGCATAGAACACCAGCAGCGTTGCCTGGACAGCGGCATAGACAGCTGCCTGACCAAGCCCTTGCGGCTGGCCCAGCTGGAACAGATCATGACGCTGTGGCTGGATCACCGCCCCGGCCCGGCGCCGGCCGCGCCGGTCCCGCCCGACGGCGAGCTGACGCAGTTGCTAAGCCACAGCTGCGACGCCGACGCCGCCGCCTTGCGCCAGGCCTTGCTGGCGCGGGACTGGCCGCAGGCGGAACACTACGCGCACCGCCTGCACGGCGTGGCGCTCAGCGCCGGCCTGCCGCGCCTGCCGGCGCTGGCGGCGGACATGCAGACCGCGCTGCGCCAGCCGCAGCCGGACGCCGCCCGGCTGCAAGACCTGCTTCAGGCGCTGGAGGCGGCGCTGCCGCAAGCGGAGCCGAGCGGCGACTGAGCGAGGCGCCCCGCCAGCTGCCGCTCCACCACCTGGCAGACATGGGCCACGGTCTTGATGTCGACGATGTCGTCGACTCCGATCTCGATGCCGAACTCATCGTTCAGCAAGAGCACCATGTCCAGCAGCTCCATCGAGTCCGCGTACAACTCGTCCACCAGCCGCGCCTGCGGCTGCAGCTTGGACTCCTCCACCGATAAACAGCAGGCCATCACCGCCACCACTTGTTGCTCAAGACTGATTGCCACGGTTGCGCTCCCGGATGCGGTTGGGATCGAGATGCAGGCCGTCGGTGGTCAGGGTGACGCCCGAAGACGAGCTCAAGGCTTCGCCGCGCCGCGCCTCCGCGGCCGCGTCTATGCTCAGCCCGCTGAGCAACGCCGTGACCAGCGGGTTGGCCGGCTTGCCGCGCGGCAATAGATTGGCCTCGCGGATCAAGGTGCGCGCGAAGCTGCTCAGCGCCTGGCGCTGTCGCTCCAAACCCGGATGCTCGGCCAGCACTTGCCGCAACTGCGCGGCATCGTCGCCCAGCGTGCCCGCCTTGCCGTCGGCGAAGTCCTTCAGCACGCCGCTCTGCTGGGTGCTGTTGCCCGGCAACACGCGGTTGCGCAACGCTTCAAACTCGCGTCGTTGCGCGAAGGGCTGCGTCGCGTCGGGCTCCAAGGCGCCGCGCACCGCGCGGATCAGCTCGCTGCCGGCGTCGAGCGCGAAAGCGCGGCTACGCAGATAAGCCTGGGTCGGCAGCGTGTACAGGTTGCCGTCGCGGAACTTGAGCCCGCCGAAGCCTCCGGCCCCTTCAGCCGCCTGAGCCGCGTCCGCCGTCGGCGCGCGGCCAAGCTGAGACGCTTGTCCATTGGCCTCCGGTTCGCCGGCCGCGCTCTGGCCGGCGGCGGCGTTCAAGACTTGGGATAAGCCATCCGCCACCTGTCGCGCGGCCTGATGCAGACTCGAGCCGGCATCGGCGGCCGGCGCGTCTCCGGCCGACAAGCGAACCGCTTGGTCCAACGGCGTGCTGGCCGCTTGCTGGATATCGACGCGTTCGGCCCGCAACTCGCCTTCCACGCGCCGGCCGGCCGCGGTGTCCAGCACCTGGGACAAGCCGTCGGCTACCTCGCGCGCGGCCTGATGCAGACGAGCGCCGGCATCCGCCGCCGGCGTGTTGCGCGGCTGAAGACCCAAGCCGCTCAGAAACTCGCCCAACAAGGGATTGGCGCGTCCGCCCGGCGGCAGCAAATTGGTTTCCCGGATCAGGGTTTGCGCAAAACCGCCCAGCGCCTGGCGCTGACGCTCCAGGCCGGGGTGCTCGGCCAGCACCCCGCCCAGCCGGCGCGCGTCGGCGGCCAGCGTTTCCGGCGCGCCGTCGGCGAATTGCTGCAGCAAATCGTCCTGCTGCGCGCGGCCGCTGGGCAACATCCGGTTGCGCAAGGCTTCGAACTCGCGCCGTTGCGCGAAGGGCTGCGCCGCGTCGGGCTCCAGCGCGTCGCGCAGCGCCTTGATCAGCTCCCGGCCGGCGGCATGGCCGTCCAAGGTCGAATGGAAGATCTGGCTGCGCAGATAGGCCTGGCTAGGCAGATTGCGTAGCGGGCCGCCGCGGAAGGCCAGCTCGGCGAACTCCCCGCCTAGGCTGGCGGTTTGCGGCTGGGCTGCCGCGTCGAGCCGCGCCTGACGCGCCGTCGCCTCCAGCTTGCCCGCTTGCGCCGCGCCGGGAATGGGCGTCGCCAGCGTTTCCTCGCCCAAGGCCGTGTTCATCAGCTCGGACATGGCCGTCGACACCTGGCTGGCCGCGTCGCGCAAAGCCTGGCCGGCATCGGTCTGCGTGCCCTGTTCCACGCCGGACGGCACGCCGCCGAGAGTCGCGGACTGCGGCGTGGCCGGCTGGCTGAGCCGCGCCTGACGCGCCGTCGCCTCCAGCTTGCCCGCCTGCGCCGCGCCGGGCGTGGGCGCCGTCAGCGTTTCCTCGCCCAGCGCCGTGCCCATCAGCTCGGACATCGCCTCCATCACCTGGCTGGCCGCGTGATGCAAAGTCTGGCCGCCATCGGTCTGCGTGCCCTGCTCCACGCCGGACGGCGCGCCTCCCAGGATTGCGGATTGCGATGCGGCCGGCTGGCTGATCCGCGCCTGACGCGCGGTCGCTTCCAGCTTGCCGGCTTGCGCCGCGCCGGGCGTGGGCGCCGTCAGCGTTTCCTCGCCCAGCGCCGTGTTCATCAGCTCGGACAAGGCGCCCGTTACCTGGCTGGCCGCGTTCAGCAAGGGATGACGCGTTTCCGACACGGTGGCCTGCTGCGGCTTGGGCAAGTCCTGGCTGCGGGCGACTTGCGGCGCCGGCATGCGCAAGGACGTCACCAGGCGCGAGGGCGCTCCGCCTTGATGGCGGTTGCCCTTGTTCACATCGCCCAGATACATGTCGCCGCGCTTGTCCCAACGCCGGTTGTCCTGACGATTGTCCTGACGATTATCGTTATTGGTGGTGTAGTAGTTATTCACCACCATCGGCTGCTGCGCGCCCCCCGGCTCGGTCGGGCCTGGTTGAGGGCCCGGGCCGGGATCGGGCTGATCGGCGCGGACCGGCTCCGGCCGTTCCGGGTCTTTCGGGCCCTGGCCCAAGCCCTCCAGCAGGCTGCGCAGCAATTGCGGCAGGATGGCGACAGTGTCAAGGTCGCGCGCCAGCGTGCCCACGCTGACGCCGCGCTGCTCTATCAACTCGCCGCGCCGCTGCCGCAGTTCTTCAAAAGCCTTCATCGCCGCGCTGTCCACCAGTTCGGTCAGACGCTGGCAGGTGCTCTCGTCCAGCTGACGCCCCAAGTGGGACTCGACGCGGGACAGGATGAAAGGCACCACCTCGCGACGCATGAAGTCATTGCCCAGCTGCAACACGCCGCCCGGACATTGACGCTCCATCATGGCGGCCAGCTTGTGCTCCAGCTTGCTGCGCTGCTGATAGTGCTTGTCGGTTCTCGGCGTCCACGGGCCAAAAGCGGATTTTTCGCCCAGGCCGTCCTTCAATATCTTGTCGGTGTACTGCTGCGCCAGCCCGTCCAGCGTTTGGCGCGCCTGTTCGCTCAGGCCCTCCTGCCGGCTCAACTGGCTGTAGACCTTGGCGAATTCGGCGATTTCCAGCTTGGCGTAGCGGTTGGGCGACTCCTGATACAGCTCGCCCAGACGCTGAGACTGCGACGAGGCGGCGAACAAGGCCGCCACGCTGTCGCGGCTGTAGTCCGCCTTGTAGCTGGCCAGATCCGCCAGCGAGTGGCGACGCGGCGGCGCGGCGTCGCTGCTGCGCGCCTCGCTCAGCCGTCGCGCCAAGGCGCTGGCCGGCCGCGCCGGTCCATTCAGCAGCGCGGACAGGTCCGGGCAGGAATGGGCGCGTGATAATCCGGAAAGTCCCGGCATGTTGCTCTCCTAAGAGCCTGTTCACGATCTTGCGAGCAAGAGCGAGACAAGGCGAAAACGAGCGAAAAAGCGGAATGTACTCGTGTACATGAGCATTTTGAGCTTGTTTTTAACGCCGTATCGCCACAGCGCAGCAGTTCATGAACAGGTTCTAAAATGTTGATGACGGTTAACGACAAGCTGAGGACAGGGGCGTCGGCGCGCCCGGCCTCAAGCGTCAAACCGCTGCTTAGCCTTGCAGGAAGGACTTGGCGGTTTCCGTGCAGCTGCTGATGGTACTGCTGAGCACCTTGACCAGGTTGTCGTACAGCGAATTGGCGTTGCTGTATTTCTGGGTCAGCGTCTGCAGGGTGTTTTTCAGGTTTTCTTCCTGCGCCTTGAAACCGGACTGCCAGGCCTGGAATTTGGCGTTGTCCATTTCCACCGCCGAGCCACTGCCCAAGGCGCCAACGTCGCGGATCATGGTGTCGACCGGCGTCATGTCGATCACCACCACCCATTTGCCGTCCGCCGACTTCTGGACGCAGGAATCCGGCAAACCCATCTCCTTGGCCCACTTCCTGGCGTCCTCTTCGCTGCCGCCCTTGATCGGATCCGCCGATTTATCCTGCGAGGGGAAAAGCACCGCCGCTTTCTTGGGCAGGGAGAAATCCGATTTCAGCTTCTGCAGCGCGGCCTTGAGCGCATCGACGTCCAGCTTGACCTTGTTGCCGTCGCCGCCGGGTTTGATCCAGTTCGCCATCTGCGACAGGATGTCGCTGAACGCCTTGTAGAACTCGGTGTACTGGGCCACCACGTTTTCGTACACGCCCAGATAGCCGTCCTTGATGTCGCCGATGGCCTTGCTGATCATTTCCCACAATTCGCGGTCGGAAATCATGTCCTTGGCCGCGCCCGGCGCCGTGTACAACATCGGCGCGGCAAATTCCCGCGCTGTGGGCGGAGCGTCGGCGAACACGTCGGCGATATCCGCCTGCAGCGTCGACTTTTGCTCGGCGGACATCACATAGCCGCTTTGCGCCAAAGCGCCCAGACTGCTTTTGAGTTGCTGAGTATTCAGCGTCTGCATGTCGCGGGCCTGGTCCTGCGCCCGCGTCAACGCGCCGCGCTGGAAATTAAGCCGCTCGGCCGCCGGCTGCTCGCCGCCGGCAATCGCCGCCTGCCAGCGCTGGTCCGCCAGCTTGCTTTCATAGGTGGTCTGCCCTTCGACGGTGCGGCGGGCGGCCTCGTTGGCCTGGCGCAACGCGTCGGCCTTGTTCTGAGCGGTATTGAGCGCGGACAGCTCCGGCCCTTGCGGCGCGGCGGCGCGGGTTTCAACGGCGACGCCGCCGGTATCGGCTCGCGGCGCGGCGGCCGGGGTTTCCGTCGTTTGCGGCAGCGTCAGCGGCAAGGAGGATGTGGTTTGAATGCCGTTCATGGGAATTCCCCTGCATGGCCAGCGCCGAGGCAGGCGCCAAGGCGCTGGCGGAATGAATGGTGTGGAAGGCCGGCCCGACCGGGATGGCCGGGCCGGCGGGCGGCGCCAGGGACGGCGCCGCCCGGTTCCGGGCTAGCGGATCAGGCGCGGATGTTGCCGGCCACAGCCCCCATGGCCGCGCTCTTGGATTGGCTGATGCTGTCCAAGGTGCGCAGCAGCTCCTGGATGAAGCTGTCGGACTTGCGGCTGCTCTCGCGGGTTTCCTCGGAGGCGGTATTGGCCACGCGGCTGGAAGCCTGGCTGATCTGCTGCTCGGACTGCTCCAGCGTGGAGGCGTAGCGGCCAGAGCCGCCGGCGATATTGCTGGCCGCGGACGAGCTGTCCATGATGGCCCGACCGGTGGTTTGCTTGGCCTGAGCCTTGAGCTTGGTGTCGTCCATCGTTTGCTGCTCGATCGAGCTCTTCACCGACAAGTCCTCGCTGGCACTGCCCAAGGCGGTTTCATGCGGCTTGCCCAGGTTCTGGTTGCTGGACTTCAAACCGATCTTGTCACCGGCCATGCCGTCCGCCACGCTGCCTGCGGCGTTGGACTGCGTGCCCGGCTCGCCTGCGCCCAACTTGGCCGCGCCCGGCTGCGACTTCAGGCCCACATGCTTCAGGCTGTCGGGCTCCGTGCCCAGCTTGACCGTGTTCTGACGGTTCAGCGTGGTTTGGATATTGCGACTCTCGTCGCCGGCCTTGGCCAACTTGGGCGCGTTGTTCTTCAATGCGCCGCGTTCGGCGTTGAGGCCGTTCAAGCTCTTCTTGGCTCCGACGCCGGTAATGGCCATCTGGCCCACGCCCTGAGCAATACTGCTGGACAGGTTGGCGATGCCTTCGCGCACCATGGAGGCGGCGGTGGCCTTGGTGGCGTCGAAGCTGACCAGCGACAACTTGGTGCTTAAAGCGTTGTCGGCGGTGCGCAGCGCCGACATCAAGACGATGGCGGCCACCAGCAGCGCCACCCCGCTGGGCGCCATGCCGCTGATGTCGAAGGATTTACCCTGTTCTGCCTGTTCCTTGACCTTGTCGTTCATCAGCTTGTTCACGCCGGATTCGACCTTCTGATACACCGCGCCCAGATCCTGAACAAACTCCGGGTCCTTGGCTTTTTCGCTCAGATAGGCCTTCAGGCCGTCGGTCACCTGCTTGCTCACTTCGGCGGACGGCGGACGCAGTTCCGGCCCGCTCATCACCTCGGCCAGCGCCTTGCCGTCGCGGCCGGCGCTGTTCAGGATGGGCAGGATGTCCTTGATGTCCACCAGCGACTTGGCCGCCAGCGATTTATCGGCCGCGCCGGATTCCGCCGTAGCGGGGAAAAGAGTATGGACGGACGTGGTGTTGATAGTGTTCAGCATGCTATTTTCTCCTGACTCAAGCGTGGCTCTGACGCAGTACGAAGCGGCCGGCTTCAGCGTTCTGCTGCAGCGCGGAAGACATCATCGTGGTCAGTTCCTGAGTAATTTTCTGAGTGTTGGCGAAGGCTTCCACCGCCTGCTTCAGCCATTGCTCGATCTGATCCATCGCGGCGCGCGCCAGGGTGAAGTCGGCCAGCGCGTCGCTGGCGTTCTTCATGAACACGCCCTGCGCCACATTGCCGCCGGCCTGGGTGGTGGCTTGCGCCACTTCCCCGCCCACCACCACGCGGTTGAGGGTGTTGGCCATCAGCTGTTTGGAGGCGGCATCGGTGCGCAGACCCAGGCTGTTGGCCAGGCGCTGGAAGCCCTGGGTCAACATCTTGCTGCCGTTCTTGGCCAGTTCCTTCAGCACATTGGGCACCATCTTCTTGATGGCGTCGCCCATCAGCTTGCTGAGCGCGCCGCCCAGCTTGCTGGCGGCGCCCTTGCCCACCACGGCCACCACCACCATCACCGCGACCATGGCCACCGCGGCCAGCACCGCGCCGATGATGGAGCCGGCCAGCTCGGCGGTCTTCTTGTCCACCCCCATGCTTTCCAGCGCCTTGGTAATGGCTTTGCCTATCAGGTCCATCAAGGGTTTGAGCACCTTGTCCATCAAGGGCTTCAACGCCTCTTCCATGAAAGACACCCCGGTGGTGGCCTTGACCACCTCGTCCGCCACCATCAGCGCGACGCCCACCGCGGCCAGCGCCAGGCTGGCGCCGCCGGTGAATGCTGCGGCCACGACGCTGACCACGGTCAGCAACGCGCCTAGAATCTTGCCAATGCACCCCATGGTGCGATTGAGTTCTTCCGCCTTGCGCACTTCTTCCTGGTACTCGGCGGATTTTTTGTCCATTTCCTTCTGGCGGCCTTCCTGCAAGGCCTGGAACAATGCCAGATCGTTTTTCAGACTTTCTTCGCTGTTCTTGCCCACCAGCTCGACGAACATCGCCATCAACATGGTCAGCTTGGCCACATTGGACAGGTTGTCCTCGCCGGTTTTGCGCGCGACATCGCCGCCCACATTGGCGCCTTGCACCTTGCCGGCCAGATCATCGGCGATCTTGCCCTTTTCCACCGCCACCACGCGGGCCTTTTCCGCCACCTCGAACGCCTTGTCGGCTTTCTGCTTGGCTTGCGCGGCTTCGCCGGAGGCTTGCTGGCTGGCGGCCTGGGCGTCGGCGTAACCCGGATCGTCCGGCGACATGCCGTTCAGCTTGGCCAGGGCCGCATCGGCTTTCTTCTGGGCGGCGTCCGCGGCCTGTTTGGCGCTGTCGTAGTTGCCCACCGCGTCTTTCAACGCCTCGGTGGCTTCGCTCGCCGCCTTGAACGCGTCCTGGAACTCTTTGGACAGTTTCTCGCCCATCGCCACTTGCGCTTCCATCATCGCGCGCCAGGTGGCGATGCGGCTTTCCAGCTGCGACAGCGAGACATTGCCCAGCAAGGACATCAACTGTCCCAGCAGCAGCGTCAGCTTGCCCGCGCCGTCCAGCTCTTCCTTGGCCTTGGCCGTGGGCTGGGTCAGCGGCGGCGTGTTCAAGTCGCTGCGCGGCTTGGCGGCGCCGGCGTCGTCGCTGACGCGCATCGTGAACAGCGCTTGCGCCGACTTCTGCGCGGCGTCGACGAATTTCTCGCTCGCCTGGGTGTTACCCGATAGCGCTTTCGCCAGCTTGGCACTGTCAAGATTGAAGCTTTGACCGATAGTGTTACCGCTCATGCTTGCTCCTTTTCCTGCTGACGGGATTGCTCGGCCTCCGTCTCCTGCAAACTGTCCAGATACACTTGGGCCTTGGCGCGCAGCGACTCGTCGTCGCTTTGTTCGCACACCAGCTCGAAACACTGCCTGGCCTTGGCCGCCTTGCGCATGAACAGCTGGCACTGCCCGGTGAAGAACACCGGCCGGTAGTCGTTCTTGCTCAGGGCGAAGGCCACCGCGTACAGATCAGCGGCCTTCTGGAACTGTTTCTTGAGCTGGCACACGGCGGCCAGCCCCATGATGTAGTCGGGGTTGTAGAAGTCGTAGATGCACAGAAAGCGGAAGAAGGTTTCCGCCTCGTCGAGCCTTCCCTTGTTGTAAAAATCGTAAGCGTGGGCGTACAGGCCTTCCATCATGTCCGGCGGAATGCCGTGCACGTCTTTCAGGGTGGCGCCCGCGCTTACCGCTTCCCAGACCATCTCTGCCAGGCGGTCGTCGCTGACACTGTCTTCAGGGTTCATCAAACTTCTCCTAGTCGCTGTCACCAACCCGGCAGAGCTGGCTAGAGACGACGGTTGTCTTGGGTGTGAAATGACCGTCGTCGCTGTCATTTAACAGCGGTCGGCGGGGGGAAACATTCAGGAATCGCTCATGGCGACGGCGCATCGGCTATCCGGGCGTGTTCAATATGGCCTTGCGGGTTTTGAGGCCGCCGCCGCGCGGGGAAAGATTGGCGTTGCCGGACCTTCCCGGCGGGCGGGAAGGCTCTTGGGCCACGTCTATGCGCTCAGCCTTCCTGGTCGTTTTGTTTATCCACAGAGGCGGGCTTGGTGGCGTTCGCGTCCTTCCCCTGTTGCTCCGCCGCTAGCCTCGATGGCTCCGGCTCCGGCTCCGACGCCTGCGCTCCGGCGTTTTCCACCTGCTCCAGCCACATCAGCAAGCGCAGCACTTCCTCCACCTCGTCCAGGCTGACCAGGGAATAACGGCGGTGGCTGGCGAAAATGCGCCGCGCCAGCGGGATGTCGCGCACCACCGGCACGCCCACTTTTTCCGCATAGGCCCGCACCGCCAGCGCGCGCTGATTGGTCTCCATCACCGAGATGAAGGGGATGGGCAGCAGCTCGGGCTTGAAATAGATGCCGACGGCGATATGGGTGGGGTTGGCCACGATCAGGCGCGAGTTTTCGATGTCGGACTTCACCTGCTCGGACAGGATCTCCATATGCGCCTCGCGGCGGCGAGACTTGATCTCCGGATTGCCCTCCTGCTCCTTCATCTCGCGTTTGACCTCCTGCTTGTCCATCTTCATATCCTTCATGAACAGGAAGTACTCGGCGATGGCGTCCAGCACCAGCACCGCGACGATGCAGCCCAGGCAGGTCAGCACCAGCGCCAGCAGCAGTTCGCGCCAGATCGCCGCCATGCCTATGGGGTCGCCGTTGAGCTGGGCGAACAGCAGGGCCTTGTGCTTGTGCCACAGCACCAGCACCGCCACCACGAAACTGGCCAGGTAAAGCAAGGCCTTCACCGCCTCCTTCACCGTGCGCAGGCTGAACAGCTTCTTGAAGCCGTTGACCGGGTTCAAGGCCTCCAGATTGAGCTTCAAGGCCTCGCTGGCCAGCACGAAGCCGCTTTGCAGCAGGGAGGGCAAGGCGGAGGCGACGATGCACAGCAAGAAGATGGGCAGCAAGAGCTTGATGCCCAGCCAGGCCACCGCCTGGGCGTAGCCCTGCATGTCCTGCTGGAAGCCGCCGGCGATCACCTGGCGGAAAGCGCCCATCAGTTCCACCAGCGAGCCGAAGGACACCAGATAGGCGACGCCGCACAGGGTCAGGCAGGCCACCACCAGGTCGCGGCTCTTGAAGGACTGGCCTTTCTTGGCCGCGTCCTGCAAGCGCTTGCGCGTGGGTTGTTCGGTCTTGTTCGACATCTCAGCGCACCGGCGCGCTCAGCCAGCCGGGCAGCGCCGTCGGCGGGAAGGCCAGCCGCATCACCGTGTCGGGCAACACCGGGCCGAAATACATCAACATGATCAGCAAGGCCGCCGCGCTCTTCACCGTCAGCGACACCGCGAAGGCGTTCATCTGCGGCGCGAAGCGCGACAGCAGGCCCAGCACCACCTCGGACAGCAGCAAGGCCGCCACCACCGGGCTGGCCAGCACCACCGCCTTGCTGATCACCTGATTGAGCAGGCTCAGCGTCGGCTGCAAGGCCGGCGCGCACACGCCCAGCGGGTCGCACAGCTGATAGCTCTGACGGAACAGGTCCAGCATCAGGCTCATGCCGCCGCCTTGCAGATAGACTGCGGCGGCGAACAGATTGAACATATTGGCCAATTCCGAAGTGTCCACGCCGTTGGCCGGGTCTATGCTGCTGCTCAGCGTCGCGCCGCGCTGGTTGTCTATGATGCTGCCCAGCGCGTGGAACACCCAGAACGGCCAGGCCAGCAGGCAGCCCAGCAGCAGGCCCACCGCGGCCTCGCGCGCGATCAGCGCGATAAAGGGCAGCGCCTGAAAAGCCGGCAGCGCCTCCACCGGATGCGGCCACAGCCCCAGCGCCACCAGCATGGTGGCCGAGGTGCGCACCACGCCGCTGAGCACATTGCTGTTCAGGAAGGGCAGGATGAAGAACACCGGCGCCACGCGGGCGAAGCCGAGCGCGGCCGAGGCCACCCAGCCGTGGATTTCGAAGAACAGGCCGAACTGCATCCGCCTCAGCCCCGGGCCAGCGCCATGCGCATCACCTCCCGGCCAAAGCCGAGCAGGGTTTCGCCGTACCAGCCGGACAACAGGAACAGGCACAGGCTGACGCCGAACAGCTTGATGCCGAAGGGCAGCGTCTGTTCCTGCAACTGGGTCACGGTCTGGAACAGGCCCACCAGCAGGCCGATGGCGGTGGCGACGATGATGGGCCAGGCCGACATCAGCAGCACCAGGTACAAGGCCTTGTTGCCGGCGAACACCAGATCATTCATAGCAAAACTCCAAAGTTGAGGCGGGCGGCATGGACAGCGCGGTACTCCGCCCGCTCCATGAAAGCCATTCGCTCCGAGACGCGGAAAGCAAAACCAAACGCAGCGCCATGCCGTGGCGGGACGGTTTGCTCCGCCCGGCTAGGTCGCCAAATCCAGGTACTGCAACACCAAGCCCTTCGACAACAAAGTCCAGCCGTCCAGCGCCACGAACAGCACCAGCTTGATCGGCACCGAAATCGTCACCGGGCTCATCATCATCATCCCCAGCGCCAGCAAGATGCTGGAGATCACCAAATCCACCACCACGAAGGGCAGGTAGAGATAAAAGCCGATCTTGAACGCGCTCTTGATCTCGCTGAGCGCATAGGCCGGCAGCAAGGCGAAGAGGGACGGCTGTTCGTCCTCGGCCGCGTTGCCGGTTTCGCGCTCGGTGCGCTGCGCCTGGGCTTTTTCAAAGAAACTCACCAGTTCCGGATCGGAATACTTCTGCAAATAGCCGCGATAACCGTCCAGGCCGTTTTCGACGAAGTTGCTCACCGATTCCACGCTGTTGAAGCTGACCTGTTCTTCCTGGTAGTGACTGTAGGCCTGCTGCGCGATCGGCAGCATCACGAACATCGACAGCATCAACGCAATGCCGTTGAGCGTCATATTGGACGGCACCTGCTGCAGGCCCAGCGCGTTGCGCACCATCACGAACACGATGGAGAACTTGATGAAGCAAGTCCCGGAAGCGATCAGGAAAGGCAGCAGCGTGGCGAAGGCCAGCAGCGCAATCAGCGAAATATCATTCGACATCGGCGGCTCCGCCCAGCCACTCCGTCACTTCCACCCCCAGATGGCCGGCCAGCTGCACCAGTTCGCCGCGTCCCAGCAGCGCGCCGTTGGCGCGCACTTCCACCCGCCGCTCCACGTCCGCCGGCAGGTTCAACAACTGGCCCCGGCACAAGTCCTGCAGCTCCGTCAGCGTCACCCGCCCGCGGTGCAGCACGAATTCCAGCTCCACCGGCAGCTGTCCCATGTCGCGCGCCGGCGCTTCCTGCTCCGCCGCCTGTTGCGATTCATCCCATTCCATGACGATTCCTTCCTCATACGTTTGATAAGTGCCCAGCGCGCGGTCGTGGCAGCGCACCGCCGCCGCCGGCTCGCGGATTAGCAGCACGTCGCCGCGCGTCACGCCGCGCAACAAGCCCAGGCTGATGCGGCTGTCGCCGATGACGAAGCGCAGCGGCCAGCTCAACAAGGGCGCCGGGTCCGGCGCGTCTCCGGCCTCGAACGCCGGCGCGCGCTCCAGCCACAGCGGCCCCTCGGCGCACATCACCCGCAGCAGCGGCTGGCGCGGCAAGGCGTCGCCCGGCCCCGCCTCGCCCAGGCTCAAGCGCTGGTAGGCCAGCTCCGGCATCGGCGGCGTCAGCGGCCGTTCCGCCGCCGCCAGCCATTGCGCCGCCTGCGCCTCCACCCCGGCGGACAAGGCCAACCGCGCCAGTTCCGGCGCGGCGTTCTCCAGCCAGGCGCGCGCTTGCAGCCAGCCCTGCCAACGCTGGTCCGCATCGGCCACCGACAACCACAAGCCGCCGCGCGGCGGCGTTTCCAGCGTCGCGTCCCAGCCCTGGCGCCGCCAGGCGGCGGCGGCAAGGCTCAAGGCGCGTTCACGCGCGTCGATTTGTCTGAGCGCCAGCATCAGGCGTCCTCCTCCTCATCCCGCTGCGGCTGCTGCCGGCCCTGCTCGCGGCCGTCGTCGCGGGCCATCTGCCATTGCTGCGGATTGCCGGACTGCCATTGCTCGCCCAGCCGCTGTTGCACCAGGCTGTCCGAGGGCTGCAGGCTGAGCACGCCGCCGGGCTGGCTCTGCACGTTCACCGCGTGTTCGCCGCCCCAGCGCTGAAAGCGGTAGGTCAGGCCCGGCTGGGCCGGCTCCGGCGCGCTGGGCGCGGACGGCGTCGGCTGGCTCAAGGCCGGGTCCTGCCGCGGCCGCGCCTGCGGAGCGGCTTCGCGC